>NZ_JADYVZ010000029.1:0-53765 GCF_020194195.1 Bradyrhizobium sp. BRP19 | reverse complement strand
CCCTGATGGCAGCGCCGCTGACATCCGCTTCCAGACCATACACGAACGTGCCGGACTGCCAGTTATAGCCGATTTGGCCGCCGCCGAATCCGCCCTTGGGGCTCACATCCAGGGTGAACGGCCCAGTGCCACCCGTGACGACATAGCCGGGCACCGTCCCGGTTGCGAGCGCGCCGGGATCGAAGGTCGCCGTCGGATCGCTCCAGCCATAACCGCCATGCACGCCGGCGTAAAAACCGGTCCAGCTGAATGCGACCGGCGCGGGCGGCGCCTTGGTGTAGGCCCTGGCAAGATCGGCCGCGGAGGCGGCGTGGGAGAGACACACAGCCGAGGCCAGAAGGGCAGCAGAGACGATGGATTTGGAGACAATGAATTTCATGACTTCCCTCGAACGCTGTGCGCGTGACAAGGCGGCACCGCTTAAGCCAAGGTATAGAGGTGGTCTCGCAATATTGCTGTAGCGTCGGCGACACAGCGTGGAACTGCGGAACACGGTTTGTGCGCGCGAAGTTCGCCTGACGCGACGCCGCCAGATTTTCGCGACATCAGATGCTCCTCAGACGCCAAGAACGCCATTTCAGCCGGCGTCGTTAGACCACGAGCTGCCTCGCCGCTGCCGAGATCATCACCAGCCCGCCGGTGATCACGGCGGCATCGAGGATCGCGGTGCGGATGTGCACCGGCATCGACGAAGGCCTTGGCGAAGAACGCCGGGCACGGCCATACCGAAGCAGAAGCTGCAGAAGCGAGATATCGGCGAAGCCCGAGACGATGGTCAATCTTTCTGGTCGCCTCTGATGCGGGCCACGGCTTGATCGGCGAGCGTAGCGAGCGCGGCTTCTTCCAGCGGGAAATCCGCTGCGAGCCAGGCGTCTTCAGCGAGCGCCAACACATGGCCGAGCGCAGGTCCTTCGGCGAGACCGCGGGCGATGAAGTCGGCGGCCTTCAGCGGAAATTTCGGCGCGGTCCAGCGCTGCGGCAGCTCGGCAAGCGCGCGCCAGCGTATCGAGGTGACGTCGCCGCCGTTGCGTGCCCAGCCAAGCAATACGCGATCGTGATAGCTCTCGGGCCCGAGCCGGTACAGCAAGCGCCGTGCATTGGCTTCGTCCTTGGTGGCGAGGCGCCACCAGCGGTGCCCCATCGAATCCAGCGCCTTGGCCTCGGCATTGGAGAGCCGCAGGCGCACGGCGAGGCGCTTGGCGTCTTCGGTGACGGCGACCGAGAGCGCGGCCAGGCGCCGCGTGCTGCTGGGGCTGAGGCCGAGCTCGCGCTCGATCGCGATCATCGTGTCCAGGGGACCCGTATAGACGACGCCGCCAGTCAACGCCTGCAGCAATCCGCCCTCGGCCATGGCTCGCACGGCCGCAGCCGCACCACCGGCGACCAGCAGCTTGAGCATCTCCATGCGCACCCGCTCGGCCGACAGGCTGGCCAGGCCCGCGCGTCGGCGGATGCAGGCGAGATAGCCGTCCGGGTCGGGATCGCCGGCGCCGAAGGCGGCATGGATGCGGAAGAAGCGCAGGATGCGTAAGTAATCCTCGGCGATGCGCTGGTCGGGATCGCCGATGAAGCGCACGCGCCGCGCTTTGGCGTCGTTGATGCCGCCGACATGATCGTAAACCACGCCGCGTGCATCGACCGACAGGCCGTTCATCGTGAAGTCGCGCCGCTCGGCATCCTTCATCCAGTCGCGGCCGAACGCGACCTTGGCCTTGCGGCCGAAGGTCTCGGTGTCCTCGCGCAGCGTCGTGACTTCATAGGGGTGGGCGTCGATCACCAGCGTGACCGTGCCGTGGTCGATGCCGGTCGGCACGCTCTTGATGCCGGCAGCCTTGGCCCGCCGTATCACCTCGTCCGGCAGCGCCGTGGTCGCGATGTCGATGTCACCCGGCGCAAGACCGAGCAGCGCGTTGCGCACGGCGCCGCCGACCACCCGCGCCTCCTCGCCATCGGTGCCGAGCAGCGCCAGGACGCGCGCGGTGCCGCCTGCGGTAAGCCAGGGCGCATCGGCGAGTAAAGGCTCCGCGCTCATGGACCCGCCCCTACTTTTCCGTGCCCGGCACGAGCTTGCCGTCCTCGATATGGGCGGGGACGTAGGTCGAATCCGGCGGCGCGCCGGAGAACTCCGCCAAGCCGATGAGGCCGGCGATGACCAGCACGATCGCCACCAGTGCAAGACGCGCGACGATCGCGACCGGCCATGAGGAGCGTGCGAACACACCGGACCGCGTCGCCGCCAGGAACAGCGCATAGACGGCAAAGGGGATGAGGAAGATTCCGATCTCGGTCAGAACCGTCCGGATCATGACGAATAGATCCGCTCATACAGCACACGCAGCATGCCCGCCGTCGCCCCCCAGATGTAGCGTTCCGCGAACGGCATCGCGTAATAGGATCGCGGCGTGCCGCGGAATTCCTTGCTGTGCACCTGGTGGTTCACCGGATTCATCAGGAAGGATAGCGGCACCTCGAACGCATCATCAACCTCGGAATGGTTGATGCTGAGCGAAAAGCCCGGCCTGACCCTGGCAACCGTCGGCAGGATGCGGAAGCCGAAGGCGGTGCCGTAGAGATCGAGATAGCCGAGCGGCTCGACGAAGTCGCGTGCCAGCCCGACCTCCTCCTCGGCCTCGCGCAGCGCCGCATCGAGCGGCGAGGCATCGATCGCGTCGATCTTGCCGCCGGGAAAGGCGATCTGGCCGGCATGGTCGTTGAGATGCGCCGAGCGCTGCGTCAGCAGGATGGTGGGCTCGGGATGGTCGACCACCGCGATCAGGACCGCTGCGGGACGCACCGGCTGCTCGCGCGCGATGATCTCGAGCATCTTGTCGGTGCCGGGATCGCCCGAGGCGGGGATGATGTTGGGATCATAGAGGCCGGGCGGCACGTCGAAGCCGAGCCGCGCCCTGGAGCGGGCGAAGAAATCCGCAGCGCCAAGCGCGACCGGCTCGTTCGTCAGGATAGGGTTGTTCAAATTCAAAGCGCCGCCCTCACCTGCTCCGCATCGGCCATGGCGAAGAACTCGCCGGCCGACTCGACACCGAACATCGGCTGGCCATCGACCATCCGCTCCTCGCCCATGTCAACCAGATCGTAATAGAGCGCGCGCGTCACCTTGGCCCAGAGGTCCGCGCGGACGTGCAGATAGGGCGTCAGCCCGCCATCCCTAGCCTGCTCGAAGCGCAGCCGGTGCGCCGCGTCGCAGGTGACCCAGTCGTCGACATTGGTGCGGAAGTGCAGCACGCGATGGCTGCCCTCGCCGTCCTTCTGCATCTCGACCGCCATGAACGGCGCATCGTCGACGCGGATACCGACCTTCTCCACCGGCGTGACCAGGAAATGCTTGTCGCCCTCGCGCTTGAGAATGGTCGAAAACAGCCGCACCAGGGCGGGACGCCCGATTGGCGTCCCCATGTAGAACCAAGTACCATCGAAGGCGATTCGGATGTCGAGATCGCCGCAAAACGGCGGATTCCACAGATGCACCGGAGGCAGGCCTTTCTTGGCGCCTTCGGCATTGGCAGCGCTTTTGGCGGCGGCAGTCAGTCCCTCGAGACCCCGATCGGCGCTCTGCCCTTGGTTCGCCATGGTTTGCCCTGACTTTGTGATTGGCACGATTGGTGCAGGTCTACGTTGTACTTAGGTGCGCGGTTCCATCCGGAATAGCCCGGTGTGGAGGTCGCCACTTCGTGATGCCGTACATACCCCGAAGCCGATAAGGTGGGGATAGGTTAATTCAACGAATACATGGCTTTCCTGCAAGTCTAGCATGGGGCCCATGATCTGGCGTGATGACCTGACGTGACAGGCTGACGATGCAAGCAAGCCGCGTTGCACAGGCTGAAGGAGCAAGCGAATGGCGGAGAGTGTCGAGAAACTCGAGGACGGGATCGTCCGTTCGGCCGAGCAGGTGTCGAGCCAGGTTCGCGCGGCCAAGGACGCGATCGCTTCGGTCATCTTCGGCCAGGATCGCGTGATCGAGAACACGCTGGTCACCATTCTCTCCGGCGGCCATGCGCTCCTGATCGGCGTGCCGGGCCTTGCCAAGACCAAGCTGGTCGAGACGCTCGGCGTCACGCTCGGTCTCGACGCCAAGCGCATCCAGTTCACGCCCGATTTGATGCCTTCCGACATTCTCGGCGCCGAAGTGCTGGACGAGAGCACCGCGGGAAGGCGCGCCTTCCGCTTCATTGCCGGTCCCGTGTTCGCGCAGCTCCTGATGGCCGACGAGATCAACCGCGCCAGCCCGCGCACGCAATCGGCGTTGTTGCAAGCGATGCAGGAGCAGCACATCACCGTCGCCGGCGCGCGTCACGATCTGCCGAAACCGTTCCACGTGCTCGCGACGCAGAACCCGCTGGAGCAGGAAGGCACCTATCCGCTGCCCGAAGCCCAGCTCGACCGCTTCCTGATGGAGATCGACGTCGACTATCCCGACCGCGATGCCGAGCGCCGCATCCTGTTTGAAACCACGGGCGCGGAGGAGACTCTGGCCAAGGGCGCGATGACGCCGGATGCGCTGATCACCGCGCAGCGCCTGATCCGGCGCCTGCCGGTCGGCGATTCCGTGGTGGAGGCGATTCTCTCACTGGTGCGCTCGGCCCGCCCGGGTCCGGACGCCGGCGAAGCCGGCAAGTTCATTGCCTGGGGCCCCGGCCCGCGCGCCAGCCAATCCCTGATGCTGGCGGTGCGCGCGCGTGCGCTGATCGACGGCCGCCTCGCACCCTCGATCGACGACGTGCTCGACCTTGCCGAGCCCGTGCTGAAGCACCGCATGGCGTTGACGTTCCAGGCGCGCGCCGAAGGCCGCACGATTCCGGACGTGATCCGGCAATTGAAGACACGGATCGGTTGATGGCAGCGGAGAACGGGCGGGCAGCGAAGGAGATATTGGCGATCCGACGTGCAGATGGCGAAAGCCGCACGCTCGCCGCTTCGTTGCCGCGCTTGGTGCTCGAGGCCCGCCGCATCGCCGCCAACGTCATCCACGGCCTGCATGGACGGCGCCGCGCCGGCTCGGGCGAAAACTTCTGGCAGTACCGCCGCTTCGTCTCGGGCGAACCGTCGCAGAACGTCGACTGGCGCCGCTCGGCGCGCGACGACCATCTGTACGTGCGCGAGCTGGAATGGGAAGCCTCGCACACGGTCTGGATCTGGCCGGACCGCTCGCCCTCGATGGCGTTCGCCTCGAAGACTGCGCGCGAGTCCAAGCTCGAGCGGACACTGATCGTCGCCTTCGCACTGGCCGAGCTGCTCGTCGCCGGCGGCGAGCGCGTCGGCATTCCCGGGCTGATGGCGCCGACCGCAAGCCGCAGCGTCATCGACAGGATGGCGCAGGCGATGCTGCATGACGATGCAGACCGACTAAGCCTGCCGCCATCCTTCGTTCCGGCCGCGCTGGCCGAGATCATCGTGCTGTCGGATTTCTGGTCGCCGATCGCCGAGATCAGGACGACGCTCGCCGGGCTGTCCAGCTCCGGCGCGCACGGCACGATGGTGCAGGTGGTCGATCCCGCCGAGGAATCGTTCCCCTATTCCGGCCGCGTCGAGTTCGTCGAGCCCGAAGGTTTTGGCGTGATCACCGCCGGCCGCGCCGAGAGCTGGGCGCAGGATTACACCGCGCGGCTTGCGCTGCACCGCGACCAGATCCGTGCCGAGACCAACAAGCTCGACTGGCTGTTCACGACGCACGCGACCGACCGCTCCGCCGCCGAGCTCTTGCTGTTCCTGCATGCCGGCATGCAGGTGAGCAAGTCGGGCGCCCGCACCACGACGATCAAGGCGGGGCCGGCCGCATGATGGGATTGCCGCTCGCCTTCACGCAACCGCTGCTCCTGATCGGCCTCGTCAGCCTGCCCGTGCTGTGGTGGCTCCTGCGCGTGATGCCGCCCCGGCCGCGCCGCATCGAGTTTCCGCCGACGCGGCTGTTGTTCGACATCACGCCGCTCGAAGAGACGCCCTCACGGACGCCGTGGTGGCTGACCGCGCTTCGCCTGCTCGCCGCCGCGCTGGTGATCTTCGCCGCCGCCGGCCCGATCTGGAATCCGCAAACGGGCGTCGCCGGGAGCAAGGCGCCGCTGATGATCATGTTCGACGACGGCTGGAGCGCCGCATCGCACTGGGACGTCAGGATCAGGACCGCCGATGAGCTTATCGCCAATGCCGACAATGACGGCCGCGGCATCGCGCTGGTGCCGCTGTCCGAGCCGAACCGCGACATCACGCTGATGCCGGCGGGTGCGGCGCGCGTCGCGCTGCGGCAGCTGGCGCCAAAGCCCTATTCGATCGACCGCGTCGAGACGCTGGCCGCGGTCGACCGTTTCCTCAAGGTCACCGGCGACTGCGAGATCGCCTGGCTCTCGGACGGCGTCGACACCGGCCGCGGCGAGGACTTCGTGGCCGGCCTCGGCAAGACCATCGGCGACCGCAGCCTGACCGTGTTCGCAGGCGGCACCTCCTCGCCGCTGGCCCTGGTCGCCGCCGAGAACGCCGCAGCTAAGATGACGGTGAAGGTGCTGCGCACCGACAGCGGGATTGCGGTCGGCACGGTACGCGCGCTGGACCAGAAGGCGTCGCCGATCGGCGAAGCGCGCTATTCGTTCGGCCCGCAGGACAAGGAAACCGAGGCGGCGTTCGACCTGCCGGTCGAGCTGCGCAACGACATCACGCGGCTCGAAATCTCCGGCGAGCGCTCGGCCGGCGCGGTGCAGCTGCTCGACAAGCGCTGGCGCCGCCGCGCCATCGGCATCATCTCGGGCGCGACCAGCGAGACCGCGCAGCCACTGCTGGCGCCGACCTTCTATCTCACCCGCGCGCTGGCGCCGTTCGCCGACGTCCGGCTCGCCGACAAGGGCTCGCCGCAGCAGGGCATCACGCAGTTCCTCGACCAGAAGCTGCCGATGATCATCCTCGCCGATGTCGGCACCATCGCCCCCGAGCTGCGCGAACGCCTCAATGCCTGGATCGACCAGGGCGGCGTGCTGGTGCGGTTCGCTGGGCCCCGGCTGGCACAGGCGGAGGACGACCTCGTGCCGGTCAAGCTGCGCAAGGGCGGCCGCACGCTCGGCGGCAGCCTGACCTGGGAGAAGCCGCAGCATCTCGCCTCCTTCGCCGCCGACGGTCCGTTCGCCGGGGTCGCAGTGCCGAAGGACGTCACCGTGAGCCGGCAGGTGCTGGCCGAGCCCGACGCCGTGCTCGCCACCAAGAGCTGGGCCTCGCTGGAAGACGGCACCCCGCTCGTCACCGGCGAGCATCGCGGCAAGGGCCTCGTCAGCCTGTTCCACGTCAGCGCCGACATGCGCTGGTCTGACTTACCGATGTCGGGCACCTTCGTCGAAATGCTGCGGCGGGTGGTCGACATGTCCGGCTACACCGCGAAGCCCGGCGCTGGCGTTGCCGGCGAAGCGACCACTGAGACCGTGGCGCCGCTGCACATCCTCGACGGATTTGGCGCGTTTGGTCCGCCGCCCGCGACGGCCAAGCCGCTTCCTGCGGATTACCGCGACCGCGCCACATCAGATCATCCGCCCGGCTTCTACGGCCCGGCAGAAGGACCGCTCGCCGTGAACACGCTTGCCAGCGCCGACCGCATCGCCGCCCTGAACACCGCGAGCCTGCGCGCCCGGCACGCCACCTACACCAATGCCGAGCCGCGCGATTTGCGCGGCTGGCTGCTGTCGACGGCGCTCGCGCTGTTCCTGATCGACGCCATCATCATCGCGGTGCTCGGCGGCGGCATTGCCGCGCTGCTGCGCCGCCGCGCCGCGCCCGCGATGATCGTGCTCGCCCTGCTCGCGGGATTCGCGGCGCTCTCGCCGGCGCCGTCGCGCGCCGACGGCGTCACGGACGAGTTCGCGATGAAGTCGGTGTCGCAGACCCGCCTCGCCTATGTCGTCACGGGCAATGCGGATGTCGATTCCATCGTCAAGGCGGGAATGAACGGGCTGACGCTGTTCCTGGCCCAGCGCACGGCGCTCGAGGCCGGTGATCCCGTCGGCGTCGATCCCGCGCGCGACGAGCTCGCGTTCTTCCCGCTGATCTACTGGCCGATCGTGCCGGGCGCGCCGAAGCCGCCGCAGGACGCCATCAACAAGATCGACGTCTACATGAAGCAGGGCGGCACCGTGCTGTTCGACACCCGCGACGCGATCGAGGCGCCGCCCGGCGCCAACGGCGCGGCGCAGACGCCGGCGATGCAGACGCTGCGCGAGATCCTGTCCTCGCTCGACGTGCCCGAGCTCGAGCCCGTGCCGCGCGAGCACGTGCTGACCAAGACCTTTTATCTGCTGCGCGACTTCCCCGGCCGCTTCACCGCCGGCCAGACCTGGGTCGAGACCTTGCCGCGCGAAGACGACGATGAGAGCGCGCAGCGGCCGGCGCGCGGCGGCGACGGCGTCTCGCCGATCATCATCACCTCGAACGACCTGGCCGGCGCCTGGGCGGTGCGGCCCGACGGACAGGCCATGCTGCCGGTGACCGGCGGCGACCCCCGCCAGCGCGAATTCGCCTACCGCGCCGGCGCCAACATCGTGATGTACACGCTGACCGGCAACTACAAGGCCGACCAGGTCCACGCTCCGGCGCTGATCGAACGGCTGGGGCAATAGGATCGACATGAACTACGGCATCGCGTTCACACCGCTTGTTCCTACCATCGTGCTGTGGCTCGCGCTCGTCGCGATCGTCATTGTCGCGCTCGTGCTGCTGCTGGCGCGCGCGCGCGGCGCCGCGGTGCGGGTGGCCGCGCTGGCGCTGTTCCTGCTGGCGCTTTCCAATCCCTCCTTCACCCGCGAGGACCGCGATCCCCTCACCTCGGTCGCCGCTGTCGTCGTCGACAAGAGCCCGAGCCAGAACTTCGGCAACCGCAATCGCGAAGCTGCGCAAGCGCAGGAGGCGCTGGTCGACAGCCTGAAGAAGATCAAGGGCCTCGAGGTCCGCGTCGTCGAGGCCGGACAGGCCGACGGCGAGACCGACGGCACCAAGCTGTTCGGCGCGCTGGCCTCGGCCTTGGCGGACGTCCCGGTCGACCGCGTCGCCGGCGCGTTCCTGATCACCGACGGCCGCGTCCACGACATTCCCGCGAACGCCGCCGCGCTCGGCTTCCAGGCGCCGGTGCACGCGCTGGTCACGGGCCAGAAGGACGAGCGCGACCGCCGCATCGCGATCACCGCCGCGCCGCGCTTCGGTATCGTCGGGCAGAGCCAGACCATCTCCTACCGCCTCGACGACCAGGGTGTCACCGGCGAGCGCGCCAGGGTCACGGTCCGCCGCGACGGCGAGGTCATCAACGAGCGCACGCTCTCCAGCGGCCAGGCCGCGAGCGTCGACGTCGACATCAAGCATGCCGGGCCGAACATCGTCGAGATCGAGGCCTCGCCGCTGGAGCGCGAATTGACGCCGGTGAACAATCGCGCCGTCGTCGCCATCGACGGCGTGCGCGACAAGCTGCGCGTGCTGCTGGTCTCGGGCGAGCCGCATTCGGGCGAGCGCACCTGGCGCAACCTGCTCAAGTCCGACGCCAGCGTCGACCTCGTGCATTTCACCATTCTGCGCCCGCCGGAGAAGCAGGACGGCACGCCGATCAACGAATTGTCGCTGATCGCGTTTCCGACCCGCGAGCTGTTCCAGCAGAAGATCAACGAATTCCAGCTGATCATCTTCGACCGCTATGCCCGCCAGGGCGTGCTGCCGATCCCCTATTTCGAGAACATGGCGCGTTACGTGCGCGCAGGCGGCGCCGTGCTGGTCTCGGCCGGCCCCGACTATGCCTCGAACAGCAGCATCTGGCGCACGCCGCTCGATTCGGTGCTGCCGGCCGAACCGGTCGGCGTCACCGAGAAGCCGTTCTATGCGCATCTGTCCGACCTCGGCAAACGCCATCCCGTCACGCGCGGGCTGGAAGGCTCCGCCAGCGAGCCGCCGCGCTGGAGCCGGTTCTTCCGCACCGTCGATACCCGCAATGCGGTCAACCCGCCCGTCATGACCGGCGTCGACGGCAAGCCGCTGCTGTTCCTGTCGCGCTTCGGCGAGGGCCGCGTCGCGCTCCTGCTGTCCGACCACATCTGGCTGTGGGCGCGCGGCTATGAGGGCGGCGGTCCGCATCTCGACCTGCTGCGGCGGATGTCGCACTGGCTGATGAAGCAGCCTGATCTCGACGAGGAGGCGTTGCGCCTCCAGGTGCAGGGCAAGGACCTCGTCGTGGTGCGTCAGACCATGGCGGACAGCGTCCAGCCCGTCAGCGTGACATCGCCGTCGGGCGTGTCGCAGGATCTGACGCTGAGCGCCGGCGATCCCGGCGAGTGGCGCGCCAGCCTGCCGGCGAGCGAGCTCGGCCTGTGGCAGGCGACCGACGGCACGCTGAAAGCGCTGATCAATGTCGGCCCGACCAATCCGAAGGAATTTTCGGAAGTCACCTCCACGGTCGATACGTTGAAGCCGCTGACACAGGCGACGGGCGGCGATGCCGTGCGCGTGGCTACTAGCTCGAGCGTCGAGCTGCCGCGCATCCTGCCGGTGCGCTCGGTCGGCATGTTCCACGGCGACGGGTGGATGGGCGTGCGGATGCGCGATGCCAGCGTGGTCAAGGGCGTCGGCGTGCTGCCGATCTTCTCCGGCCTGATCGGCCTGCTGCTGCTGCTCGGCGCATTCGCGGCGACCTGGGTGCGCGAGGGGCGGTAGTTGCCTGAACGACACATCGGCTGGGCGGCGAGTGCGCGCCCAACCGGCCTGCCGTTGACATCGGTGAACTGATCAGGCGATGTTATACTATAACATCGCGGCGTCCTGGGATTGACGCCCCGGTGTGGGGGTGGCGTTTTCCAGATGAAGTGGTTCCGGTCGAATAGCAGGCACGGCGCCCGGCTCGCGTTGTTCGCGATGCTGGTGCAGCTCGCGCTGACGTTCGGCCACAGCCATTGGTTCGCGCAGGCCGCGCCTTTTGCTCAATCATCGGTCCAGCACATCGAAGGCGGCGCCAAGGACGTTGCAGCGACCGACGGCGCCGCCGTCGAGAAGCAATCGCCCTCAAGTCCCGACCGCGAGCATTCGCGCGACGAGAGTTGCGCCATCTGCGCCATCATTGCGATGGCGGGCACGATCGTGTCGGCGACGCCGCCCGTGCTGTTGCTGCCGCAGGCGATCGAGCTGCTCCGGCGCAGCCTCGACGCCGAGTTCGCTCATCTGACATCGGCCCGCACGGCGTTCCAGCCGCGCGCCCCTCCTGCGTCCTGACTCCAACGCTTGATCACACCCAGCCTCGCCGCACATCGGCAAGTGCCTGGGAGAAGTTGAAGTCGAATTCCGTCGCGTCGCGACGGCAGGCCGCCTCCGATCAGCAGAGCATCATCCGGACGGCGCCTGAGTGGAATCAGGACCATGTCATTTCAATTGCGACGCGCGCAGCGCCTTGGCGGAGCAAGCCTGCTCCTGCTCGGCGCCGCCGCTACATCCGCGTTCGCCCAAGACTCGGCACAACGACCGGCACAAGACAAATCGTCGACCGAGCTCCCCGCCATCACCGTAACGGCGCCGAGCCCGATCGTACGCAGAGCAGTGGTGCCGACCCGCAACGCAGGCCGAGGCACGCGGACCGCGCGGGTGCGCAGCCGCGAGCAGGCAGCTGAAGCGGCACCGGCAGCTCCCGTGCTCGCCGCGCCTCAGCAAGGCGTGCTGCCTGTTGTGACCGATCAATTCGCGACCGTCACCGTGGTGCCGAACGAGGAGATTCGGCGCAACGGCGGCGGCACGCTCGGCGATCTCCTGTTCTCCAAGCCCGGCATCACCGGCTCTGAATACGCACCCGGCGCATCCAGCCGCCCGATCATTCGCGGGCTCGACACCAACCGGGTCGGCATTATCGAGAACGGAACAGGCAGCAACGGCGCGTCCGATCTCGGCGAGGATCACTTCGTGCCGATTGATCCGCTGGCAGCCACCCAGGTCGAGGTCATCCGCGGACCGGCGACGCTGCGCTACGGCTCCACCGCGATCGGTGGCGTGGTCAGCGCAACCAACAATCGAATTCCGGATGCCTTGCCGTCCTGCACGGCGCCCTTTCCGACTTACGGACTCCCGACCAAGGCGCCGCTGGCAAACGTGGGATCGCCGGGCTGCATCACCGCGGAAACGCGGACGGCCGTAACTTCGGTCGATCGCGGGACCGAAGGTGCCGTGCTGCTCGATGCCGGCGGCGGCAACTTTGCCTTCCACGCCGATGCCTTTGGCCGCAAGGCCGGCGACTACAACATCCCGAGCTATCCGTTCTTGACCGACCCGACGCTGCCGTTCAACGGACGCCAGCCGAATTCGGCATCGCAGGCCTACGGCGGATCTGTCGGCGGCTCCTACATCTTCGACGGCGGCTACGTGGGCGCGGCGATCACGCAGCACAACGCGCTCTATCACATACCCGGTATCGAGGGCAGCGAGTTCCTGACGCGGATCGACGGACGACAAACGAAGTTCACGACAAAAGGCGAGTATCGGCCGGACGCGGCGGCGATCGATGCGATCCGGTTCTGGGCCAGCGCCACCGACTATAAGCACGATGAGGTCGGGCTCGCCGACTCTGCCGACCTCAGCTCCCTCGGCGTGAGACAAACCTTCACCAACAAGGAACAGGAAGGCCGCGTCGAGGTGCAGCTTGCGCCGTTCGACGTCCGCTTTGCTGCGCTGACCACCGCTGTGGGCGTTCAGGCTTCGCACCAGAAGTTGACCGCGCCGAGTCCGGACGATCCAGGCAGCCCGATCAACGGACTGTTCGATCCGAACAAGAACACAAAGGTCGCCGGGTACATCTTCAATGAGTTCAAGTTCAGCGAAGCCACCAAGGCTCAGATCGCCGGACGCGTCGAGAGCGCAAGGTTGAGCGGCACGGCGCCGGCCTTCGTCCCCGATGTGTTCGACCTCGCCGTCGATCCGGCCGCGATCGGCCCCGCAACGGCGGTCAACCGCAACTTCACGCCGGTGAGCGGGAGCATCGGCCTGATCCACAGCCTTCCCTGGGATCTGGTCGCCAGCATCACCGGCCAATATGTCGAGCGTGCGCCGAAACCGGCGGAATTGTTTTCGCGCGGCGGCCACGATGCCACCACCACTTTCGACATCGGCAATCCCAATCTCGGCATCGAGACCGCCAAGTCGGTCGAGGCGGGACTGCGACGAGCGGTAGGACCGCTTCGCTTCGAAATCACCGGCTACTACACCAAGTTCAACGGTTTCATCTACCGGCGCCTGACCGGCAACACGTGTGAGGACGGCGTTTGCCAGCTTGGCGCTGGCCTCGAACTGAATCAGGCGGTCTATTCGCAGCGCGACGCGACATTCCGGGGCGGCGAATTCCAGTTCCAGTACGACGTGATGCCGGTCTGGAACGGGATCTGGGGCATCGAGGGTCAATACGACATCGTGCGCGCGACCTTCGACGACGGCACTAACGTGCCACGCATTCCGCCCCAGCGGCTGGGCGGTGGTGTGTACTATCGCGACGCCGAATGGTTTGCCCGGATCAACCTGCTGCACGCGTTCGCGCAAAACGACATCGCACCGATCGCGGAGACGCCGACGCCCGGCTACAACCTGCTAAGGGCCGAGGTCAGCTACAAAACGCAGCTCGATCAACGTTGGTTCGGCGCGCGCGAGATGCATGTCGGGCTCGTCGGCAACAACCTGTTGAACGAGAACATCCGCAATGCCGTCTCCTTCAATAAGGACCAGGTGCTGTTGCCCGGCATCGGCGTCAGGGCGTTCGCGAACTTCAAGTTCTAGGTAACGACACGCGCCGTCATTGCGAGGAGCCCTTGCGACGAAGCAATCCAGACCGCCTCCGCGGAAAGACTCTGGATTGCTTCGCTGCGCTCGCAATGACGGAGTATGACGCGCGCAGCCGCGCGTCTTCTCGACGGTCTCTTAGCCGGATGAGATACGAGCAGTGTCGTAGCCCGGATGGAGCGTAGCGTAATCCGGGGTTCTCTCGTTGCGGAAGACCTTCCCGGATTGCGCTGCGCTCCATCCGGGCTACGGCGTTTCCAACGACGCGCGCCGCCCTATGTCCGCGCTTTGCTCCAGTCGGGGCCGACCGCGCCCGACACGCCCTCGAAGGCGCCGTCGACGAGTTCGAACACCAGGATGCGCGCGGCATCGACCGGGCCGGGCATGGTGACGCGGCCCTTCGGCACCTGTTTGAAGCCGACGCGGCCGTAATAGGGCTCGTCGCCGACCAGCAGCACGAGGCGGTGGCCTTTTTCCCTGGCGTCCTTCAGCGCGCGCTCCATCAACTGACGGCCGATGCCGCGATCGCGGAACGGCGGCTCGACGGTGAGCGGCCCGAGCAGCAGCGCCGGCGTTTGGCCGATCAGAATCGGCAATTGCCTGACGGAGCCGACCAGGAGCGTGCCGATACGGGCCGTGAAGGACAGTTCGAGCAGATGGTCGACGTGCTCGCGGATCCGGTAGGCGCTCAGCACGAAGCGGCCGGGGCCGAAGGTGCGTTCGTGCAGCCGCTCGATCGCCTGAGCGTCGCCGGCGGCTTCGGGAAGAATGGTCAGTGAGAGATCGTTCATGTCAATTCGCGGAGTAGCACTTGCGCCTGCGAAGGTCCATGGGCGGCGGCGGTGCCCCGTTTACCTCCCGGCGGGCGAAGTGCAAGCCTGGCTCAACCTGCGTTCCGTTTCGACGCCGGCTGGGACAGATAGGCCAGCATCTTCATCTCCCGCCGCCCTCGCGTCACCGTATCGAGCACGAGCCCTGACGACACCGACAGCAAGGCCATGATCATCAGGCCCATCGACAGCACGGCAGTGGGCAGGCGCGGCACGAGGCCGGTTTCGATGAAGGTGATCACGATCGGAATCGCGAAGATGATCGACGCCAGCGCCAGCAGGATTCCGATCACCGTGAAGAAGCGCAACGGCCGCTCGCTGCGATAGAGCTTCAGCATGGTGCCGAGGATGCGAAAGCCGTCGCGCCAGGTGTTGAGCTTGGAGAACGAGCCTTCGGGGCGCGCATAATAGGGCGTCTCGACCTCGGCAACCGGCAGCGACAATTCCAGCGCATAGACCGCAAGCTCGGTCTCGATCTCGAAGCCGTCGGAGAGGACGGGAAAGGATTTGACGAAGCGGCGCGAGAACACCCGGTAGCCGGACAGGAGGTCCTTGAAAGCGTGGCCGAAGGTGTCGGACAGGAAGCCGGTCAGCATGCGGTTGCCGGTGCGGTGGCCGAGCCGGTAGGCAGCCTGGACCTGATCGACGCGAAGCCCGACCACCATGTCGAGATGCTCGTCGAGCAGCTTGTCGATCATGATGGGTGCGCTCGGCGCATCATAGGTGGCATCGCCATCGACCAGCACATAGACGTCGGCCTCGACGTCCGCGAACATGCGGCGCACGACGTGGCCCTTGCCCTGCCGGCGCTCGCTGCGCACGATCGCACCGGCTTCGCGCGCGACCGCGGCGGTCCGGTCGCGCGAATTGTTGTCGTAGACGTAGATCTCCGCCGCGGGCAGCGCCTTGCGGAAATCGGCAACGACGGTCGCGACCGCGGCCTCCTCGTTGTAGCAGGGCACCAGCACCGCGATACGAAGTTGCGTTGTGGTCATCAGGGCAGCACTCCGAGGCTTGTCGGCTCGCGCCCGAGCGGCGTGGTCTGCCGTGCGCGTCGAGCGGGTTACTAGCACAAGCTGCCCTCAGCGCCACGTCGCAATCACGGGCCTGCCATCGAGCACTTCGGCGATCCGCAGCCGCGTGCCGGGCGTGGTGCCCTCGGGCAATGCGGCATTGTCGAAGAATCCGCATTCGACGATCTCGCGGTTGGGCTCAGGGACGCGGTCCTGCCTGAACTGCCTGACCACGTAGACCGCGACGTGGTCGCGGCGGGAGACGTGGCTGTTGAGGAAGACGCCGTGCAGGATCGCCTCGCCGGTCAGATCGATGTCGCCCTCCTCCTTGAGCTCGCGCCGCAACGCCTCTTCCATGGTCTCGCCGAAATCGACGCCGCCGCCAGGCAAATACCAGCCGCTGACGTAGCTATGCCTGACCAGGAAGACGCGATTGTCGGCATCCAGCACCACGGCACGGACGCCGAGCGTCATGCCGCGGACGAGCAGGAAATAGCCGTGCAAGAACCGCCGCAGCAGCGGCTCGGCTTTCCGTCGGGCTCGGTTCAGACGTTCTCCCATCAGGCTCCTTGACGCCCCCTGTTTCAGGCCCTGCTTGCGCGGGGCGCGCGACCTTGCCATTACAGCGGAGCAATAGCGAGGCATTCGCGCGCCATGACTCCCTTCACGCTGGCTCCCTTCACGCTCGCCCACCTGTCCGATCCGCATCTGGCGCCTTTGCCGAAGCCGCGGCTGATCGAGCTCGCGGGCAAGCGCGCGTTCGGCTATGTCAACTGGACGCGCAACCGCCACAAGTACCAGCGCCGCGAGGTTCTCGACGCGCTCGTCGCCGACATGAAGGCGCAGGCGCCCGACCACATCGCAGTGACAGGCGATCTCGTCAACTTGGCGCTGGAGGCGGAGTTCGCACCGGCGCTGGCCTGGCTCGAAAGCGTCGGCCCGCCCGACCGCGTGACCGCGATCCCCGGCAATCACGACGCCTATGTCAGCGCGACGCGTCATCGCTTCGGCGAGACGTTCCTGCACTACATCGCCGCGGACACACCCGGCGGCGCAGCCTTCCCTGCGGTGCGCCGGCGCGGGCCGCTTGCCCTGATCAGCCTGTCCACGGCGGTGCCGACCCTGCCGCTGATGGCGACCGGCACGCTCGGGCGCGATCAGCTCGCCGCGCTTGCGGAGGTGCTCGAGCGGCTCGCCGCGGAAGACGTCTTCCGCGTGCTGCTGGTGCATCATCCGCTGAAGTCCAGCGCGCGGGCGAAGCGGATGACGGACGCGCCGGAATTGCTGGGACTGTTGAAGCGCCACGGCGTCGAGCTGGTCCTGCACGGGCACGACCACATTCATTCGACGATGTGGTTCGAGGGTCCAAACGGCAACATTCCCGCGCTCGGCGTGCCGTCGGCCTCCGCGCTGGCGCACGGACGTTATCCGGCGGCGGCGTACAATCTGTTCACCATCGAGAAGGACAATGCCGGCTGGCGCTGCGAGCAGACGGTGCGAAGCCTCGGGGCGGGGTTTCAGGTCGGGCAGATCAAGCATGTGCGGTTGATTTAGTCCCCGGTCGTCATTGCGAGCGCAGCGAAGCAATCCAGGAATCTCCGCGGAGGCAGTCTGGATTGCTTCGTCGCAAGGGCTCCTCGCAATGACGGCGGAGAGAGCCTCACCAGTTCCGCAAGACTGCCAGCACTGCAAGCCCGAACAGCGCGGCCGCGCCCAGCACGAAGCCGAACACGAACGGCCAGACGCGCGAACGGCGCGGCGGCGGCGCGGCGGTCGGTGCTTGCGGTTCGGGCTGGACCAACATCGCACGCTCGCGCTCGACCATGCGGCGCGCGACATAGTCGGTGACGGCCTCGACGATCACGGCGGTGTCGTGCGATTCGGCGAGCACGATGCGGCCGAAGCGGGTGTCCTGGACGAAGCGGTACATCCGCTTGTCGCGGCCCATCACGATATGGGCGACGACGTCGATCCACAGCCGCGGCGTATCGCCCTGGCTGATGCCGCGGTCGAACAGGTCGATCTGATCAGGCACCTGCGCGAACAGGGGATCGAGCGCGTCGTTGAGGATCTCGAGCCGTGCCACCTCGGCGTCGCGCAAATCGACGACGACGCCGGTGCGGTCGGCCGCCTCGATCCGCGCGCGCAGCAGCGCATCGCGCAGCCGCACCGGGCCCGGCTGGCCGGGATGGGTCCCGCTGGTCTCGGGCTCTGACATTGTCGGCCTCGTCCTCGACTTATGCCCATTAACCTATCAGCAACCAAACCCTCCGCAAAGACCTACAATTCCAGAGACTTACGGCGCCCACAGCCGTTTCACCTGTGCCAAAAACAGACGATCCCACCCAGGCAGGGCCTGGATGGGACCATCCGTCCTTGGACGTCTTCTTAAGTCGGGGCGATCAGGCCGAGACCCGCGAGGGCTCTTCCACGATCGAGAAGCGGACGCCGGCCTTGTGACGGCTTTCTTCCGAGACTTCCTTCCAGCACTCTTCGGCTTCCTTGCGGGTCTTGAACGGACCTTTGACCTGGGCCGAGCCTTCCACGAGCTTGTGGAAGTTCATCGAACCGAACTCGCCGCCGATCACCCAGAAATTGCTGCCTTTGGTCATTGTCAGTCTCCTGTTGAGGTGCGTGACCGGCCTGGACTCCAACCTGGCTTCCAGACCGGTCCGATCCGCCGTTAGCCGAACTGGTTCATCGTGTTGTGGACGCCGCCCGCCTTCAGCGCAGCTTCGCCCGCGAAGTACTCCTTGTGGTCGTCGCCGATGTCGGAGCCGGCCATGTTCTGGTGCTTCACGCAGGCGATGCCCTGACGGATCTCGGCGCGCTGGACGTTCTTGACGTAGCCCAGCATGCCCTGCTCGCCGAAATACTCGCGGGCGAGATTGTCGGTCGAGAGCGCGGCCGTGTGATAGGTCGGCAGCGTGATCAGGTGGTGGAAGATGCCGGCGCGCTTGGCCGAATCCGCCTGGAAGGTACGGATGCGCTCGTCGGCTTCCTTCGCCAGCGGCGTGTCGTCGTACTCCGCCTTCATCAGCTCGGCACGGTTGTACTTGCTGACGTCCTGGCCCGCTTCCTTCATCGCGTCGTAGACCTGCCAACGGAAGTTGAGGGTCCAGTTGAACGACGGCGAGTTGTTGTAGGCGAGCTTGGCGTTCGGCACCACCTTGCGGATGCGGTCGACCATGCTGGCGATCTGCTCGATATGCGGCTTCTCGGTCTCGATCCAGAGCAGGTCGGCGCCGTTCTGCAGCGAGGTGATGCAATCGAGCACGCAGCGGTCTGCACCGGTGCCGGGGCGGAACTGGTAGAGGTTGGAGGGCAGCCGCTTCGGACGCATCAGCTTGCCGTTGCGGTTGATGATGACGTCGCCGTTCTTGGCGTTCTCCGCGGTGATTTCCTCGCAATCGAGGAAGCTGTTGTACTGGTCGCCGATGTCGCCGGGCTTGTGGCTGACGGCGATCTGCTGCGTCAGGCCGGCGCCGAGCGAGTCGGTGCGGGTCACGACGATGCCGTCTTCGACGCCGAGCTCGAGGAAGGCGTGGCGGCAGGCGCGGATCTTCGCCAGGAAGACGTCATGCGGCACGGTGACCTTGCCGTCCTGGTGGCCGCACTGCTTCTCGTCGGAGACCTGATTCTCGATCTGCAGCGCGCAGGCGCCCGCCTCGATCATCTTCTTGGCGAGCAGATAGGTCGCCTCCGCGTTGCCGAAGCCGGCGTCGATGTCGGCGATGACGGGGACGACATGGGTCTGGAAGTTGTCGATCTTCTCGATCAGCTCCTTCTCGCGAGTCTTGTCGCCTTCCTTGCGCGCCTTGTCGAGCAGACGGAAGATGTCGTTGAGCTCGCGCGAATCGGCCTGACGCAGGAAGGTGTAGAGCTCCTCGATCAGCGCCGGCACCGCGGTCTTCTCGTGCATGGACTGGTCGGGCAGCGGACCGAATTCGGAGCGCAGCGCCGCGATCATCCAGCCGGAGAGATAGAGGTAGGTGCGGTCGGTCTTGCCGCCGAAATGCTTCTTGACCGAGATCAGCTTCTGCTGGGCGATGAAGCCGTGCCAGCAGCCCAGCGACTGGGTGTACTTGGTGGGATCCTTGTCATAGGCGGCCATGTCGGCGCGCATCACGGCCGCGGTGTAGCGGGCGATGTCGAGGCCGGTCTTGAAACGGTTCTGCAGGCGCATGCGCGCGACGGCCTCGGCCGAAACGCCGTTCCAGGTCGGCTGGGTCTCGAGGAGCGCCTGAGCCGCCTTGACCTCGTCCTGATACGAGGACGGACCCTGGAGGGTGCTGATACCGCGGGGCTGGTAATTCATGTGCCTGATCCTTTCGCTGACGATGGCGATGTCAGCCATCGACATTCTTGACAATGCATTGCGAGATGCGTGTCAGGAGCTAAACGCGAAAAGGAAAAGTTCGTACAGATGACTTGTTTTTAATTGGTGATGTCATGTAACATCTGAACGTGTATTAGATGTCACTTTGTAAAATTTGTAAACAATAGGTCAATGGTTCTGACCTTGATTGGGTCTGGAGATCTGAGACATGCCCGCCGATTCCGGCAAGAAACTCTTCGTCGGCCCGCGCTTCCGGCGAATCCGGCAGCAATTGGGGCTGTCGCAGACCCAGATCGCCGAGGGGCTCGGGATCTCGCCCAGCTATGTCAACCTGATCGAGCGCAACCAGCGCCCGGTCACGGCGCAGATCCTGTTGCGGCTGGCCGAGACCTATGACCTTGACCTGCGCGATCTCGCCACCGCGGACGAGGACCGCTTCTTCGCCGAGCTGAACGAGATCTTCTCCGATCCCCTGTTCCGGCAGATCGACGTGCCCAAGCAGGAGCTGCGCGACCTCGCCGAGCTCTGCCCCGGCGTCACCCATGCGCTGCAGCGGCTCTACGCGGCCTATACCGAGGCGCGTCAGGGCGAGACGCTGGCCGCGGCGCAGATGGCCGACCGCGACGTCGGCACGCGCTTTGAAGCCAATCCGGTCGAGCGCGTGCGCGAGCTGATCGAGGCCAATCGCAACTATTTTCCGGAGCTGGAGCAGGCGGCGGAAAATCTGCGCGACGAGTTGAACGAGCCCGCCGAAGGGCTGTATGCCGCGCTGATAACGCGCTTGCGCGAGAAGCACTCGATCCAGACCCGCATCATGCCGGTCGACGTGATGCGCGAGACGCTCCGCCGATTCGACCGCCACCGCCGGCAGCTGCTGATCTCGGAGCTGGTCGATCCGCCCGGCCGCGCATTCCAGCTCGCCTTCCAGCTGGGCCTGGCGGAATGCGCGCAGGCGCTGGAGACCATCATCGGCCGGGCCGGCCCGCTGGACGATGCGCCGCGGCGGCTGTTCCGGATCACGCTCGGCAATTACTTCGCGGCCGCCGTGATGATGCCCTACCCGGCGTTCCTCGCGGCCGCCGAAGCGCTGAACTACGACATCCACGTGCTGGCACAGCGCTTCAATTCCGGGTTCGAGCAGGTCTGCCACCGCCTCACCACGCTGCAGCGACCGAATGCGCGCGGCATTCCGTTCTTCCTCTTGCGCGTCGACAATGCCGGCAACGTCTCCAAGCGTTTCTCCTCCGGCACCTTCCCGTTCTCGAAATTCGGCGGCACGTGTCCGCTCTGGAATGTGCATTCGACCTTCGACACGCCGGATCGCCTGCTCAAGCAGGTGATCGAGCTGCCCGACGGCACGCGCTATTTCTCGATCGCGCAGATGGTGCGCCGCCCCGTGGCGCCGCATCCGCTGCCGCAGCCGCGCTTTGCCATCGGCCTCGGCTGCGAGATCCGCCACGCCGCCCGCCTGACCTACGCCACCGGCATGGACCTGGAGAAGGCCGAGGGCACCCCGATCGGCGTCAACTGTCGCCTCTGCGAGCGCGAGAACTGCGCCCAGCGCGCCGAGCCACCGATCACACGCACGTTGATCCTGGACGAGACGACGCGGCGGGTGTCGAGCTTTGCGTTCTCGAATGCAAGGGAGTTGTGAGGCACACACTCTCTCTTCCGTCATGGCCGGGCTTGACCCGGCCATCCACGCGCTTCCGCGTACGCAGAAAGACGTGGATGCCCGGGTCAAGCCCGGGCATGCCGACCAAGTGTGTGGTCGCCGCTCCGGTCATCAATAGCGCGCGCCCTCACGCCAGCGTATGCACAATCACCGGTCCCGCCACGGCGCGGGCGTCGCCGGCGAGCAGCGGGCCGAGATCCTTCTCGATCCAGGCGATGGCGCGCTTGTTCGCTTCCTCGGCCTGCTCGAACTTGTCGAAGATCGAGATCGCGGTGACCGTGTCGTCGCCGCCATAGACGACGTAATAGGCGCGGAAACCGTCGACGTCGCTGATGATGGGAACGGCGCCGTCCTTGATGCGGCGCGTCAGCTCTTCCGCGCTCCCGCTTTTTGCCTTGGCCTGACGGATGGCGGCATACATGGCATCCTCCCCTTCCGGCTATGATGTGAGGGCCTCGAGCCCGGGCGGATGTTACGCCGAAGCGCGCAGCCGATCCACGCTTGGTTAACCCGACCCTAATCCGCCCGCGCGATCTGCAACCAACGGTTAAGCACGCCTCAACATCGGTGCCTTAGTCTCGCCGCACTCACTTTTCGCAAACAAGGGCGGCCTAATCTGCCGGGCGAAGTGACATCAGGGGGTTCACCATGCGCATTGCGTTGCTGCTGACCGCGACCATTGTCGGCGCGCTATTCGCCAGTCCAACCATCGCCGGGTCGCTCGATGCCGGCGCGGCGCAGCCGCTGCCGCCGGGCTTCCAGAGCTACCGCGGCTACATGTTCGACATCTCCGAGAACCGCGACCGCAAGGATGTCGACAAGCTCACCGAGAACCTGAAGAGCCAGATCGACGTCGTCGAAGGCGTCGGCCTCTCCCCGCGCGTGCTGCGCTTCTTCCACACCGTTCCGATCGTCGCGAGCGAACTCGCCTGCCTCGACGAAGGCGCCGCCACCGCCTGCTACGGCCGGGTCACGCCGGACATGCAGCGCACCGCGCCCCGGACCCTGACGGTCTGGGACCCCGCCAAGCAGCGCTGGACCAATCCCAATGCCGTCGACCTCGCGGTCGATTCGGGCCTCGGCGTGATCATGCTGCGGCCGGACATGATGCGCTACGAGAAGGAGGCCGTGCTGCTGCACGAGATGCTGCACGCCTTCCACGCGCGGCTGCTGCCGGACGGCTACGCCAACAAGGGCGTGATCACCTACTACGCCCTCGCCAAGTCCAAGGACCTCTTGCCCAAGGAATCCTATGCGATGAAGAATCCCATGGAATTCTTTGCGGTGACCGCCAGCATCTTCCTGGCCGGCAAGAGCGAATTCCACGATCCGAAGTCGCGCGAGGCGCTCAAGGAGAAGATGCCGGACTATTACAAATATCTGGTCGGCGTGTTCGGCTTCGACCCCGAGCCGGCGGCCTCGAACGGCCCGGTCGCCTCGCTGAAATGAGCGGACGGCGCCAAGCCAAGCCAAAGAGCCGCGCGAACAGCGCGGCTTTTTTGTTTCGCACGCTCGGTAAGCTGCGGATGACGCACAGCCGGGAATTGCCAAGCCGGGGTCCGATCTGCATAGTCCCGCCCGCATCGATACCGTTTTTCGAAGGGGATGAGAGACCATGGCGGAAGCCGACCTGGATGTCGTGATCCGGCAACTGGCCAGACAGCTGCATACGGGCCTGATGACCCGTGCCAAGGAGCGGCGGGATCGCTTCAACAGCCTTGCGGCCAAGGCCAAGGGCAAGGAGACCGGCGAGCGCTTCAAGATGATGGCCAAGGCCACCATGGAGCAGGCGACCGCGGCCGCCAAGCGCCTGCAGATGTCCGCCGATAACGTCGCCGACAGCTACGCGCGGTCGATGCGCCTCGCCGCCAGCACGCCTGTTACGGTGAAAGCGGAGAAGAAGGCAAAGGACGAGAAGCCGGCGAAGAAGGCCGCAAAGAAAGCCAAAGCGAAAAAGAAGACGTAGTCGTTGCACCCAGGGCTATCGCATATGACTTGCGGCGGCGGCCTGCGCACGCGCCTCGTCCTTCGAGACGGCGCTGACGCGCCTCCTCAGGATGAGGCTAATCAGCATCGGTGCGCGTTGAAACTGCTGCCGCGCATTCCGCCCTCATCCTGAGGAGCCCGCCAAAGCGGGCGTCTCGAAGGATGGCCGCAAGGAAAAACTCCCAAATGCGATAGCCCTGCCGTTGAACCGATCGCCGCTACGGGATTGGCGATCTGGAGGCTCGCCGGCCTGTCTCCCAATTATCTCCGGCTTGATCGGATCGCCGCGTTGCGCGTTTGCGACGCGCTCCCTCGCGGCCGCCGCAATCGGGCCGGCCGCGACCTCAACGATTCCTCCGCCCCAGGCATGGGCTGGTCGAACAGTCGAGCGACATCCCTCACATGTATTGCCTCACACTTTGGAGAAAGCGCTCTTTCTCGCCAGGCGCGTAACCTTGGGATGCCCCATAATAGGGTTCATTGAAGTGATTATAGGGTACCGCCCGGTACTGGACCGGCGGCCTCGGTGGCGCGTAGGTCTGGCGATGATGCCGCCGAGCGTTTCCTCTCGCCGGAGGACCGGCGTAGTAGGGATTGAGGACGCACATCTGGCCGTTTGCCGACGCCCTGCATTGGTCCATCGTCGTGAAGCTGCATCGGTAGTATGGCGTCATTCCGCGAGAAATGACGTTCAAGCAAACGGGATAAGCCGGGTCATATTTTTGGGCTCGAGCCTGCCCCGCTGTCAGAGCGATACTCAGGGTCAGAATCGTCAAAGCCCATTTGCACATTGGAAGCTCCTCCAGGGGCGCACGACATGGATGCACTCTGGACCCTGCCAGTATTGATCCAACTCAATACTAGTTGAATTGGTTCATACGCGCAGCAGACAGCCGCGACAGTCTCGCTTTCCGCATCTCTCACCGATCTCGCCGCTATGCGGCAAGCCACCTGTCCTAAAGACGTGAGAGGGTACCGCCGCAAATGCCGCGCCAGATCCTCATCTTCGCGGCGCGGCCACCAGTGTCGGCTCGGCGCTGGCGAGTTCCGCGAGCTTGGCGCGCGCGGCCTCTCGCGCGTGACCGTCCTTGCCGGCGGGCAGCGCCAGCGCGGCTTCGAAATCGGCGCGGGCGTCGTCGGTCTGGCCGCGGGCGAGGAACGCAAGGCCGCGGTCGAGACGGGCCTGCGCATCGGTGGGGTCGAGGCGGACCGCCGTGCTGTAGCTCAGGATGGCGCGGTCGAGATCGCCCATTGCGGCGAGCGCGAGACCGCGCTGGTGATAAGGTGCCGCGCGCTTGGGATCGTGCGCGATCGCCTCGTCGTAATCCGCAATGGCAAGCTCGAAGTCGCCGTTCTGCCGGCGCGCCAGCGCCCGGTCGCGATAGAGCGAAGCGCGGTTGGGATTGAGGTGGATGGCCTCGTCGAAATCGGCGATCGCCCGCTTGAAGTCGCCGTGACGCAGCGCGATCCGTCCACGTCCCGCATAGGCGAAGGCGATCAGCGAGCCGCGCAGCGGCGAGAAGCCGATCACGGCCGAGCAGATGTCGGGATCATCCTCGTCGCCGCAATTGACGACCATGTGCGTGGACAAGCCGACGAGCACGCAAAGGACGATCAGCAATGGTACGGCAATTCTGGTCATCTTCGACGGTGGCCGGCAGCGCGCCAGCCACCCATCCCCTTTCGAAGGAATGGTCACGCCGAGGAGTTAACACTGGTTGGGGACCCCCCTGTGTGCGCCAGATCACAAAGCCAGACGCAATCCTTGCCGGCTCCGTCAGCCCCAGGGACTACGACGTGAGGAGGAGCGGCCCCACGGCCCGCGCGGTGGATAGTTCTCGTTGGCGCCGACCGACGGCGCCGCGCGCGCGCCGAGCTCGGCCGCCAGTTGCTGGAGCGCGGCGACGCGGTTCTGCGTCGAGGGGTGGGTGGCGAACAGGTTGTCCACCCCGTGGCCCGACAGCGGATTGATGATGAACATGTGCGCGGTCGCAGGGTTTCGCTCGGCCTCGTAGTTCGGGACCTGGTGCGCAGCGCCCTCGATCTTCACCAGCGCAGAGGCCAGCCACATCGGCTGTCCCACGATGCGCGCACCGAGATTGTCGGCGGCATATTCGCGGGTCCGGCTGATCGCCATCTGCACCAGCATGGCACCGAGCGGAGCGAGGATCATCAACAGGATCGAGCCGATGATGCCCGGACCGCTGTTGTTGTCGCGATTGCCGCCGAAGAACATGCCGAACTGCGCCAGCATCGAGATCGCACCGGCGATGGTCGCGGTGATCGTCATCAGCAGCGTGTCGTGATGCTTGATATGCGCGAGCTCGTGCGCAATCACGCCGGCGAGCTCCTCGCGGCTGAGCTGGTTCATCAGACCGGTGGTGACGGCGACCGCGGCGTTTTCCGGATTGCGGCCGGTGGCGAACGCGTTGGGCTGGATCTCATCCATCACGAACACGCGCGGCATCGGCAGGCCGGCGCGGCCCGCAAGCTCGGCGACGAGGCCGACCAGCTCCGGCGCGGTCGAACGATCGACCTCATGGGCGCCGTACATCGACAGCACCATGCGGTCGGAGTTCCAGTAGGTGAAGAGGTTGGTTGCGGCGGCAATGACGAGCGCGATCATGGCGCCCGAGGCGCCTCCGATCAGATAGCCGACGCCCATGAACAGGGCGGTCAGGCCAGCGAGCAGCATTGCGGTACGAAAATAGTTCATGGCCGTCTCCTGGGGCGGCCGCGGGCGAA
The DNA here is from genome assembly GCF_020194195.1 of Bradyrhizobium sp. BRP19. NCBI lineage: Bacteria > Pseudomonadati > Pseudomonadota > Alphaproteobacteria > Hyphomicrobiales > Nitrobacteraceae > Bradyrhizobium > Bradyrhizobium sp. BRP19. Next base: position 27,410 of record NZ_JADYVZ010000029.1, on the reverse strand, counting down.
CCTCTGGCCGGCACCTTCGAAGTATGAATGCGGCCGCCGGCTGCAAGGTTCGTGCGTCGTGGAGCCGCAGACGCCAGCGGCGCCAGCCAGCCTTTCCGCCGCCACTAAAGCTTGACCGGGATTTGCGCAAAAACACACGCGGAGGCTTAGCAACCTGGAAAGCGCAATTTCCGCATAACTCGCGGTAACCGGGCACGCGGCATTGGCCTTGTGCATTGACCGGGTTCCCGTTGGCCTCCCGTCAGCAAGGTGACCGCCATGGTAGACCGCTCGAGCGCCGCCTCCGTCGCCCCCTCATCCGCCCCCTCCCCTCACGACGCCAGAACTGATGCGAAGGGTTTGCAGGACTCCCTGCACGAGCACCTCTTCACCAATGACGAGTCCGACCATGCTTCCACGACGCAGAGCGGGCAAGAATCGGGACGCCGCTGGCCGTATCTGCGGCGCGGAGCCAAGGTCGCGATCGGGCTCGCCATCGTCGCCGTGTTCGGCTGGCTGCCGCTGCGCGCGATCTGGGAAAATTCGAGCGTCGAAGCCGTGCTAAATTCCCGCCTCGTCACCTTGCGGACTCCGATCGGTGGCCGCGTCGCAGCCGCCCAGCGCGTCACTGACCAGGCCAAGCTCGAAGCCGGGACCGTCGTCCTGCGCGTCTTCAACTCGCGCGGCGATCGCACCCGGCTCGACGATCTCCGGCGGCAGAAATCGCGCCTGGAGAATGAACGGCCGAGCCTTGCGGCGAAGCTCGCTTCGGCGCAGGCGGCACAAAAGGATCTGGCGCGGCAGGCCGCGCTGTTTCGCGAAGGACGCGTGCTCCAGCTCGAGGCCCGCATCGCGGAGATCCAGACCTCGATCGAGGCTGCGGCGGCGCGGCGGGACGAGGCCAGTGCCGCCGTCGAGCGCGCCTCCTCGCTGGCAAAATCGGGCAATGTCTCGACCGTCGAACTGGCACGTCTGACGCGCGAGCTCTCGGTGTCGCAACAGACCGAGCTCGGTGCGCGCAAGCGGCTGGACGCGGCCAAGGTCGAGCTCGCCGCAGCGCGGAACGGATCCTTCCTCGGCGACAGCTACAACGACCGGCCGAGCTCGGTTCAGCGCGAGGAGGAGATGCGCCAGCGTGCCGGCGACCTCGAGGCCGATCTCGCGCGCACCGACACGGAGATCGCCTGGCTCGCCAACGAGATCATCGTCGAGGAGGTCCGGTTCGCGGATCTCACCGAAGCCAACATTACGACACCCGTCGCAGGCCGCGTCTGGGAAATGATGACATCTCCGGGCGAGGACGTGCAGGCAGGCCAGCCGTTGCTCAAAGTGCTCGATTGCAGCGGCGCCGTGATCACCGCCAATGTCACCGAGAACGTCTACAACCGCCTGCAGCTCGGCGACCACGCGACGTTCGAGCCCAATGACGGCGGCGAGCCGATCTCCGGCACCGTGGTCAACCTGACCGGCGCTGCCGGCGCGCCGGCCAATCTCGCCATCAATCCGGATGCGCTGAGCAAGGAGCCCTATCGTGTGACCGTGGCCTCGCGCGATGCCGCAGCTCGCGCCTGCACGGTCGGCCGCACCGGCCGCGTGGTGTTTGCGCGGCACGAGACCGCACCGTGACGGCGGCGCTGACGCCCGGCCTGATCGCGCTCGGCGCCTTCATGGCGATCGTACCGCTGCTGAGGCGCGACAGCACGATGGCACGCTCGTTCCTGGCCATTGTCTCGGTGACCTTGCTGCTGCGCTATCTCTATTGGCGGATCATGTCGACGCTTCCGCCGCCGCGCCTGACCGTCGATGCCGTGATCGGCTACCCCTTCATGCTGCTGGAGGCGGCCTCGCTCGTCGCGGTCGCGTTGTCGCTGCTGTTCCTGAGCCGGACGCGCGACCGCACCGGCGCAGCGAAGGTCGACGGCCGCACCACCGATCCGGGCGCACCGCTGATCGACGTCTTCATCTGCACCTACAACGAGGAACGAGGGATCCTCGAGCGTACGATCATCGGCGCGACGGGCATGGACTACGGCAATTACCGCGTCTGGGTGCTCGACGACGGAAGGCGGCCCTGGCTGCGGCGGCTGTCCGGCGAGCTCGGCTGCCACTATCTGACGCGGCCCGACAACCAGCACGCCAAAGCAGGCAACATCAATCACGCACTGAGGCATGTCGGGGCGCTGCCGGAGCGGCCGCAGTTCGTCGCCATTCTCGATGCGGACTTCGTGCCGCGGCCCGATTTCCTTGCGCGCACCGTCTCGCTCATGGACGATGCGTCGGTCGGCGTGGTCCAGACCCCGCAGCACTTCATCAATCCCGACCCGATCCAGACCAACCTCGCCGCGACCGACGTCTGGCCCGACGAGCAGCGCTTCTTCTTCGACATCCTGCTGCCGGCCAAGGACGCCTGGGGCGTCGCGTTCTGCTGCGGCACCTCCTCCCTCATCCGCTATTCCGGACTGATGCGGATCGGCGGCTTTCCGACCGATTCGGTGACGGAGGACTATCTCGTCACGCTGCGCCTCAAGGAACGCGGACTCAATACGATCTATCTCAACGAGCGCCTGACGATCGGGCTCGCGCCGGAAGGGCTGAAGGAATACATCACCCAGCGCGCCCGCTGGTGCCTCGGCTTGATGCAGATCGTGCGCGGCCGCAGCGGACCGCTCTCGCGGGACTCGAAGCTGCCCTTCATCGACCGCCTCTCGCTGGCCGACGCCTTCATGAGCTGGTCCGCGGTCTACACCTCGAAAGTGGCGGGCCTTGTGGTGCCCTGGCTGTTCCTGCTGTTCGGCATCCAGGCGGTGCGGGCCGATCTGAGCGAGCTGTTGCGGGTCTTTCTGCCCTTCTATGTCTGGAACGGCCTCAGCATGGCCTGGCTTTCGCGCGGCCGCTCGCTCGCAATGATGACGGATGTCTCCCAACTGATTGCCGCGCCTGCCGTGCTCAAGGCGGTGGCGACCGGCCTGCTGAAGCCGAAGGGACACAAGTTCAAGGTCACCGCGAAAGGCGGCGACCGCGACCGACGCTTCGTCGAATGGCCGCTGCTGCGCATCTACGGCTGCGCACTTTTCATCACGCTCGCATCGATCGCCTATGCCTTCATCCTGCAGCAGCGCGGCGAGAACATCGCCTATGGCGGACTGGCGCTGGCCTGGAGCTTCTACAACGCGTTCATCCTCACCGTGGTCTGCTTCGTCTGCATCGAGCAGCCGCGCAAGCGCAAGGCGGAGCGCTTCAATCGCAATGAGCCGGTGCTGCTGCGCCAGGACGGCAGGTCGCATCTGGCTCGGCTCGCCGATATCTCCATCACCGGCGCGCGGCTAATCGATCCCGATCCGCCGGCGCCTGGGAGCACCCTCGAGTGCCAGATCTACGGCCGCTCGATCGCGGCCATCGTGGTGCGGCGGACCATTGATGGATTTGCCGTGCGGTTCGCGGAAGGCATGGACACGCGCGTGCATGCAATCAGGGCGTTCTATGCCGGCGAATATGTTCGGGCCTATCGGGGCGTCAGGGCGCTCCCGGTCGGTAAGGCGCTGCTGATGCGGCTGTTCGGCTAGCGCCACGCACTGTTAGCGGCAAGGTCGGCTTCCTCTCCGCTAGGGGGCGGGATGCACCTCTCTCGAGCCATCCGACTCGACGCCTGTGGCCACTCGAGCGCTCTGGATATCGATCATCAATTGCTTCGCCATCTCCTGCAGGCGGTCACGATCCCGGTCGGTGAACTCCCGCGGCTGAGTATCGATCACACAAAGGCAGCCTACAACATGACCGGATGAAGTCCGGAGCGGGACCCCCGCGTAGAAGCGAATGCCTCGCTCCAGCACATGCGGATCGTCGGCGAAGCGCGGGTCTTCGGTCACATCCTCCGAAACCAGCATATCGCCTGCAGCGATCACATGCGCGTCGAGGGAGCCCTCGTGATTGCTCGGCAGACCTGCTTGAACTTCTTGGGCGCGGGCTTCAGCGGCGGTTAGCTGAATATGATCGACCAATGTCACCAGCGCGATCGGAACGTTGAACGCTTGCGCGACCTTTCTGGAGGCCTCATCCAGGTCCTGGCGTTTCGAGGCGTCCAAGCCAAGTCCGCGCAGCGCGGCGAGCTGCGCACGTTCGGCGTCGGCCGTGAGCTGGGGCGTATCGCCGAGAGCTGCCGCGCGACCGACCCATGCTTCAACCTGCTCGACGCATGCTTGGAGAGAGGCGAATGCCGCGTCGGCCGCCATCTGGGTCTTGAGCTCTCCCGTCTGTTCCGTTCCGGCGATCAAATTCCAGCAGCAGGCGGCAAGCTTCACCTGTGGAGCCCGACGGCGCAGGCGACGAAAGACATAGCGGGCGTAGACCTGCGGCTGCGGGTGAAAGTAGGACAGACACACCACGTCGACCCCCTGGAGATCGAGTTGCTCCAATGCTCCCCGACTGACCGCGATCGGCGGCAAGACCTTGGCGCCGATGGTGCGCTCCTCGAGCACCTGCGCGAGCATCTCCGCCGCTGCATGATCGAGCTCCGTGCGTCCAGCGAGACAGAGGACGCATGGTCGCTGCGCAGTGTGATTTCCCTCGTCCACTGCATTCGCTTTTTCGCGGATATGGTCATCAACCTCCCGGACAACCGAAATAGCCGTATCCGCAACAAGACGCCGGTAATTGGTGTCGATGCCGCTGCGCTGACGATCATTCTCCGCCAGGCGCAGCGCCGGAATTCCGACGTTGTCGTACAGCTCGCGCGAGGAACACTCGTCGACATAGTTCTCGGCGAACTCAACCGCCTCCTCCAGGTTGCCAGCCAATAACCGCTGGTAGAGTTGCTCCTCCGGCGCGAGCACAGGGTCGCTGCCGAGCAGAACGCCCAAGAACTCCAACTGCGGGACGTAGCGCCCCATGACGACGAGGCAGACGGTCAAAGGCGTCGCCAGAAACAGCCCGACGGGTCCCCAGAGCATCGTCCAGAAGATCGCGGCGATGATAATTGCGAGGGACGACAGCCCGGTGCTGGATCCGTAGAGCCAAGGCTCGACAACATTGTTGCTGACGAGTTCAGCCGTAACGAACAAACCGACGACCCAGAACAGCATCGTCCAGCCTGGATCGACGGCGATGGCCAGGGCAACGGGAAATATAGCAGCCAGGAAAGGACCGAGGTAGGGAATGAATCGAAGTACCGCTGCGAGCAAGCCCCAAAGAATCGCGTTCGGCACGCCAACAAAGTAGAGTGCAACACCGATCGGCACGCCGTAAGTCAGATTGACAACAAGCTGCATCAGCAGATAGCGGCTGACCCGCGAGGCAGCATCGTTGATGGCCTGAGTACTCTTCTGAAGGTCACCGGCTCCGGCTAACTTGATGAATCGGTCGCGCAGGTCTTCGCGCTCGAGCAGCACGAAGATCACGAAAATGACGACCAGCCCGGAAGTCGCAAGCGGTGCCAGCAATGGACCTATGACCGATCGAATGAGCTCCAGCGGTCTCGGCTGTGGCGGCTCCACCCGCACGGTGACAGGCTCCCGACTCTCACTACCGGTGCCAAGCCGGGAGGATGCTGCCGCCGACTTTTTCTCATCTCCCGAGATCTCTCTGCCGAGATCCTGCATCGTCGTGGTAACGGCGTCGACGACCCCGCCGCCCGGCGCGGAGCTTTGCAACGAGCGGATCTTCTCGGTGATGGTGGTCTGATAATTGGGAAGGTTGCTGGCGAGTTGGACCAGTTGGCGCCCAACGACCAAGGCGACCCCTGCGACGACGATGAAGGCAATGGAAACGGCAATTAGCACCGCTGCAATGCGGGGCACTTTCCAACGTCTCAGCCAATTGACCAAGGGCGTGAGAACGAAGCTCAGCAGGATCGCAAGGGCAAAAGGAACGAAGATTTCCCGGCCGAGATAGAGGGCTCCGATGGCTAGGACGATGCCGCCGGCCGTGAGCATGGGCGAGGTTGCGGCTCGCACGGCCGGTGTTCGTTGCGTCGACGCCGGAGGCAACTCGGCCACAGATCGAGCCTTTCCGTAACGGTTTCGACAGGTCAACCCCGATTCGGCGGGATTGATCCAACCGAGCCGATGGCTTGATTTCTGAATACATGCCCCTGCGCACCAAGGCGGGCGACCTATCGTCCTCTAGATCAGGTGCAGGGTGGGGATGGCCTGGGGCGGCCGCTTCCCCTAAACTTCGGCCGAATCCACGCCTGCCCTTCCCCGCCGGAACCCCCATGGTCCAGACCCGATTTCCGATCGCGGCCCTCGCGCTTATCGCATGCACGGCCACGGCATCCGCCCAAATGCTTCCGCCTCCTGCCAAGCCCGCAGTGCCGAAGGCCCCCTCGCCGCGCGGGGCCTCGTGCCACAATGGCGCGAGCTTCGATCGCTTCCTGACCGAGGTGAAGCAACAGGCGGTGGCCGCCGGCGTGTCGCAGCGCACGATCGCGGAGGCATCGCCCTATCTCGTCTACGACCAGGGCATCGTCAACCGCGACCGCGGCCAGCGCGTGTTCGGACAGCTCTTCACCGAATTCGCCGGCCGCATGGCCGCGGCCTATCGCATGCAGAACGGGCAGCAGCACATCAAGCAATACGCCGCGGCGTTTGCGCGCGCGGAAAAGGAATACGGCGTGCCGCCCGCGGTGATCGCCGCGTTCTGGGGCCTCGAGAGCGATTTCGGTGCCAACATGGGCAATTTGCCGACGCTGAAATCGCTGGTGTCGCTCGCCTATGATTGCCGCCGTTCGGAGATGTTCGTGAACGAGACCATCGCGGCGCTGAAGATCATCGACCGCGGCGATCTGCATCCCGACGAGATGATCGGCTCCTGGGCCGGCGAGCTCGGCCAGACCCAATTCCTGCCCGTGCACTACGTCAACTACGCGGTCGACTTTGACGGCGACGGACGGCGCGACCTGTTGCGCTCGCCGGCCGACGTGATCGGCTCGACCGCGAACTACATCGCAAACGGATTGAAGTGGCGGCGCGGCGAGCCGTGGCTCGAGGAGATCAAGGTGCCGCCGAACCTGCCGTGGGAGAAGACCGATCTCACGGTACGCGAGCCGCGCTCGACATGGGCGCAACTGGGCGTCACCTATCCCGACGGCCGGCCCTTGCCGAACGACAATCTCGCAGCCTCCGTGCTGCTGCCGATGGGACGCTTCGGGCCGGCCTTCATGGCCTATCCGAATTTCGCGGCCTACACCGAGTGGAACAACTCGCTGATCTACGCGACCACCGCGGGCTATCTCGCCTCGCGCATCGCCGGGGCCGCGCCGATGCGCAAGCCGGCGGCGCCGGTCGCGCAATTGCCGTTCAACGAGCTCAAGGAATTGCAGCAGCTCTTGGTGCGCGCCGGCTTCAACGTCGGCAAGGTCGACGGTGTGCTGGGGCAGCAGAGCCGCGCCGCGGTGAAGGCGACGCAGATCAAGTACGGCCTGCCGGCGGATTCCTGGCCGACCGCCGAGCTGCTCGCGCGCATGCGCGGCGGCACGGCGCAGGTCCTGCCCCAGACGACGGTGCGGTAGAATTTTCGCATCGCACAAGTCTCTTTCCGCGATTGCAATTTTCCATGAGGCTCCCATGTGAGTGGCTCAGGTTTTCTCCTGAGATTTCCCACCATTTGAAGCGAGCATCACATGTCCTTCTACGACGCCGTCGTCCCCGCCTATTTGCAGATGCTGAACAGCGTGACCGGGCTGCTCACCAAAGCTGAGGCGCATTGCGCGGCCAGGAAGATCGATCCCAGCGTCCTGCTCGGCTCGCGCCTCTTCCCGGACATGCTGCCGCTGTCGCGGCAGATCCAGCTGGTCAGCGACTATCCGACCAGAGGCTGTGCGCGGCTGACGCATAGCGAGGTCCCCTCGACGCCCGACACCGAAACGAGCTTTGCGGAGTTGAAGCAGCGGCTGGCGAAAACGATCGACTATTTCAAATCCTTCAAGCCCGAGCAGTTTGAGGGCGCCGACGCCAAGGACGTCACCTTTCCGATCGGCCCCGGCAAGACCATCACCATGACGGGACAGCAATTCCTGAGCTCGTTCTCGCTGCCGAACCTCTATTTCCACGCCGCGATCGCCCACGGCATCTTGCGTCACAACGGCGTTGAGATCGGCAAGCGCGATTTCCTCGGCGCGAACTGATTTCTGAAATCGCACGGCCGCGACAGTGGGATTTCACTGTCGCAGCCGACATTGCACACGAATTATGCTACGCGCGCCCTGCCGCGCAGCTCGTCTGCACTTTGCGTATGGCTCATCCCTTGCGCCCGATGCCGCGATGCACAATTGTTCGAGACCTCTCATCGCCTGGAAGCATTCCCATGAGCCGTTCGACCAAATTGTTTGAGACCTACAAGCTCGGCCCCATCACGCTGGCCAACCGTCTGGTCATGGCGCCGCTGACGCGCAACCGCGCCGTACCCGGCACCTTCGTGCCCGGTCCGCTCGCCGCCGATTATTACGCCCAGCGTGCATCCGCGGGCCTGCTGATCACCGAGGCGAGCCAGGTCTCGCAACAAGGTCAGGGCTACCAGGACACGCCCGGCATCTATAGCAAGGAGCAGGTCGCCGGCTGGCGCAAGGTCACCGACAAGGTGCATGAACGCGGCGGCAAGATCTTCATCCAGCTCTGGCATGTCGGCCGCATCTCGCATGTCGATCTGCAGGCGAATGGCGCAGCCCCGGTGGCACCGAGCGCGATCCGAGCCAAGGGCAAGACCTTCGTCAACGGCGGCTTCGCCGACGTCTCCGAGCCTCGCGCGCTCGAGCTCTCGGAAATCCCTGCAATCATCGACGACTTCAAGCGCGCCACGAAGAACGCGCTGGAAGCGGGCTTCGACGGCGTCGAGATCCACGGCGCCAACGGCTACTTGCTCGAGCAGTTCGCCAAGGACGGCGCCAACAAGCGCACTGATGCCTATGGCGGCTCGATCGAGAACCGCGCGAAGCTGATGCTGGAGGTCTCCAAGGCCGTCGTCGCCGAGGCCGGCGCCGAGCGCACCGGCATCCGCATCTCGCCGGTGACGCCGGCCAACGACATCTCGGATTCCAACCCGCAGGCCCTGTACGATCACATCGTCGACGGCCTCAGCGCGCTGAAGCTGGTCTATCTCCATGTGGTCGAAGGCGCCACCGGGGGGCCGCGCGACATCGCGCCGTTCGACTATGCATCGTTGCGCAACCGCTTCTCGGGCGCCTACGTCGCCAACAACGGCTACGATTTCGAGTTGGCCAGCAAGGTGCTGGACGCGAACGTCGCCGATCTCATCGCCTTCGGCAAGCCGTTCATCTCCAATCCCGACCTCGTCGAGCGGCTGAAGCAGGGAGCGGCGCTGAACGACTGGGACAAGAACACCTTCTACGGCGGCGGCGCCAAGGGCTACACGGATTACCCGACGCTCGCGGCCGAGCCGGCGGAGTAGGTTCTTCTCCACGCATGACGCTGTCATGCCCCGCGAAGGCGGGGCATCCAGTACGCCGCGGCTTCTCGGTTCAACCACGACCGTCTCTGGAATACTGGATTGCCCGCCCCTGTGCGCAATTGCGCACTAGGCGGGCAATGACACCGAGGGTGTGAAAAACCCTCGCACCACAACGACAAAAGAAAAAGGCCGGGATCGCTCCCGGCCTTTCGTGTTTGATATCGCTCTAAGCGCCGCTTACTTCACTTCCGCGCGCTTGGGCGGAGTGGCGGGCCACGACTTGATCAGGGTGTCGTAGTCCACCGTCTCGCCCTTCGGCTTCTCGTTGGCGAGCTTGCGCTGTGGCGCGATGGTGCCGTCCTTCTGGGCCTTGGCGAACCAGTACTCGGCCGACTCCTTCTTGTGCAGCTTCGGACCGCAGGCGCCCTGCACGCCGGACTTCTCCAGACGCTCCAGCACGGAGTCCTGGGCCGCCGCGAGAGCATCCATCGCCTGCTGCGGCGTCTTCGCACCGGACGACGCATCGCCGATGTTCTGCCACCACAGCTGCGCGAGCTTCGGATAGTCGGGCACGTTGTTGCCGGTCGGGGTCCACTGCACGCGCGCGGGCGAGCGGTAGAACTCGATCAGGCCGCCGAGCTTCGGCGCACGCTCGGTGAACGACTTGTCCCAGATGTCGGATTCACGGATGAAGGTGAGACCGACATGGCTCTTCTTCAAGCTCACCGACTTGGAGACGATGAACTGGAGATAGAGCCAGGCTGCCTTGCGGCGATCCGGCGGAGTCGACTTCAGCAGCGTGGCGGAGCCAGCGTCCTGGTAGCCGAGCTTCATGCCTTCCTTCCAGTAGGAGCCGTGCGGCGACGGAGCCATACGCCACTTCGGCGTACCGTCCGCATTCACCACCGGCAGACCCGGCTTCACCATGTCGGCAGTGAAGGCGGTGTACCAGAACATCTGCTGGGCGATGTTGCCCTGCGACGGCACGGGGCCGGACTCGGAGAAGGTCATGCCCTGCGCCTGCGGCGGGGCGTACTTCTTCATCCAGTCGAGATACTTCGTGATCGAGTAGACTGCGGCCGGACCATTGGTGTCGCCGCCACGCTCCACCGAAGAGCCGACCGGGCGGCAGCCCTCCATCCGGATGCCCCATTCGTCGACCGGCAGACCGTTCGGAATGCCCTTGTCACCGTTGCCGGCCATCGACAGCCAAGCGTCGGTGAAGCGCCATCCGAGCGAGGGGTCCTTCTTGCCATAGTCCATATGGCCGTAGACCTTGACGCCGTTGATCTCCTTGATGTCGTTGGTGAAGAACTCGGCGATGTCTTCATAAGCCGACCAGTTCACGGGCACGCCGAGCTCGTAGCCATACTTGGCCTTGAACTTGGCCTTGTAGTCGGCATTGGTGAACCAGTCGTAGCGGAACCAGTAGAGGTTCGCGAACTGCTGGTCGGGCAGCTGGTAGAGCTTGCCGTCCGGCCCGGTGCCGAACGACTTGCCGATGAAGTCGTTGACGTCGAGCATGGGGTTGGTGACGTCCTTGCCCTCGCCGGTCATGTAGTCCGACAGCGCAATGGTCTGGCCGTAGCGGAAATGCGTGCCGATCAGGTCGGAGTCGTTGATCCAGCCGTCATAGACGTTCTTGCCCGATTGCATCTGGGTCTGGAGCTTCTCGACGACGTCACCTTCCTGGATGAGATCGTGCTTGAGCTTGATGCCGGTGAGCTCGGAGAATGCCTTGGCGAGCGTCTGCGCCTCGTATTCATGAGTCGTGATCGTCTCGGAGACGACGTTGATCTCCATGCCCTTGAAGGGCTCGGCGGCCTTGGCGAACCACTCCAGCTCCTTCTTCTGGTCTTCCTTCGACAGCGTCGAAGGCGTGAATTCCGCGATCCATTTCTGGATCACGGCCTCGTCGGCGGCGCGAACCGGCGCCGAGACGGCGAACGACACCGCGATGATCGCAGCGGCGCTGGACATGGTCAGAAAACTATTCTTGGTCAATGGACCTTTCCTTCTCCTAAACTGTCGCATGTTGTTCCTCCGTTGCAGCGACAAACTTTTATACAGGCCCGGGTTGGTCCCGGATCTGGCCGTCCCTTCGCAAGCTTCAGACCGTGCGGAAAATGAGCGCGGCCGTGACCAGCGAAATTCCTGATGCGAGCCACAGGCTCGAGATTTCAAACCCCTCCTCGCCGATAGGCAGCGTAGCGATCGCGTCGGTGCCGACGAGGCCGATCCACGCGAGGTGGATGACGGCGGCCGCAATCAGCGAGATGAACAGGCGGTCGCCGCGCGTGGTCGGGATGCGCAGCACGCCGACACGCTCGGCCTCGGGATAGACCGCGGCGAGCCAGGTCATCACGAGAAGCGTGCAGGCGAGCGCGGCGAAGAAGATCGCGGTCGGCAGCGTCCAGGCCATCCATGCGATGGATTCCATTGATGCCTCCTCAGACGCGGCCGAGCGCGAAACCGCGCGCGATGTAGTTGCGGACGAACCAGATCACCAGCGCGCCCGGAATAATGGTGAGCACCCCGGCGGCGGCGAGCAGGCCCCAATCCATGCCGGCCGCCGACACCGTACGCGTCATGATCGCTGCGATCGGCTTGGCATGCACCGACGTCAGCGTGCGCGCGAGCAAGAGCTCGACCCAGGAGAACATGAAGCAGAAGAAGGCGGCGACGCCGATGCCGCTCGCGATCAGCGGCACCAGGATCTTGATGAAGAAGCGCGGGAAGGAATAGCCGTCGAGGAACGCGGTCTCGTCGATCTCGCGCGGCACGCCGGAGACGAAGCCTTCGAGGATCCACACCGCGAGCGGCACGTTGAAGATGCAGTGCGCGAGCGCGACGGCCCAGGGGGTGTCGAACAGGCCGATCGCCGAATAGAGATTGAAGAACGGCAGCGCATAGACCGCCGCCGGCGCCATGCGGTTCGACAACAGCCAGAAGAATAAATGCTTGTCACCGAGGAAACGGTAGCGCGAGAAGGCGTAAGCCGCCGGCAGCGCCACGGCGATCGAGATGATGGTGTTGAGGACGACGTATTCGAGCGAATTGATGTAGCCCGAATACCAGCTCTCGTCGGTGAAGATGCGCTTGTAGTGCTGCAGCGTCGGAGTGTGCGGCCACAGCGTCATCGTCGAGACGATCTCGCTGTTGGTCTTGAAGCTCATGTTGACGAGCCAGTAGATCGGCAGCAGCAGGAAGATCAGGAACAGCCCCATGATGAGGCGACGGCCGGGGATCGAATGCATCAGGCCACTCCTTCCCTTGGCTCGAGTGCGGGCACGGGCTTGAGCGCGGCCGCGGGCTTGGGCTCCGCCGCCGGCTCGCTCGAAGCCTGGACTTTGCGTTCGACACCGGCATTGGTCATGACGGTGTAGAAGATCCAGCAGACGATCAGGATGATGAGGTTGTAGACCAGCGACAGCGCCGCGGCCTTGCCGAGGTCGAACTGGCCGAGCGCAATCTTGACCAGCTCGATCGACACGAAGGTGGTGGAATTGCCGGGCCCGCCACCGGTGACGACGAACGGCTCGGTGTAGATCATGAAGCTGTCCATGAAGCGCAGCAGCACCGCGATCAAGAGCACGCGGTTCATCTTCGGCAGCTGGATCGCCTTGAACACGGCCCAGCGCGAGGCGCCGTCGATCTGCGCGGCCTGGTAATAGGCTTCGGGAATCGACTTCAGGCCGGCATAGCACAGCAGCGCGACGAGGCTGGTCCAGTGCCAGACGTCCATCACGATGACCGTGAACCAGGCATCGACGTCGTTGGAGACGTAATTGTAATCGAAGCCCATGGCATTGAGGACGTAGCCGAGCAGGCCGATGTCGGGACGCCCGAAGATCTGCCAGATGGTGCCGACCACGTTCCAGGGGATCAGCAGCGGCAGCGCGAGAATGACGAGGCAGGCTGCGACGGTCCAGCCCTCGCGCGGCATCGACAACGCGACGACGATGCCGAGCGGCACCTCGATGGCCAGGATAACGAGCGAGAAGAACAGGTTGCGGCCGAGCGAGGCGAGAAAGCGGCCGCCGAGATCGGTGGAGGGATCGAGCAGCTCCTTGAACCAGCCGACGCCGTTCCAGAAGAACTGGTTGTTGCCGAAGGTATCCTGCATCGAATAGTTCACCACCGTCATCAGCGGCAGCACCGCCGAGAAGGCGACGACCAGGAACACCGGCAGCACCAGGAACCAGGCTTTTTGGTTGACGGTCTTGTCCATCAGGCGGCTCCCTCCACGAGAAGGCTGTCGGCATAGACGTGGACGTGCGACGGATCGAATTTCAGCCCGGCGGTACCGTCCGCGCTGGTGAAGCCGCCAGGAGCGCGCGCCGCGAGCTTGGCATCGCCGACGCGCACGCGCGCGAAGCGGATGCGGCCGAGGTCGTCGATGCGATCGATCCTGGCGGTGAGCAGGCCAGGTGCGGGCGCGACCACCTCGACGAATTCGGGACGAACGCCGATCTCGATCTTCGCCCCGGCAGGCAGATTGTCGTAGCTGCGGTTCAGCGCGATGACGTGGCCGTCGATCCTGGCCTCGCGCCCCCTCACCTCGGCCGGCAGGATGTTCATGCCGGGCGAACCGATGAAATAACCGACGAAAGTATGCGCCGGCTTGTCGAACAGCTCGGCCGGCGTGCCGCTCTGCACGACGCGACCGTCATGCATGACCACGACGGTGTCGGCGAAGGTCAGCGCCTCGGTCTGGTCATGGGTGACATAGATCATCGTGAGGTCGAGCTCGCGATGCAGCGCCTTCAGCTTGGAGCGGAGCTGCCATTTCAGCTCGGGATCGATCACCGTCAGCGGCTCGTCGAACAGCACGGCGGCAACGTCGTTGCGCACGAGACCGCGGCCGAGCGAGATCTTCTGCTTGGCGTCGGCGGTCAGGCGCGTGGCCTTGCGGTTCAGATAGGGCTCGAGATCGAGCAGGCGACCGATCTCGGCGACGCGCCTGTCAATGTCGGCCTTCGGCACGCCGCGATTCTTCAGCGGAAACGCCAGATTCTCCCCCACCGTCATGGTGTCGTAGATCACCGGAAACTGGAACACCTGCGCGATGTTGCGCTTCTGGGTTGACAGCGGTGTGATGTCCTTGCCGTCGAACAGGATCTTCCCCCGCGACGGCGTGATGATGCCGGAGATGACGTTCAGAAGCGTGGTCTTGCCGCAGCCGGAGGGGCCGAGCAGCGCATAGGCGCCGCCCTGCCGCCAGGTCATGGTGACAGGCTTGAGCGCAAAGCTCTCCTGCGGCGCATCGTTGCCGCCGTAGGAATGGGCGAGATCGACGAGGTCAATGCGGGCCATGGCGCATCTCCCTCCTAAGAGCCCGGTGCCGCGACCAGACGGTCGGCAGCATCGAAGACGAAGACATCATTGGGATCGAGCACGGCATCGAGCATCTGGCCCGGCTCGAACTCGTGCACGCCGTGCAGCACCGCCACCCAATTCGATCCGTCGCGGGTCAGGTGCACGAAGCTCTCCGAACCCGTGATCTCGGTCACCGTGACAGTGGCGTGGAAGGCGTGACGGTCGGCCTCGCCATTGGCAAGCCCGAGCTGATGGGCACGAAAGCCGACGCGATAGAAGCCGTCGGGCAGACCGGCATAAAGCCCGGACGCGGGCGCTGCACTCCCGCCCGCATATTGGACCATGCCGTTCCCCTTCTCGAGGCCCACGAGATTCAGCGGCGGATCCGAAAACACCTGCGCAACGCGTAAGGTCTGCGGCCGGCGATAGACATTGGTGGTCTCACCCATCTGCAGCGCCTGGCCCTCCCACATGCACACCGTATTGCCGCCGAGCAGCAGCGCCTCCGTCGGCTCGGTGGTGGCATAGACGAAGATCGCGCCGGAGGCCTCGAAGATGCGCGGCAGCTCCGCCCGCAGCTCCTCGCGCAGCTTGTAGTCGAGATTGGCGAGCGGCTCGTCGAGCAGCACGAGGTCGGCACCCTTGACCAGCGCGCGTGCGATCGCGGTGCGCTGCTGCTGGCCGCCGGAGAGCTGGAGCGGCGTGCGCTTCAGGAACGGCTCGAGCCGCAGCAGCTTTGCGGCCTCGGCGACGCGCGCCTCGATCTCGTCGCGCGGCTTGCCCTGCACGCGCAGGGGCGAGGCGATGTTCTCGTAGACCGTGAGCGAGGGGTAGTTGATGAACTGCTGGTACACCATCGCGACCGAGCGCTGGCGCACGTCGGCGCCGGTGACGTCCTTGCCGTTGACGAACACCTTGCCCGTGGTCGGCTTGTCGAGGCCGGCGAGCAACCGCATGATCGAGGTCTTGCCTGACAGCGTCGGCCCGAGCAGCACGTTGAGCGTACCGCTCTCGAGCGTCAGCGAGACGTCACGGATGTGCGGCACGCCTTCCACGGTCCGGGTCACGTGATCGAGTGTCACGGTCATGAGCGTCCTCCCGTTTCCAGCAGGGGACTTTGCGCCACGGCATGGCTCCTGATCCAGTCGTCGAGGGTCGCGATCTCGTCGGCAGATAGTCGCAGGCCGAGCTTGGAACGGCGCCAGACCACGTCGTCGGCGGTGACGGCCCATTCATTGGCCATGAGATAGCGGACCTCGCGCTCGGTTAGCGTGGCGCCAAAGGCCTGGCCGAGATCCGCAGCCGATTTTGCATCGCCGAGCAGCTTGATGGCACGGGTGCCATAGGCGCGCGCCAGGCGCCGCGCATGCTCATGGCTGAGGAAGGGATAGCCGCGCTGCAGCTCGGCGATCAGGCCGTCGATGTCGGATACGTTCATGTCACCGCCCGGCAGCGGCCATTTGCCGGTCCAGCCCTCGCGCGCTTTCGCACTGCGCAAGTAAGGCGCAAGGCGCTCCAGGGCCTCTTCGGCGAGCCTGCGATAGGTCGTGATCTTGCCGCCATAGATCGACAGCAGCGGCACGCCGCCGGGCGTGTCGAGCTCGAACACGTAGTCGCGCGTCGCGGCCTTGGCCTCGCTGGCGCCATCGTCATAGAGCGGACGCACGCCGGAATAGGTCCAGACCACGTCGGCGGGCGCGACGGGCTTGGCCAGATATTCGCTGGCCGCCTTGCAAAGATACTCGATCTCTTCAGTCGTCGCCTTCACCTTGGCAGGATCGCCGTCATAGTCGCGGTCGGTGGTGCCGATCAGCGTGAAGTCGTCCTGGTACGGGATCACGAAGATGATGCGGCCATCGGCATTCTGGAACATGTAGGCGCGGTCGTGGTCGTAGAGCTTCTTCACGACGATGTGCGAGCCCTGCACCAGGCGCACCTTGGCTTTCGCATTCACGCCGGCGCCGCGGCCGAGCACGTCCTCGACCCAGGGTCCGCCAGCATTGATCAGCGCCTTGGCCTGGATCTGCGAGCGCGCGCCGGTCAGCGTATCGACCATGCTGACGGTCCAGACGCCGTCCGACTGGCGAATCTCGGTGGCGCGGGTTCGGGTGCGGATCTCGGCGCCCTTGTCGGCGGCATCGCGCGCATTGAGCACGACGAGGCGGGCGTCGTCGACGAAGCAGTCCGAATATTCGAAGGCGCGGCTGTAGCGGTTCGGGATCAGCGGCTTGCCGACCTCATCGCGCTTGAGATCGACCGAGCGGGTCGCCGGCAACAGGTGACGGCCGCCGATGTGATCATAGAGGAAGAGGCCGAGGCGCAGCAGCCAGGCCGGGCGCAGGCCGGCGTGATGCGGCAGAACGAATCGCAGGGGCCGGATGATGTGGGGCGCGATGCCCCAGAGGATCTCGCGCTCGATCAGGGCCTCGCGGACCAGCCGAAACTCGTAATATTCGAGATAGCGCAGGCCGCCATGCACGAGCTTGGTCGACCACGACGATGTCCCGCTCGCCAGATCGTTCATTTCGCACAGGAAAACGGTATTGCCGCGGCCCACAGCGTCACGCGCGATGCCGCAGCCGTTAACACCGCCTCCGATGATGGCGAGATCGAAAATACGCTCCAACAGACGCATCCCCCGGCGACCGCCCGTTCCATCGAGCGGCTACTTTCGCTTTTGATTAGATCACACCGAAAAACGAAAGCAAGATGAAAGAGAGGCGAAAGGAAGCGAAAGCGGAAGTTTCTTGGTGAGCAAGAGGAGTTCGTGTTGGGCAGCGCCAAGGCGATTTGGGAGGCACCAGCACCTTGATTGGTCAGCATCGAGCGATTATGGTCATACTAGTCAAAATGGTTTATCCCTATGATCAATCGTAACGTTGAACCCGACGCGCTTCCAACGAATGACAGCTGGACGTTGGCCAATGCCAAGGCGCGACTGTCCGAGGTGCTCGACCGCGCCCAGACCGGCCCACAGGTCATCACCCGTCACGGCAAGCCGAATGCCGTCATCGTTTCCGTCGAGGAATGGGCGCGCAAGACAGCGCGCAAGGGCACCCTGGCCGAATTCCTGCTGGCCTCGCCGTTGCGCGGCGCCGACCTTGAACTCGACCGGCTGCACGACGCGCCACGCGACGAAGTGCCATGAACCTTTTGCTGGACACCAACGTGCTTTCGGAAGTTCAGCGGCCCGCGCCTTCGCCAAAAGTTGTGGCATGGCTGGATAGGATCGATGAGGACCGTGCGTTCATCAGCGTCGCCTCGATCGCCGAGCTTCGCCGTGGCATCGCATTGCTTGAGGATGGTCGCCGACGCACCGCGCTGGCCGTCTGGCTTGCCCACGATTTGCCTGCGCGGTTTGCCGAGCGCGTCCTGCCGATCGACCAAACAGTGGCCGAGCGTTGGGGTGACCTCATGGCGCAGAGCCGCAAGAGCGGCGTCGCATTGTCCGTCATGGACGGCTTCTTTGCGGCGACTGCGCTGGTCAACGATCTCACACTCGTCACACGCAACGTGAAGGATTTTGCGGCCTTCGGCGTTCCGCTGCTCAACCCCTGGGACGACGCTTAGCCTCTATCTCAGCCGCACCACTGGTGCGGCTTCCGGTGCGGCATCCTGCACCTCGGCCGACGCATCGTCGACCTCCGCGCCCTTCGGCATCGCCTCGACCACCTCGATGCCCTTGCTGTGGCAGATGGTGGCGAGGCGCTCAGGGAGTTCCTGGTCGGTGACGAAGGTCTGGATCTGGGTGATGTGGGCGATGCGCACCGGCGCGCTGCGGCGGAGTTTTGTGGAATCGGCGACCAGCATGACGCTGCGGGCATTGGCGATGATGGCCTGCGCCACTTGCACCTCGCGATAGTCGAAGTCGAGCAGCGCGCCCTCCTCGTCGATCGCCGATGCGCCGATGATGGCATAGTCGACCTTGAACTGTCCGATCAGCTGCGTCGCGGTCGAGCCGACCACGGCGCCATCGGCGCGCCGCACCGTGCCGCCGGCGACCACCACCTCGATGCGCGGATGGCGGTAGAGCAGCATGGCGACATTGAGGTTGTTGGTGATGACGAGCAGATCCTCATGCGAGGTCAGCGCGCTCGCCACCTCCTCCGTCGTGGTGCCGATGTTGATGAAGAGCGAGCAGCCGTTCGGGATCAGCGAGGCGGCGGCAGCGCCAATCGCCTTCTTCTCGTCGGCGGCGACGAAGCGGCGCGCCTCATAGGCGAGGTTTTCGACGCCCGAGGCGATGATGGCGCCGCCATGGATGCGGGTCAGCGAACGCCGCTCACAGAGATCGTTGAGATCCTTGCGGATGGTCTGCGCCGACACCTCGAAGCGGCGCGCCAGCTCCTCGACCATGACACGGCCGGAGGCGCGCGCGATGTTGAGGATTTCGGCTTGGCGATGGGTCAATCCGGTCACGGCAACGGCCTCAAATCAGAATGATGCATGGTGCGGCGGTTTGCGCCCTCGGTCAATGCGGACGCCGATCACGGTTGACGGATGAAGGTCCTCACCATGCCATTTCTTACCACCCCATGGCACTTGCAAGACGTGCGAGCAGCGTCGGGTCGTCGAACGCGCTGGCGGAGGCGACCGCGCCTGCTCCAACCAGGTCAGCATGGCTGAGGCTGGTGCGGATGCCGACAGTCGGAATGCCGGCGGCCGTTGCGGACTGCACGCCGGTGCGGGAGTCCTCGAATGCGATCGAGGCTCGCGGGCTCGCGCCGACGAAACGCAGCCCCTCCTGATAGGGCAGCGGATGCGGCTTGCCGTGCGGCAGCTCGGCGCCGATCACCAGCGCCTTGAAACGATGCGTGATGCCGAGTCCTGAGAGCAGCAGCTCGGCGTTGAGACGCGGCGCGTTGGTCACCGCAACCATGGGAATGCCGGCGCCATCGGCGCGGTCGAGCAGCGCCATCAGGCCCGGCAGGGGCGCGATCTGCCCGGCCACCAGCGTGCGGAAGACCTCCTCCTTCTCTTCGAGGATGAGGGCGCGCCGCTCCGGCGCCTCGTGGGGCAGAAAGCGCTCGCCGATCGCGACATTGGCGAAGCCCTGCAGCTCGAGGGAGAAACGTGCGTGATCGAAGACGTGTCCGTGCGGGCCGAGCACCTGGTTGAAAGCCTTCAAGTGCAACGGATCGGTGTCGGCGAGCGTGCCGTCGATGTCGAACAACAGCGCCCGGCCCGTTCCATCGTGTTTGGTCTCGATCATTTCCGTACTTTCCCAGATGCGCGGCGCATCGATGCGGAAGGCGTATCAATACGGCCTCGATCGCGCAATGACGCATCCACATGAGGCAGGTGACACTCGACAAAGTCGCGTGCGACTGCAACACTGATTGCAAGATCAAAAAGGAGGAAACGATGACGATCAACCGACGCGATCTGGCTCTCTCGACGCTCGCCGTGTCCGCACTTGCGTTCGCCACGCCGGCGCTCGCCGCTTCGGCAGACGAGGACGCCGTGGCGAAGAGGGTCGAGGCCTTCCGCCTCGCCCAGATCGCGGCCGATCCCAAGGCGCTCGGCGCGCTCTGCGCGGAGGAACTGAGCTACAGCCATTCCAGCGGCAAGGTCGAAGACAAGGCGGCGTTCATCGCCAACGCCACCGACGGCAAATCGAAGTTTCTGTCCATCGAATACAAGGATCCCACCATCAAGGTCGTCGGCCCCGCAGCGATCGTGCGTTTCCACTGGCTGGGCGAGCAGGAGATGGCGGCCGATGGGAAAAAAGTATCGACCAACCTTCACATCCTGATGAACTGGCAGAAGCAAGGCGACGAGTGGAAGCTGTTGTCGCGGGCGGCGACGAAGTTGTGATCACGTCTTTCCCCTCTCCCCTTGCGGGAGAGG
This sequence comes from Bradyrhizobium sp. BRP19, assembly GCF_020194195.1. Lineage (NCBI taxonomy): Bacteria > Pseudomonadati > Pseudomonadota > Alphaproteobacteria > Hyphomicrobiales > Nitrobacteraceae > Bradyrhizobium > Bradyrhizobium sp. BRP19. Next base: position 6,863 of record NZ_JADYVZ010000029.1, on the reverse strand, counting down.
GTGGCTTCGCAAAGCGAAGCCGGGTGAGGGGTATTTATCCGTGGGTCTAACTCTCTATTGAATTCGCGGAGCCAACCCCTTATCCGGCGCTTCGCGCCACCTTCTCCCGCATCCGCCTTCGCCAAGGCTTCGGCGGACATGAGGGGAGAAGGAAGAAGGCAGCAACATCAAGGGCGGCAAAAAGTTCCGACCACGCCTCGCGGGCCGGAATGACAGTTACGCCGCCTCCTTCACGTCGCCATTCACCAGCCTGCGCGCGGCGCGCTCGGCTTCGCGGGCGTTGCGGAAGAGCTGGCCTTCGAGACGGTTGAAGCGGTGCGATGAGGCGAAGAAGCAGTAGCCTCCAGAAGAACGAACGACGATACCTGCGGTCTGCGAATCGACTTCGATGATGTAGCTGTCCGGCATAGTCCGTGGCTTCCTCAGTGCGGGCAAACAACGGCGCTCCTGCCCAAAGGTTCCCAAGGGCATTTGCGGCCGTTTCCACCCCGAATCGACACGCAATTGATTACGCCGGGACCTCATCCGTTTTATGACTGGTTCTTGACTGGTTCTTGGCGAAGCCGCGACGATGTGACTTGCTCGTGCCGCGTTCTGCGGCGCTGCAAGGCCTCGCAATATGGGACAGTGCGTCGCGCGCGATTACGTCGCGATCGGCGGATCGTTTCGCTGGATCGCCTGGGGACGGCCGTGGTCGTCGATCGAGACGTAGGTGAAATGACCGTCGGTGACGAGGAACGGATGCAACTCCTTGCGCCGCAATGCCCAGGCCTCGAGATGCACGGTCAGCGAGGTGCGCCCGACGCGCACGAGATTGGCGTAGACCGAGACGAGATCGCCGACATAGACCGCTTTGCGAAAATTCATCGCCTCGATCGCGACCGTCACGGTGCGCGACCGCGCAACCTTCGAGGCGAACACGCCGCCGCCGACGTCCATCTGGCTGAGCAGCCAGCCGCCGAAGATGTCGCCATTGGCATTGGTGTCGGCCGGCATCGCCAGCGTGCGGATGCAGAGATCGCCGCTCGGCCCGGTCGCTTGTTCGCTCATATGGCTCTCACTTGAAATTGTCCCAGCCCGGATCAGGCGCGAAACGCGCGCCGAATCGTTCCGCCAGCGCGCGCAGAGTGGATACGATGTTTTCCACGCCGCGCGTGCGCGCGTAATTCAGCGGACCGCCCCGGAACGGCGCATAACCCGTACCGAAGATCATGGCGCCGTCGACCGCATCGGCATCGTCGACGATACCCTCGCGAAGCGCCGCGACGCAGACATTGGACATCGGCAGCACCAGGCGGTCGATCATCTGGTCGGTGACGCGCGGGCCGGTCTCCGGCAACGCTGCTTTCTCCGCCTTGCCGTCCTTCCAGGTGTAAAAGCCCTTGCCGGTCTTGCGGCCGAGCTCGCCCTTGGCGACCTTCTCGCGCAGCCAGGCCGGCGTCGGCGGCAGGAGATCGCCGAACTTGGTGCGCAGCATGTCGCCGACGTCGAGGCAGATGTCGAGCCCGACCTGATCGGCCAGCTCGATCGGACCCATCGGCATGCCGAACTGCACGGCCGCTTCATCGATCAGGCGCTGGTCGATCTTCTCGTCCAGCATCACCATCGCTTCCAGCATGTAAGGCGTCAGCGCGCGGTTGACGAGGAAGCCGGGCGAGCTCTTCACAGGCAATGGCAGGCGGTCGATCGCTCCGACGAAGGCGAGCGCCTCTTTCAGCACGTGTGCATCGTTGCCTTCATGGCTGACAACCTCGACCAATTGCAGCCGCGACACCGGGTTGAAGAAATGCAGGCCGACCAGCCGCTCCGGCCGCGCCAGCGTGGTGCGCAGATCCTGCAGCGGAATGCTGGACGTGTTCGTCGCAAGGATGGCTCCGGGCTTCATCCGCGGCTCGAGTCCGGCATAGACCTTCTGTTTCAGCTCCAGCTTTTCCGGCACCGCCTCGATAATGAGGTCGGCGTTGCGGACGCCCTCGCCGTCCATGTCGGGGATCAGGCGATCGAGCGCGTCGCGCACGTCGGTGGGCTTGCGGATGATCTTGCCGTAGAGGTCGGCCGCGCGCTTGACCGCGCCTGCGATCGGCTCCGGCTTCATGTCGGCGAGCGACACGCGAACGCCCTGCCCCGCACACCAGGCCGCGATGTCGCCGCCCATCGCGCCGGCGCCGATGACGTGGACATGCTTCACCGTGCTGCCGGCGCCTGCCGCCTTCTTCATCTGCTCGCGCAGGAAGAAGACCCGGATCAGATTCTGCGCGGTCGGCGTCACCATCAGCTTGGCGAACGAGGCCTGTTCGGCCTTCAGCATCGCGGCCTTGCTGCCGCCATGTGCTTCCCAGAGATCGATCAGCGCATAGGGCGCTGGATAATGCTGGCGCGATGCGGCCTTCGCGGCCTCCGCGCGCATGCGCTTGGCCAGCAGGCCGCGCACCGGCCCGAGATTGGCGGCGCGCGCCAGCAGTCCAGGCTTGGCCCGCTTCAGGCGGCCGAACAGCGCATCCTTCACCGCGCCCTGGACATGCCGCTCCTGCGTCACGGTGTCGACGAGGCCGAGCGATCTGGCTCGGCGCGCATCGATGGTGCGCCCGGTCAGCATCAGCGCCATCGACTGCGTCGGATTGACGAGCGCAGTGAAACGCGCGGTGCCGCCAAGGCCGGGATGCAGGCCGAGCATCACCTCCGGGAAGCCGAAGCGCGCACCTTCGATCGCGATGCGCGCCTGGCAGGCCAGCGCCACCTCAAGGCCGCCGCCGAGGCAGAAACCGTGGATGACCGCGACCGTCGGCAGCCTCAAGGCTTCCAGATGGTCGACCACCGCATGCGCGGCGCGGATGCGCGTCTCCACCATGCCGGCATCGCTGGCCCCGCGGAATTCATTGACGTCGGCGCCGGCAATGAAGCCGGACGGCTTTGCCGAGCGGATGACGAGACCGGCGGGACGCTCGGTCTCGATCGCCGCGAGCACGGCGTCGAACTCCTCCATCACCTCGGAGGACAGCGTGTTGGCGCTGGCATCAGCGCGGTCGAACAGCAGCCAGGCGACGCCGTCTTCATCTCGCGTCAGCTTGAAATGCTTGTAAGGACCATCCGGCGCAGGGCGCGGCCCGAGCTCCAGCACGCGGTCGGCGAGCACGGTCATGATCTTGGAATCCATGGTCATACCGCCTCGATCAGCATGGCGCCGCCGAGCCCGCCGCCGATGCATTCGGTGGCAATTCCGCGCCGCGTGCCGAGCCGCTTCATCGCGTTGACGAGATGCAGCACGATGCGGTTGCCGGAGGTGCCGACGGGGTGGCCCAGCGAAATCGCACCGCCGTCGACGTTCAGCCGCTCGCGGTCGATCTCGCCGGCCGCGCCGTCGAGCCGCAATATTTCGCGGCAGAACTTGTCGTCGTTCCAGGCGGCGAGACAGCCGAGCACCTGCGTTGCGAAGGCCTCGTTCAGCTCCCAGGTCTCGACGTCCTTGAGGGTGAGGTCGTTGCGCTTCAGCAGCGGCGTCACCGACATCACCGGACCGAGCCCCATGATGCTGGGGTCGAGCGCGGCCCAATGGCTGTCGACGATCGCAGCTTTCGGCGTCAGCTTGTGCTTTGCAACGGCAGCGTCAGAGGCGAGGATCACCCAGGAGGCACCGTCGGTGATCTGCGAGGAATTGCCGGCGGTGACCTGGCCCCACGGGCGTTCGAACACCGGCCGGAGCTTGGCGAGCGTCTCCGCCGTCGAATCCGGGCGCACGCCATCGTCGTGGTCGAAGAACTTGCCGTCGCGGGAAAACGCGGTTTCGACCTCGCCTTTCAGATAACCCGCGCTTTGCGCATGCGCGAGCCGGCGATGACTCTCGGCCGCATAGGCATCCGACTGCGCGCGCGTGATGCCGAAGAGATGGCCGACGACCTCGGCTGTCTGGCCCATGTTCAGCTCGGTGACGGGATCGGTCAGGCCGCGCTCGAGGCCGATGATCGGCTTGAGATCGCGCGGCCTCAGCTTGAACGCCGAGGCGAGCTTCGCGGCCATGCCCTTTGCGGTGGCAAGGCCGGCGAACCAGCGCACGCCGGAATTCGGCCAGACCAGCGGCGCGTGGCTGAGCGCCTCGGTGCCGCCGGCCAAAACCATGTCGGCATGGCCTTCGCGGATATAGCGGTAGGCGGTGTCGATCGACTGCATGCCCGAGCCGCAATTGATCTGCACGGTGAAGGCGACCATGTCCTCGCCCATGCCGAGCCGGAGCGCGGCGACGCGGGCCGGGTTCATCTCGTCCGCGATCACGTTGACGCAGCCGAGGATGACCTGGTCGAAGCTATCGGGCGAGAACGGCTGGCGCGCCAGCAGCGGTCGGCCGCATTGCACGGCGAGATCGACCGGCGTGAACGGCCCTGGCCCCGAACGCGCCTTCAGGAACGGCGTCCGGCTGCCGTCGACGATGAATACCGGTCGTGCCATCAGCTCGCCGCCCTCTGCTCACCGAGTTCCTGGAAGAACTGATGCACATTGACGGTTTTCTTGTAAATCGGCGACAGCGCCTCCGGCGCAAAATCGTCGACCTCTATCACTTTTGTGACGGCTTCGCGGGCAGCGGCGAGTTGCTCGCCCTCGGCTTGCGTGATTACGCCCTTGGTCACCGCCTCCTTCCAGTCGCGGATATGCGCAGCACGCATGCGCCTGGCGATCGCATCCGTCGCCGCGACCAGCTTGAACGCGCGCTCCAGCCGGGCAAAGCCGCCGTCGTCGTCGACATGGGCCAGATCCGGCGTGAGGCGCTCGCGTGCCGCCGACGGCTCCAGCACGATGGCAGCGCATTGGTGCACGATGCGGTCGGACGGGCCGAGCACGCGGGCGCCGAACGGCTGCACCACGAGCCTGAGGAAGCCGGCGACGAAGCGGTTCGGCAGATTGGCCAGGATTTCGGCGAGCCGGTTCTCGATGGTTTTGAACCCGGTCGCCATGCACCATTCCAGCGCGGCAAAATCCTCCTTCTGCCGCCCCTCGTCCTGCCAGCGCTTCAGCGCGGCCGAGAGCAGATAGAGCTCGGACAGGATGTCGCCGAAGCGGGCCGACAGCATTTCCTTGCGCTTGAGCGCGCCGCCGAGCGTCAGCAGCGCCATGTCGGCGCAGAGCGCAAAGGCCGCCGAGTAGCGCGAGAGCTGGCGATAGAAGGGCGTGGCAACGCCCGCATCGGGCACTGGGGCGAATGCGCCAAAGGTCCAGCTGCGACCCATGGCGCGGAAGAGTGTCCTGAAGCTGTGGCCGACATGCTTCCAGAACGCCTTGTCGAACGCGCCGAGGCCGCGCTCGCGATCGCTATCGGCGAGCGCGTTCATCTCGTCGAGCAGGTAAGGATGGGCGCGGATGGCTCCTTGTCCGAACACGATGAGATTGCGGGTCAGGATGTTGGCGCCTTCGACGGTGATGCCGACCGGCACGGCGCGGTGGAGATTGCCGAGATAGTTTTGCGGACCGTCGATCACGGCCTTGCCGCCATGGATGTCCATGGCGTCGTCGACCGCGGTGCGCATCCGCTCAGTCGCGTGCAGCTTCATGATGCCGGAGATGACGGCGGGATGGATGCCGGCGTTCAGTGCCGCGCAGGTGAGCCGGCGCGCGGCGTCGAGCTGGTAGGCGGTCGCGACGATGCGGGCGAGCGGCTCCTCGACGCCTTCGAACTTGGAGATCGAGATGCCGAACTGCTCGCGGATGCGCGCATAGGCGCCGGTGGTGCGCGCGGCATAGGCGGCCCCGGCGGCCGACAGCGACGGCAGCGAGATGCCGCGGCCGGCGGCGAGCGCCGTCATCAGCATCTTCCAGCCCTGCCCCAGCCGCTCCTTGCCGCCGATGACGTAATCGAGCGGGATGAAGACGTCGCGGCCCCAATTCGGGCCGTTCTGAAAGACCTGCATCGAGGGCAGATGACGCTGCCCGATCTCGACGCCGGGCAGGTTCGTCGGGATCAGCGCCACGGTGATGCCGAGCTCTTCCCGGCTGCCCACGAGATGATCGGGATCATAGGCCTTGAAGGCGAGACCGAGCAACGTCGCGACGGGACCGAGCGTAATGTAGCGCTTGTGCCAGTTGAGGCGGAGGCCGACCACCTCGCGACCCTCGAATTCGCCCTTGCAGATGATGCCGGTGTCGACCATCGAGGCGGCGTCGGAGCCGGCTTCCGGGCTGGTGAGGCCGAAGCAGGGAATCTCGCGGCCGTCGGCGAGGCGCGGCAGCCAGCGCTGCTGCTGCTCTGTGGTGCCGAAGCGCATCAGGAGCTCGCCCGGGCCGAGCGAGTTCGGCACCATCACGGTGACCGCGGCCGCGATCGAGCGGGTCGAGATCTTGCGCACCACTTCCGAATGCGCGTAGGGCGAGAAGCCGAGGCCGCCGTACTCCTTCGGAATGATCATGCCGAAGAATTTCTCGCGCTTGACGAAGTGCCAGACGTCCGGCGGCAGGTCGCGCGACTCCCAAAAGATCTTCCACTCATCGAGCATGGCGCAGAGCTCGTCGACGGGGCCATTGAGGAAGGCCCGCTCCTCGTCCGTCAGCGTCGCCTGCGGGACCTTCAGCAGCTTCGACCAGTCGGGGTTGCCGGTGAAGAGATCGGCATCCCACCAGACGTCCCCCGCCTCCAGCGCCTCGCGCTCGGTGTCGGACATCGCCGGCAGCACGCCGCGCGCCCATGAGAAGATCGGCTTTGTGATGGTGTCGCGGCGGAAGCTCATGGCGGACCTCATGCATCGGCGCGGTTTTCGGGCATTTTAGCGGAAAGTGGCTGGCGGAGGCGAACATCTCGCCTGCAACATTGACGCGGCCGGGCGGCCGCCCGAGCCATAACGGCGGGGGCGGGGGCGGTCTCTTTTACCCATCTGACGCTGGCG
>NZ_JADYVZ010000028.1:0-62383 GCF_020194195.1 Bradyrhizobium sp. BRP19 | reverse complement strand
GGGCGGACCACGAAAATCCACGCGCTGAGCGACCCTGACTGCCGACCTTGCGCATTTCATCTCACTCCAGGCCAGGACGCTGATATTGCCGCAGCGCCAGCCCTTTTGGAACTCGCGCCACCCATGTCTGCCCTCATTGGCGACAAAGGGTACGACGGCGACGGCTTTCGAGCCGAAATCGTCGATCGTGGTGCCAAGCCCGTCATTCCAAACAAATCCAACAGGGTTACTCTCCACAGCTTCAGCAAACGCGCCTACAAGGGGCGCAACGTCATCGAGCGCTGTTTCTGCCGCCTCAAGGATTTCAGGCGTGTCGCAACTCGCTACGACAAACTAGCCAGGAACTTCTTGGCTGCCGTCCATCTCGCCGCCATCGTTGCCTATTGGATCAATTGAGTCCGAGCCCTAGCTCCTCTGGCAGTGGACGAGTCGCGTCCCTTGTGATGCTGAACATGATATTTATGGCTTGGCAGTTAAGAAACGCGCTGCCCTGCTCGTCGCCCCGGTGGTAAAGCGGCGCATCAACGGAATGCCTTTGACTTCGTGTATTGCTGCAATCCTCCTGCTTGTTCTACTCTATCATGTGAACTCAACCTTCACATCGCTAGCGGATTCTCAGGCCAGCCGAGATTTGTCGGGGCGAGTAGGGGGGCCGCCCAGCCACTTTGGCGACTGCCGATGACGGCCGCGAGAGGGCGTGCGGATGGCGGCGCATGACTTTCCGAACGATGGCCGCTTCCGCGTGGGTAACACACGAGGGATGCTGGTCCTGCTCTGTCTCACGCTGGAAGCGCACCAAGTACACGGGATGACCTTTCGCGCAATGCAAGTCCACCTCTCGCCGGCTTTGTGGCCGCCGAAGCCCGGACTGGGTTCCGCTCGTGCACAGGCGGCGGCCGTAGCCGACGGGGCATTTTCAGCCGGAATGACGTGCATTAATACGTACTTGCGGTCCTTCCGCGTCTGTCTCCTAGTCGTGGAATAGAATGGGCGGACAGCCTGCCGCCTCATGTTCGGGGAAGGCTTCGCCAAGCTCGCGGAGAACATCCGCGCGCTGCGTCACGCAGGTATCCCGTCCGTGCAGCAACAGGGCGCCTGCAACAAGTCGCGGGTCTTGCGGCTCGTTTCGATGCGGAGCGCGTTTTCGTACGATCGCTGTCGCTGCTGTCGATCAGGTTGGCACCAGTCGTGTGCACTCCACGACAACATATTCCGGAATGCTGTCCAGCGAGGAATTGCCGACGGCCCGATAATGCCAACGGGCGATCGAAGCGCTCATCCCTTCTGGAGTAAAGAGTCGGAATTCGGTGGAGGAACTCGCCCGGACGTCAACAGCGGAAATCAATGGGGCCGCGAGACGATGCAGTCCCGCGGCCTCGCCACCGGAATTTAGTGAAAAGACAGTTTAAGTATGAAATCCCTCAGCCGGTGTTCTTACAGGAAAACACCCTGTTCCGACACTTGACAATCCGGACGGCTACTGGGAAACGCGTGCAACCGCAGACCAATGCGGCCGCGAGATCGATGAAGAAGCCGGCTAAAATTTGACGGTTCGCCTGTCCTATTCGCCTGTCATAACGGTTGCCAAGCGTCGAAAGAGTGTGCAGCGAGCAGAGCAGCGCTCCTATTGCGCTATTCGTAGTCGTCGGCTTCGTGCAGGAATGGTGATCCTGCGGGTGCCGTTTGAGCGTATCATTGCTGTTGCGCTGATTGCACGATGTTCGTGCATAACTGCCGGTTGCCGAGGCCCGCTTCAGCGTCATACGGCTTCCGTTCGCTTAAACCATTTCCTCGGTAAGCCAATGTAGTAGCCGCGCCTGATCTCGACCTGCAACTGCACGCTACCGCGAAGGCGATCTCCGATAGGTTCCAGCAACCGCCTTCCGTAGGACGGACGCGGGTGCCGGTCAGATCATCAGTTAGTGCCAACCCGATCAACCCCTGTAGAGGCCGACAAGCACGATCTGGCGGCGGAGAACGTCTGGCGCACGGTGCGCGAAGCGGCTGAAGACGCTCCAATGGCGCTCGAGCCGGCGAAGGCTGAGGGGGGCGGCGACGCCGGCCGAAACCATCGTGATTGCAAGGAAGCAGAGGACCATAACTGAGTCGAGGCTGAACTGCTCCAACCAGATGCAAAGCAGGAGCACGGTGATCGCGGTCGGGCACGGGATCAGGCGGCAATTGGGAGTTGGTTTCGTCGTTGGCCCACGGGTCGCGCCGTCTCCAAATGGCTCGAAGCCGAGTGAGATGACGGGCCTGCCGGCGATTCCCTGCTGAACGCATCCAGCAAGGGCTATTGCGCAGAGTAGCGAGGCTGCCGCGGCGATCATGTCGGCATGCCGCGCGCGTCCAATCCGCTTTGATCCCCCCGCTCAAGCCGCATTCAGCGCCTGGGCGAGGTCCGCGATCAGATCCGACGGGTTCTCGATCCCGATCGACAGCCGGATGGTGGAATCGAGCACGCCGATCTTTTGGCGGATGTCGGCGGGAACGCCGGAATGGGTCATGGTCGCGGGCAGGCTCGCGAGCGACTCGGTGCCGCCGAGGCTCACCGCCAGCTTGAGGATTTGCAGCGCATTGAGGAATTTCACCGCCGCCTCCTTCCCGCCGACGATGTCGAACGAGAAGGTCGATCCCGCGCCCAGGCATTGTCTCGCGAACACCCGCCCCGAGGGCGAGGCCTGCTCGTGATGGCCGAGATAATGAACCCTGGCGACCTTGGGGTGGTCGCGCAGATAGCTCGCGACCAGGCGCGCATTCGCATCGGCCTTTTCCATGCGCAGGCTCAGCGTCTCCAATGAGCGGTTGATCATCCAGCACGAATGCGGATCGAGCTGGGTGCCGATGGCGCCGCGCAGCGCCTTGATGCCCTTCATGATCGCCTTCGATCCGAGTGCGGCGCCCGCGATCAGGTCGGAGTGGCCGCCGACATACTTCGTCAGCGAATACAGCGACAGGTCCGCGCCGTGCTCGATCGGCCGCTGAAACACCGGGCCGAGCAGCGTGTTGTCGCAGGCGATGATCGGCGTGTGTCCCTGGGCCTTGCCGACGGAATCGGCGATGCGGCGGATCATCGCGATGTCGACGAGGCCGTTGGTCGGATTGGCCGGGGTCTCGATCAGGATCATCGAAACCCGCCCCCTCCCCGTCGCCTCCTCCGCGGCCTGCCTGACGGAGGCCTCATCGATGCCGTCGGCAAAGCCGACCGCGCCGATCGACAGGCGCGCCAGCGTGTTCGTCAGCAGCGTTTCCGTGCCGCCATAGAGCGGCTGGGAGTGCAGGATGACGTCGCCGGGCCGGACGAAGGCGAGGATCGTGGTCGCGATCGCCGCCATGCCCGAGGAGAACAGCGCACAGCTCTCGGTGCGCTCGTAGACCGCGAGCCTGTCCTCGACGATCTCGCTGTTGGGGTGGTTGAAGCGCGAATAGACCAGGCCCGCGCCCATGCCTTCTGGCGGCTCACGCCGGCCGGCGACGTAATCGAAGAAGTCCTGGCCGTCTTCGGCGGTCTTGAATACGAAGGTCGAGGTCAGGAACACCGGCGGCTTGATGGCGCCTTCCGACAATTGCGGATCATAGCCATAGGTCAGCATCAGGGTTTCCGGATGCAGCATATGGTTGCCGATATGGATCTTCGACGGGAACGGTTTTACCATGGCTGCCTCGCTGTTCTGATGCTCGCCGCGCGTTGCGGGCCGAATCGGTGGTACCCCGCGGTGGTCACGAAATCGAGCCTGTATGCAGGTTCGTCAGCACCTGCTCCGGCAGCGGATCTCCAGACATGCTCAAATGCGTCAGTAGGTTCTCGGGTAGGCTGGTTAGCTGGCTATGGTTAGCGAGGAGGAGCACGAGCCCGGGCGGGAGCGCCTCAGGTAAGCTGGTTAGCTGGTTGCCCCTAACGGCGAAAGTATGGAGCATAGCGGGGAAGCCCTCCGGCAGACTCGTCAATTGATTGTCGCTGAGCTCGAGATATTGGAGCGAATCAGGGTGGATCTCCGCTCCTGCCCCCTTTTGTTCGTCTGAAGAGATCCCATCGGCGCGCAGAATCTGTCCTGCCTCAAAAGGATCCATTCCATACTCCCTTGCCAGGACTGTGTAGACTTAGTCCACCCGATACGTTGTAACCTCTGAAGCACTTACCTGTCGGTAAGCTGACGAAGAAGCTATCGCCAGGTGGCGACCATAGGAGTTGGAAACGCGGTGATCGTTGCGCCTGCCCGAAGCTGCTCGACCATTTCAGCACGACCATCATATGACAGGGACGTATCCGCGTGGAGGCGTCTGATTTCCACCTCGCCGTCCCACCGTCCCACCGCCGCCTTGCTCTGCGCGGCCGTCCCCTGTCGCTGCCTGAACTGTTCGGCTGCCCGCGCCGCACACATCGCGCGCTGGCTCTCGGCGGACGCAGTGGGACGGAGTGCTCACAGTCTATGACGTGGCAGATTCAGCTCATGCGGAGGATGACGTAGACCAGAGGGTTGAAAATTGGGCTGCCGAACGGGACGTGGGCCCGCTCGAATTCGAGAAGAAGCCCTAACGCGATTAAATCTCTCCGAGAGAGAGCAACATCTCGATCTCGGATCGTTGTCGGTGTCGACGCTTCAAATTCAGGCTGATGACGTATCCCAGCGGATCGTCACCGTAATAGTTGCGCGTCGGGCAATCGGCGCCGGTCTCGACGGCGGCGCGATAGCGATTGCGGCCGTCGAGGATATTTCTCTTGAACACGCCGACTGCTTCGCGCACGCCGTTTTCGCTGACGTCGGACAAGAACTCGGCATAGGCGTCGCCCTCGATCCGCGCGAAAATGGCAGCGATGGGATCCGGCTCAAGCTGGGTCATGCCGCCAACCTAATGAGCGGTTGTGCTAGCGCTCTGGGAGCCCGAATTCGTGGCCGCCGCCCTGCAGAGGGGCAAGTCCTTGACGGATCTCGTCGAAGCATTCCAGCTCGCTGCGCACGCCATAGGGTAGCGCAGCAGAGTGCCGACAAGGCCTTTGTCCATCGGCTCGAGCGCAATGATATGCTCGCGGTCGGTCAGCACCACCCGGCCGATGGCGACCTTGTCCATCTCTCGAATGGTCTCGCGGATCACGGCCAAGGCGTCGTGGCCGACCTTGCCGTCCGGGCGCTGGCAGTAGGGGCGGATCAGGTAGCGGGGATCGATGTCGGGCCGGTCGACGAACTCGTCGATCTCGATGGTACGTGTCGATTCGAGCGCGATCTCCTCGAGCTCCTCTTTCGAGACCTAGATGTACTGACCCTTCTCGAGCTCGTAGCCCCGACGATGTCTTCGTTCGGTACCTCGTTGTCGGTGTCGGCGTCGACCTTCACGTACTTGATGCGGTGTCCCGGTCTGGCGGTTGAAGGCGATACTGTGTTTTCCCAAAAAGGCCAGGCCTTCTTCCTCAGCTCGCGAGGCTGCCGTCTGTCGGCGACCGGCCTGCAGAGCGCCAGCAAAGATTGCGTGAGCCAGCCACCACGTATGATTCCACGGCGCGGCCAAAATGAATGCGAGCGACGATAGCCGACCCATACGCTACTCAGAAGGAGGCAATCCGCGCCGCGGTCGATGCCGTCCAAGCGAACGGAAAGGCAGGGCACGACGCTTAGGTTCTCGTTCAAAGGGAGAACCACCAATTTAGAATCGAGTGGACACATGGCCACGACCCATACCCCACCAGCCGGCTAATCGCGGACCACACGAGATCGGCCGACCAATCCTGGTAGGTGCCTTGCAGTCCTTCTCCGCGATAATTGGCAGCACCCTTTGGGAGTTCAGCCTCTCGGGGGCCGAGGTGGCCAGCCTTGCTAACTCCGAGGGCGACGGCTGGTGGTAGGGACAGTGCTTTCGGGGGCGCGAGCGCCGAATCACCCCTGCGCTGGCCGTTTTTCGGAGCGGTAAGCCGCTTGAAGTCCCCGCCTTTCCGCTGAATCTTCACCAACGGTGCGAGCTGGAATCACTGCTTCCAACCACAGTCCAAAGGAAACCTGATATGATCCCTATTGAGCAGTCCTTTATTCGAGCGATAACGTTGCTTGACGGACCAAAACCGACCGAGCAACGGCCTGAAATCGTCGCCCACCTGGATACTATTGTAGACTATGCACGTGACGATGCCGAGGAGCGCCTAGCCCATAGTTTCAAAGCGATGGCCCTGCACCACCTCGACAGTATCGGTCGAGATACGTCGACTATTGTTAAGGAAAAAATGGAGCTGGCTCTGATCGCCACTGAAAAATTGATTATAGCTATCGTCGAGCGCAACTGGCGGGGAATAAGATCCGAGCGATGTCCATGCAGGAACGTTGCAACTAGGCAATACGCCGGCCGCTGGTCGCGATCAGATAAGCATGACCGATGACGACCTCCACCAAAGACATGCACGCAGCGCAGCCCGACGGGAATATAGTGCACTGCGTAAGGCTGCGCTGGTGAGGAGGCGGCTAAGCAGCGAGCGCAGCAATTAGCCGAGACCAACACGGTCGAACTTGGCAGCTCACTTGCAAGATTGCGAGCTATCCGTCGCGCGCGAACTGAGGCGCTTAGTTTGTGCAATTCTCGCCCTTACCCTTTGCCATGGCGTTTGTCCCTCACAGATACGATCCCGTTCGCCCGGCGCCGGCGCGTTCAGGTCTTCCTGGTAAAACTTCACCGCAGTTTAGCAATGCTCCATGCCTCATACTCGGATCGGCGGCTCTGACGCGTTCGTCTCAAATGTAATAAGTCGGCCCCGATTTCTGCGAAACGATAATAGGTCAAGTCATCGCCTCCGACATTGCGCAATGGGAGCCGGAGGCCGAAGCCTCAGGCGTCGCCGCGGATTGATCGCATGGCGTCACCTGCTGCAAAGGTGACCGTCGGCGACACGCTGAAGGGAGGATGGATCCTCTCGTTCTATGCGATGAGGGGAACGCCGGCCCCCCACGGGTGGCGCGCGCCGAAGGCGGAACGGGGCAGTGATGGCGATCGCCGAGAGGCGAGCCCCTTTCCCGAGTGCCGCTACCGGGCGCCCCGATTTACGGGCTTCGATGTTCGACGAAGAAGTCTTTTAACGCGGCAGTTAGGAGCTGGGGCAGCTTGTCAAGCGCATTGCTAGGCATTGCTTCAGTCTCCGCAGCCCATGCGCATGGAATTTAAATCCCGATCGTCGGCCCGGCGGCGTCGGGACCGAGGCGAACAGAACTGGATCTTCACTTTGAGGTCACGGTCCAGTTATTGAACTTGAAGTCCATTCCGCCTGGGGACGAGGTGATCTCGACGCCGTATTGGACGCTACCGACGTTTATGTCGCCGAAGTAGCCTTTCGACTTGATCCACTCTAGGATGCCCTTGATGTCCACTGTCCCGCTATTGCTCTTCGAAGTGGGCACCAGCGAGATGACGTTGTGACCATTGTTCCCTTGAAACACGTTCCAGGTCGTCCCTCCCACCTCGACGTTAGTGTAGACCGGGATCGCCGCCCCGGAGGGATCCTGCCGATAATGATAAGAAATCGGCTTAACGTTGCCGCTACCGTCCGAGTTTCCGGTGTAGTTTGTCCAGATCATGATCTCATGCTGGTTTGAACTGTCCCAAATATCATAGGCGGTGTCCCAAGCGCCGCTGTTAGGAACGTCCTGATTGAAGGTCGAGCTCAAGGTGTTGATTGCACTGAGCGGCTTCCCGATATGGACGGCCTCATGCGGATAGCTCTTGATGCCACCAGTTCGAGGCTGGTTCGACCACACGCTCCACCGGTTCGGTCCATACACTGAAATGGTCTGAGGCCCGGCACCACTGCCCCACACATCGTTGTTCCAGGAGTAGCCATCGCGTGCAAAGTTCCCGTATGGAGCGCTCGAACTCCAAATCGGGGGCTTTGCCGGTACAGCGGCGAGCGGCCGCCCGACGTCGTTTACAGCTTGTCTGAAAAGCTCATGATCCTCCTGTGAGCGGGCGTACCCCGTTGGGAACTCTGGCAAGCCGGCACCGTTTATCCGATTGGAATCCATTATGCTCTCCCTTGCTCCTATGAGAACAAACCCTCTTCGGTTGGCCCTTAAAGATCGGCTTCGAATTCTAGGACGGTTGGCTTTCGAGAAGCTGACTAGTGCGAGAGTGCACGGTGCGCGCCTGTCCGCTACTTTTCCAACCCACGCATGTGGCGCAACAAGGATGCCCTCGCCCTTTCGGTAGGGAGGGTACGTCCACCGATACCCGCACCGTCGCCGTATTCAAGGACGGCCGGGGCTCAGCGCGCCTTGATCTCCAGTGCCCATTGGGCACGGCGAAGCGTCAATCCACATGGTGCGCCGATCACCGCGCTCGGGGAGTGGAACTAGCGCGGTTTGGCGACTCACGTTACCCATCATTTTAAGCCCCTCACTACGCAATGGGAATGAAATGGTTGCAGCTACCCGTGAACCGCCGGCCTCTGGTTACGCACTCGAAGTGGATGGCCGACTCAAAGCCGAATTTGCAACCAGAGACGGCGCCAGGGCAGGTGGAGAAGAACTAAAGAAACGTTTTCCCATGCTTCAAATCAGGATCTATGACGCGCAGACGCCTGCGCGCGAGGAAATCTAGATCTTCAGGCTAGCGGATTTTTCCGCTTTGCGCGTGCGGCTTCCGCCGCACCGGGCTCTCGTGAACCGAGCCGCTTTGCGTCTCGGCCATCCGGCTTCGATCCCTCGCGCAAGGCCTGGGGAGTTCCTCGCCGGGGGCACTCGGGAAAGCGGCTCGCCTACGGCGATCGCTATCACTGCCCCGTTCCCGGGTGCCGCTATTGAACCGGTCTCGTCGCTGCACTCGGACCCGCGTGCCCTTCGGGTCGCTATGCTCACGCTCTCCGGGTGCCTTTTGTGTCAAGGCGATGCGCCCTTGGCGCACGCCTGTGGGGCCTGCGGCCCTAAAGCACCTCGAGGCCATCCCGAAGAATGGAACGAAAGACGGAGCGCGTCTCAGATTTCGCATTCTGTCATTTGTGTGGGTGAGGAGCTCTCGCGTATCGCGCGGCCTCGATTTCGCCTGAAGAAGGTTAAAGTGAGAGTGCCGGCCGGGTTTTGCCGTGACGGGTTACAACCTGCGAGAGAGGCTCGCGGCGCCCGTCGCGGAGATCCGTTATGTCCAGACACTATCTTCGGGCACGCGCCGGCGAGGACCGAACCAGCCTTTATGACAAAATCACCAACAAAATTATCGGCGAGCTTGAAGCCGGCCGCGTCCCGTGGGTGCAGCCTTGGGGTTCGGCGGCGGCGGCGGCGTCATTGGCCATGCCGAAAAGCGCCGCCACTGGCCGTCAATACAGCGGCATCAACGTCCTAATCCTTTGGGGGGCTGCCACCGAACACGCATTCACCAGTCAGAGCTGGCTCACCTTCCGTCAGGCGCTCTCGCTCGGCGGTCACGTCCGCAAGGGCGAGCGCGGCACGAGCGTCGTCTATGCCGACCGCTTTGTGCCGGCCGACGAAAAGCGGCGCGCCAGCGAAACAGGTGACGAAGCGCAGGCCATCCCGTTCCTCAAGCGGTTCACGGTCTTCAATATCGATCAGTGCGAGGGCTTGCCTTCGGAGATCGCAACGACGCCACCTCCGCCGCCTGGCCTGATCGAGCCAAAGATTGAATACCTGATCAAGGCGACCGGGATCGACTTCCGCATTGGCGGCAACCGCGCCTTCTACATGCCGGCAGAAGATTATGTGCAGGTACCGCCACCACAAGCCTATTTCGAGCCGATCAACTGGCATCGGACGGCCTTTCACGAGCTGGCGCATGCTAGCGGCCATACATCGCGTCTGAATCGCGATTTGTCGGGAAGCTACGGAAGCAAGAAGTATGCCTTTGAGGAATTGATCGCGGAGATATCATCCGCATTCGGATGCGCCTCGCTCGGCATCGTGCCGACGGTGCGACATGCCGATTATATCGGCTCCTGGCTTGAGGTGCTGCGAGAGGACAATCGTGCTATTGTGCGAGCTGCCTCGCAAGCCAGCAAGGTTGCGGATTATCTCCTTGGGTTCTTGCCGGAGGAGGTTGGCGACATGACGACGGAGAGAGCGGAACAGGAGGCAGCGTGAGGGTCTCCTCGGCCACCGCGGGTAAGCGAGTGAGAGGGCAGGGTCGTTTTCGCGACGGGTTGAAGGCCGAGAGAGAGGCTCGCGGCTGCCCGTCGTGGAGACTCGACAGCACGAAGGCCGTCCAGAAGATCACCCTGTCGCCCTCACGCGACATTCCGTTCAACAAGCTGGTGCTGAGCCAATCCAATGTTCGCCATGTGAAGGTGGGCATTTCGATCGAGCAACTCGCCGAAAGCATCGCGGCGCGCACGCTCCTGCAGAGCCTCAACGTCCTTGCCGTCGTTGATGCCGAAAGGAACGAGACGGGCATGTTCGAAGTGCCTGCAGGCGGCAGGCGCTATCGCGCCCTCGAACTGCTTGTGAAACAAAAGCGCATGGCGGAGACGCAAGCGGTTCCGTGCGTTGTTCGGGACCAGGGTATCGCGGAAGATGACTCGCTTGCGGAGAATGACGAGCGAGTCGGCCTCCACCCCCTCGATCAGTTCCGCGCGTTCCAGCGCCTCCAGCAAGGTGGCATGAGCGAGGAAGACCGCTGCGTGGCATTTTGTGACGCCGGCCGTCGTGAAGCCGCGGCTTCGACTGGCCTCGGTTTCGAGCAAGCTGCACGAGATCTATGCCCATGACGGTATGACGCTCGAGCAACTGATGGCGTTCTCGGTGACAGCCGATCATGTTCGCCAGGAGCAAGTCTGGGAGCAGGTCAGTCGTTCGGGTTACGACGAGCCATACCAGATCCGGCGCTTGCTGACCGAACTAACGGTCCGTGCGTCCGATCGCCGCCCTCGGTTCGTGGGCCTCGAGGCTTACGAACAGGCAGGCGGCGGCGTTTTGCGTGATCTGTTCGAGCATGACGATGGCGGATATTTGCAGGACCTTGCCTTGTTGGACCGTCTTGTTACCGACAAGCTGAAGCTCGAGGCGGAAAGCATCGCAACCGAGGGTTGGAACTGGATCTCAGTGGCGGTCGATTTCCCCTACGGCCATACCAACGGCCTCCGCGAACTCGAGGGCAAACCTATGGATCTCACCCCGGAGGAGCAGGCCACCATCGACGCACCCAACGGCGAGCATACCAAGCTTGAATCGGATTATCAGGATGCCGACGAACAGCCCGATGAGGTCGACCAGCGGCTCGGCAAGATCGAAGCGGCACTGCTCGCATTCGAACACCGATCGATGATCTACGAGCCGGCCGAGATCGTCCGCGCTGGCGTCTTCGTCAGCATCGATTCCGAAGGGCGCCTGTCGGTGGATCGGGGCTATGTTCGGTCGGAGGACGACATGTCCGCGATCGATTCTGACGTCAGGCAGGGCACCGATGCGCAGCCGGTCGAGGGGAAGGAGGGTAGCTCCATTCAGCGCACGTCATCGCGGTCGCAAGTAGCGCTGCTGACACTGAAGAAGATGATGAGGACGCGGCCAAACCTTTGCCGGATCGGCTGATCACCGAGTTGACCGCACATCGTACACTGGCATTGCGCGATGCGCTGGCGGAAAATCCGGCGATCGCGTTCCAGGCGGTGCTGCACAATTTCGTGCTGACTGCCTTCTACGGGTTCTCGTCGACGGGGAGTCCCCTTGAGATCGGACTTCGCACGCCGACCTTCCCCGCTCAAGCCCCCGGCCTGAGGGAGAGCGCGTCCGCGAAGACCGTCGAGGCGCCGCCTGAGTCCTGGAAAGCACGGTTGCCGAAAGGCGAGAAGGACCTGTGGGATGCGCTCACAGCTCTCGACGGTGCCGCTCAGGCGTCCCTGTTCGCTCACTGTGCGTCATTTGCGGTCAACGCTCTCTACGAGCCAGCCAACCACTACGATCAGGGCCGTGTCTCCGCCCATAGTGTTCGCGCGCGTCTCGACCAGGCCAATGTGCTGGCGCGCGCGGTCGGGCTGGACATGGTGCAGGCCGGCTGGCGACCCACCGTCGACAACTATCTTGGCGGGGTCATCAAGCCTCGCATTCTGGAAGCCGTGCGAGAAGCAAGGGGAGAATCTTCCGCGCAGCTGATCGCCCACTTGAAGAAGGCCGACATGGCCAAAGAGGCCGAACGTCTTCTCGATGGTTCGGGCTGGTTGCCGGAACCGCTGCGTCTCGTCGATCCTCATGCGGCGTCAGTGGAGCCGGAGGTTGAAGCAGGCCCGCTACCCGAATTTCTCGCCGACGATGAGCATCGGGAGAACGCCGGCGACGATGACCCGCAACAGCTCGACGCGGCTGAGTGACACAGAGCGGGATGGCTCGGGCCATCCCGCAGTTGCCTGGAGCCGGTGTGTAACGCCGGTCCCCATTTTATGGGCGAGCGCTGAGAGGGAGAGCAGGGCCGGGAAGGTTTGAATTGCCGTGGTCTTAAGGGGAGCGCCGCGCGGTTCGACCTGTTCCTGCTCTCCCGAGAAATCCTGCCATGACCGAATCTCTCGCCGGCGGCGCTGCCGCCGCGCCGCTCTCGATGCGTGCCGCCGCAAATCTCACCTCCGCCGCCATCAGGGCCGCGCGACAGCTCCTGACCGAGCTCGAACGCGGCCGTCGCATCGATGCCGCCGTCCTGCGTAGCGCCATGGAGGCAGCCTTCGGCGCCTCAGACGCGGCCGGCGTCTGGAGCTGGAAGACCGCCTATGACGTCTGCGAGGCGGCAACAGTTCTATTTCTTCGCAAGTTCGGTCCGGCCATGCGCGCCAAGGCTGGCTCGACGGCTGCCATGCTGCCAATGCTCGCGAGAATCGCGAGCTGTCTGCCGACCCATACGCGGCGTTCCGAAGACAGTCAGGCGTTCCAGCAATTCTCGACGCCGATCCCGCTTGGGCTGGCCGCATGCGTCGCAGCCGGCATTACGCCTGCCGACCGCGTTCTGGAGCCATCCGCGGGGACCGGATTGCTCGCGATCTTCGCCGAGCTCGCCGGCGGCTCTCTGATGTTGAACGAATTGGCTGAAGGTCGCGCGGCGCTGCTCGATCATTTGTTTGTCAACGTTGAGGTCACGCGGTTCGACGCCGCGCAGATCGATGATCACCTCGACGCGAACGTTGTGCCGAGCGTGGTTCTGATGAACCCGCCGTTCTCCGCGGTGGCGAATGTCGATCGACGGATGGCAGACGCCGCTTTCCGGCATATCGCTTCGGCGCTCGCGCGCCTTTGCGATGGTGGACGCCTCGTCGCCATCGTTGGCGCAGGCCTTGCGCCGGATAACCCGGCGTGGCTAGAGGCCTTTGTTCGCCTCCAGGAGCGCGGACGGGTCGTGTTCTCTGCCGCGATCGACGGCGCCGTCTATGCCAAGCACGGCACTCAGACGGACACGAGGCTGCTCGTAATCGACAAGTGGCCCGCTGCCGATCCGAAGGCTTTTCCTGCATCGCAGGGCATGGCCGGCGATGTTGCCATCTTGCTCAATTGGGTGACCCAGTACGTGCCTCCGAGGCTACCCGTCGCCGCGCCGGTCGTGGCCGACATCGTTAGCCGCCCTGCAATGCCCCGATCGGCGGGCGCTTCCGTATCATGTCTGTCGTCCACTTCGGAAAGCGCAGCGCCAAATCGCGTCGAGCTCACGTACGAGACCGTCGAATGGTCGCCGCCGGAAGGCGCCCGCCTCACCGATGCGCTATATGAGGAGTACGGATTACAGTCCATCCGTATTCCCGGATCGTGCTCACATCCGACGAAACTCGTGCAGTCCGCGGCGATGGCGTCCGTTGCGCCGCCGAAGCCGTCCTACCGTCCGCATCTGCCTTCAAGTCTGGTGGCAGATGGAGTTCTATCGGACGCCCAGGTCGAGAGCATCATTTATGCTGGCGAGGCGCATTCCGAATTCCTTGCGGGCTCCTGGACCGTCGATGCGACCTTTGATGTTGTGGCGGCCGCGCGCGACGACGCTGAGAATGCCGTCCGCTTTCGCCGCGGCTGGTTCTTGGGCGATGGCACCGGCGCGGGCAAGGGGCGGCAGGTCGCCGGCATCCTGCTCGACAATTGGCTCAATGGCCGCCGCCGGGCGGTCTGGATCAGCAAATCCGACAAGCTGATCGAGGATGCGCAGCGCGACTGGTCCGCACTCGGCATGGAGCGACTGCTCGTTACGCCTCTGTCCCGGTTTCGCCAGGGCACACCGATCCGGCTTTCGGAAGGCATCCTTTTTGCCACCTACGCCACGCTACGCACCGACGAGCGTGGCGAGAAGCTTTCGCGCGTAAGTCAGATCGTTGAATCGTTGGGCTCCGACTTCGACGGAGTGATCGTCTTCGACGAGAGCCATGCCATGCAGAATGCGGCCGGTGGCAAGGGCGAGCGCGGCGATCAGGCGGCCTCTCAGCAGGGGCGCGCAGGCCTGAGGCTCCAGCACGCTTTGCCCAATGCTCGGGTGGTTTATGTGTCGGCGACGGGCGCCACCACGGTCCACAACCTCGCTTATGCCCAACGCCTCGGCCTTTGGGGCGGTGCCGACTTCCCATTCGCCACACGTGCCGAGTTCGTTGAGGCAATCGAGCAGGGTGGGGTCGCGGCGATGGAGGTTCTGGCGCGCGACCTCAAGGCGCTCGGTCTCTACGCCGCCCGCTCATTGTCCTATGAGGGCGTCGAGTACGAACTCGTCGAGCACCAGCTTACACCGGAGCAGGTTCGCATCTACGACGCCTATGCCGATGCGTTCAGCATCATCCATAACAACCTCGATGCGGCGATGCGGGCCGCCAACATCACCGGCGAGACCGGAACGCTGAACGGGCAGGCAAAATCCGCGGCTCGATCCGCCTTCGAGAGCGCCAAACAGCGCTTCTTCGGTCATCTGCTGACCTCGATGAAAACGCCGTCGCTCATCCGGTCGATCGATCGCGATCTCGACGCCGGCCATGCCGCCGTCATCCAGATTGTTTCAACAGGCGAAGCGCTAATGGAGCGCCGGCTCGCCGAGATCCCGACCGAAGACTGGGGCGACGTCCAGGTCGACATCACTCCGCGCGAATATGTGCTCGACTATCTCGCCCATTCCTTCCCGGTCCAGCTCTACGAGCCCTTCACCGGCTCGGAGGGCAATCTCTGCTCTCGGCCTGTCTATCGCGATGGCCAGCCAGTCGAGAGCCGGGAAGCCGTCGCACGACGCGGCCGCCTCATCGAGAAACTCGCCTCGTTGCCCCCGGTACCCGGCGCGTTGGATCAAATCGTCCAGCGCTTCGGCACCGACATGGTCGCCCAAGTGACCGGCCGCTCGCGCCGTATCATTCGTAAGGGCGACCGGTTGGTGGTCGAAAACCGAGCCGGTTCGGCCAATCTCGCTGAGACATCGGCCTTCATGGACGACGTCAAGCGAATCCTCGTGTTCTCCGACGCGGGCGGCACGGGGAGGAGCTACCACGCCGAGCTGTCGGCCCGGAATCGCCGCTTGCGGGCCCACTATTTGCTTGAGCCCGGCTGGAAGGCGGATGCTGCGATCCAGGGGCTCGGCCGCACAAACCGGACCAATCAGGCGCAGCCCCCGCTGTTTCGGCCCATCGCGACCGACGTGAAGGCCGAAAAGCGCTTCCTCAGCACCATCGCGCGCCGGCTCGACACATTGGGGGCCATTACGCGCGGCCAGCGCCAGACCGGAGGACAGGGCCTCTTCCGGCCCGAGGACAATCTCGAAAGTCAGTACGGGCGCGATGCTTTGCGTCAACTCTACATGCTGCTGGTGCGTGGCAAAGTCGACGGCTGTTCGCTCGAGAAGTTCGAGGATGCAACCGGCCTGAAGCTGACAGATGCCAATGGGCTCAGGGATGACCTGCCGCCGATCACGTTCCTGAACAGGTTGTTGGCGCTCACCATCGACCTGCAAAATGTCCTGTTCACTGCTTTCGAGCAGCTCTTGACCGCCCGGATCGAGGGCGCGGTCGCATCGGGCACGTACGATGTCGGATTGGAAACGCTCCGCGCCGAAAGCTTTGTCGTCAGCGGCCGGCGGACGATCTATGTCCATCCGCGCACAGGTGCCGAGACGCGGCTGCTCAGCGTCATCCAGCGCCAGCGTAACCATCCCGTTGGTTTGGATGACGCCCTTACTCGTCTTTCCAATCCTGCCGTCCTGCTGATCAACGAGCGCTCAGGAAGGGCCGCCGTGCAGGTTCCGGCCGCGAGCATCATGCTCGACGACGGCGACATCGAGCGCCGCGTCCGCCTGATCCGCCCTATGGAGCAGCACCAAGTCCGACTGAACATGATGGCGGAGAGCCATTGGGTCGAAGCGGATCGCGAACGTTTTGCCGCGGCCTGGCTGGCGGAGCTCGCCGAGGTGCCTGAGTTCACGGAAAGCACGATCCACGTAGTGGCCGGCTTGCTGTTGCCCATCTGGAAATGCTTGCCGAACGAATCGACCCGCGTCTATCGGCTCCAGACCGATGCGGGCGAGCGCATCATCGGCCGCAAGGTTTCTGCGGCGTGGGTCGCAAACGCCTTCGCGGCGGACGCGCCCACGCTGACGCCGGATGCTGCGTTTGCCGCGATGATGGAGGGACGTACCGTCCTCGACCTCCCGGAGGGGCTCCAGCTTCGCCGCGTCCCGGTGATGGGCGCTTGCCGCATCGAGCTGTCGGGATTCAACGACACGATGCGCGATCGCCTCCGTGCTTACGGCCTCTTTGGAGAGATCATCTCCTGGAAGCTGCGGATGTTCGTGCCTACGGACGAAAGCGGCATAGAAATCCTGACAAAGGTGCTCGACACATATCCGGTCGCGCGAGTCAGTGAGCGGGAAGCCGCGTGATGTCCCCCGCGCCTTGCGAACTGGCACGCCGTCTCGCGCGCGAGGCCGAGGCAGTGTGCCGATACTATCTCTCCAATGGCAAGCGGGCGGGGCGGTACTGGGTGGTCGGTGATGTCCACAACACGCCGGGCCGCTCGATGTTCGTGCGGCTCCAGGAATCGCCGAAGGGCCCAGCCGGCAAATGGACTGACGCTGCAACCGGCGAACATGGCGACCTCCTCGACATCATCCGCGAATGCCGAGGTTTGCGCGACTTCCGCGAGGTTGCCGAGGAGGCGAGGCGCTTCCTAAAGCTGCCGCGTCTCGAGCAGCAAGCTGCTCCGAAACCCGTTCGTTCGCTTGCACCGGCCGGATCGCAGGAAGCCGCCCGCCGGCTCTTTGCGATCTCTAGCCCGATCGAAGGTACCGTGGTCGAGACGTATCTGCAGCGTCGTGGAATAGCCCGCATCTACCATGGGGGCAGTCTTCGCTTCCACGCTCGTTGCTACTATCGGCCGGACGAGCACTCGCCGACCGAAACCTGGCCGGCGATGATTGCCCGCGTCACGGACCTTGAGGGGCGGATCACGGGAGCGCACCGAACCTGGCTCGATCCACACGGCTTTGATCGCATTCGTCTCGGCAAGGCTCCGATCGACACGCCACGACGGGCCATGGGCGACCTGCTCGGCAACGCCGTCCGCTTCGGCGTGGTGGACGACGTGCTCGCCGCGGGCGAGGGGATTGAGACCATGCTTTCATTGCGTTACGTGCTGCCGACCATGCCTATGGCCGCGGCGCTCTCGGCCAGTCACCTGTCAGCCATGTTGCTGCCGTCTGGCCTGCGTCGGCTCTATATCGCCCGCGACGCCGATGCCGCCGGAGATGCCGTGCAGGCTGCTCTCACCCAGCGCGCGCAAGAAGCCGGCGTTGAAGCGATCACCCTGTCGCCCCGGCTGGGGGATTTCAACGAAGACCTGCACATCTTCGGTCTCGAGGCCCTCCGAGCAGAGTTACGGCTTCAACTCGCACCAGAGGACGTCGTCCGCTTCCTGCATTCGTCGACAGTAGCCGCAGAATAGGCCGGTGCTTCGATCGACGTTGATAGCTCGGTCGTTCCAAGGCCATTGCCGGAAGAGGACGCGACCTCGGCCTTCTAGAGGGCGATCGGACGGCAAGCGGACCGGGCCGGCAATGGCTACGCCCGGCTATTTTCCGCCGCGCGCTGGCGATGAGAAGACATCAGCCATTAGACCGGCGCGCTTTGCATCGCGAAGCAAAATAGCCGGCCTCCGCCATCCTCCGCTGCCGCTTCGGCCCTTGCGGGTTCTGGCCCGTTCCGCCCGCCGTCTGAGTGATCGCCACGAAGGCCGCGATGGGCGCGGCCGATCCGGAAAAGGATCACTCCAATGACCGACAACGACGATATCGAACCGCCGCACGCCTCTTCTCCAACTGACCACGTGCTGACCGAACTACAGCTCTTCGGCTACCGTCCCTTCGACGACCAGCCTGACCCACGACCGCTCCCCGAGGGCAAGATGATCGCTGGCGCCGTCGCCGATGTGTTCGACGCCCTGGTCGCGACGTTGAGCGACACGCGGCTCGAGCCGGACCTGGGCGATCTGCTGTGGTCGACCGTCAACCTGTTCCATCGAGCCGTCGACCGCATCGAACGCCATCTAGACGATAACGAGCAGGCGCAGCAGAAGAGCCAGCGCGAGCAGAATGGCTCTGAGGTCCGATCAGTCGAACTCGAGCGCTTGACGGCTGAGGGCATCACTTTGATCGAGCGCCGCAACTGCCTGGAACTCTTCCGCGATCAGGCCATCGAACGCTTTGAGACTCACACCGGATCCTCCTGGCGCCCTCGATCGGGATCACTGGTGAATCATCGCACGCTGACCGCAGCAATGATCGACTCCCGCGACTTCATCGCAGCAAAACGTCGCGCTGAAACCGAGGTCTTGTTGGCGGAAGGACCGAAGATCGCACTCACCGGCGGGCTAGACTTTAATGACTACCACCTCATCTGGGACCGCCTCGACAAGGTTTACGCCAAGCATCCCGACATGGTCCTGCTCCATGGCGGCTCGCCGAAAGGTGCGGAGCTTATCGCCTCCAAATGGGCGACTAATCACAAGGTGCCTCAGATCGCATTCAAGCCTGACTGGACCAAGTACGCCAAGGCAGCCCCATTCAAACGCAACGACGCCATGCTCGAACTCCTGCCGATTGGCGTCATGCACTTCCCGGGCACAGGAATCCAGGACAACCTGGCGGACAAAGCAAAGCGCCTCGGCATCCCGGTCTGGAGGTTCGGCGGCACATAAGCCGTCTTCTCGCCTCCAAACAGTTGGAGCGGGGGCATGCGCCGCAACTCCGCCTCCTTTCGGTCTCATGTTCAGAGTTGCGCCGTGGTGGTGGTGGAAGGCGCGACTGGTACATCTATGCACATGGAGCCACCACCATGCTTGCCCTTGGGCTTGCCATCAACACACTCGGCATCGGCTTGTTCTGCTGGGCGATCTTTGCGCTCGCTGTGTATGCACTGCCGTTTTTCGTCGCTCTCAGTATCGGAATGACTACGTTTCGGAGCGGCGCCGGCCTCATTGGTGCGGTACTTATCGCGACGGCCGGCGGTGCGCTGACGCTCGTCCTCGGCCAAGTCGCCGTCGCAATTACCCGGTCCTTGGCTTTGCGCATCGCGATCGCGACAGCATTTGCTATTCCCGCCGCCGTTGCCGGCTATCATGTGGTGTTCGCCCTGTCCCAGATTGGGGTGCCTTCGTTGGTTTGGCGTGAAGTCTCCGCTTGCCTGGGCGCGGTTTGCATTGGCGTTACGTCATGGACGCGCTTGATCGTTCCGGCGGAGACCCGCCCGTTCGAGCCGGGTAGGGTGGTGGAGAGTCCGTCCTAACCAGTTCTTACGGCCGGAAGGCCTGAGAGATGACCATTTACCTCCTTCATCGTCGAACAGGTTCGCATAGATCGGCGCGCTGAACGGGAGCGATCGAGCGCGGTAGAGGCAGTCCGCCTCGGAGCTCTCGATCAAGCCGCCGGCGTTCGGGTCTGGCCCACGCAGCCGCGGCGGAGCGGTGTTGCGCCGATCCATTCGTGGGAGACGATACCGCCCTTTGCAGAAAATTGTTTCTCTTTCTGCGCTGAATGGTTCCGACCTCTTGTTCAGCAAAGCCGATATGAGTCATGTCTTCTCCTGAGATTGCGGTTCAGCACGCCGACGCACGTGGCCTCATGGATGGCTTGATCTGGCCGAAGACCGGCTTCGCCTCGATCGTCTGAGCCGCAACGCCGTTGATGCGACTTTCTTCCCCTGGGCTTCGCCCATTCCTCGCGAGTCAAGAAAGTCGCCACAACGGCGTCCTCCGCTGCGCTCCGGCCCGCGGGCGGGTGCGTCGCCGATCGTCTTCGCCCCTAGATCGCCATCGAGGCCGCGGTGGTCGCGGGCTCGAAACACAACAGGAGAAGTGACATGGCTAACATCGGTTCTTTCAAGAAGGTCGGCAACGATTTCCAGGGCGAGATTGTCACCCTGAGCCTGCAAGCCAAGGGCGTCCGCATCGTCGCCGAGACCAACCGGTCCAACGACAACGCCCCCAGCCACCGCATCTATGTGGGGCGCGCGGAGATCGGCGCAGCCTGGTCGAAGCGTTCCGAGGAAGGCCGCGACTACCTCTCACTCAAGCTCGACGACCCCTCGTTCAACGCTCCGATCTATGCGAACCTCTTCGAGGACGAAAGCGGCGAAGGCTACACGCTCCTCTGGTCGCGGCCGCGTAAGAACGGTGAGTAAGCTCGCTCAATCAAGCCCCGCCCGGTTCGCCGGACGGGGCACTTCGCGCCCGGGCTGAGGTGCGGATTACGATTTGCTAAGCCGCGCAGCCCTTTTGAGCGGGTCTTCCGGCTCGCCCCCTAATGCTTCAGCAATCTGCCCGAGCACGGTATCGCTTGCTGATGCGTCGCCGATGGCGCCGACATAACGGCGATTAGACCCGCACGCTCGGCCAGCTCCTCCTGCGTCATTTGTAGATCATGGCGTTTCCGACGCAGAGTCACAGCCATGATCTCTTGAGATCCATGGCGATATGGGAAACTGACCGGAACGATCGTTCTAGCAACGATCGTTTCTATTCGTGTCCGAACATGCTATCGATGTGACGACGCTACGTGCGCGACCGAGCTCGGCCGTGTGTCTACCCAAGGGCTATCCTGGATTCCAACGCGCATCGGAGACCATGGCGTAGCTTATAGGCGTTCTAAAAGCGGGTATGATGCAGGAGCGAGCCCCAGATCCAGACGTAGCTGACAGTGCGCCGAACGAGCCGACGTTGACGGCCTATAACGAACAGCATGTCGTCACGTACGTTCGCCTTCTGCACGGCCGACGGTGAGGGGGCGGACTGGGGCGAAGTGGCTCAAGTGGTCCGACCGAGAGCCGGACCGTGCGCGGCGCGCATATCAGAGTCATCTTGCTCGTGCCAAATGGGTGACTGAGCAAGGGCGACTCTTACTCGGCGCCTGTCCGGCAAGAACCGCGTCCCCGATCGCGCTTAGAAGACCCACGATCTGCGTAATCGAACGATCCGCCTGGTGCAAGCCGGCCTCGCGTTGATGCGCGGTGGTCACCGCAAAAAATTCTGCGGCCCGGGCGCAGGGATGGGTAGCGTCGTTCCCAAGGCGTGCCGAAAACCGCTCCCTCCATATTCGGCATCCCCCTCCGAGAACCTGCTCCTCCATGATGGCCGCACACACGCTAGCGCCGCCATCCGTGGTGCGCTGTCATCCTGGAATCCCCAAATGCCCGATCCGATGGCCGGTCTACCCCCGCGCTTCCTGCGTACCCCGGAGGCCGCGCGTTACCTCGGTCTCTCCGGTCGCACGCTGGAGAAGCACCGCACGTACGGCACCGGACCAACATATCGGAAGATTGGCGGACGTGTCGTCTACGCCGTCGATGACCTGAAAGCGTGGGCCGACCGCGGCGCCAAGACCTCGACATCCGATCCCGGCAAGGGGACCGTGCTGCCCGCCAAGAAGCATCCGGCCCTGCGTCCCTATGCAGGTCAGGAACGTCGCTGATAGCCGCGTGAGAGCAGTGACCATGCGGCGCAAACACCATTCCGAGCGCGGCCAGCTTGAGCTCTTTCGGGCGCTGCCCGGCGATCTCGCGCCGCGAGATGCGCAGGATCTGATGGCCTATCCGTTCTTCTCGCTCGCAAAAACGAAGCGGATTGTGCCGATCGATTTCCGCGCAGGTGCGATCTCAATTCGTGTCGAAGCTGTTCCGGAACACGGCATGGCGACCATTTGGGATGCAGACGTTCTGATCTGGGCCGCGTCTCAGATCGTCGAAGCCCGGGATGCGGGCCTGAAGACGTCGCGTCTGATGGCTGCAACGCCATACGAGATTCTAACGTTCGTTGGCCGCGGCACCAGCGCACGCGACTATCACCGTCTGAAGGCGGGCCTCGACAGACTTCAGTCAACGACGGTGCTGACGTCGATCCGCCAGCCGATGGAACGACGACGGCATCGCTTCTCCTGGATAAACGAGTGGAAGGAGACGGCGGATGCAAATGGCCGCCCATTCGGGCTCGAGCTGATCCTGCCGGATTGGTTCTATGCCGGCGTCATCGACGACGCGCTCGTGCTGACGATCGACCGCGCCTATTTCGAGCTCACCGGCGGACTTGAGCGGTGGCTTTATCGTCTTGTGCGCAAGCACGGCGGTCGGCAGGACGATGGCTGGAGCTTTGACCTTGCACACCTCCATGCCAAGTCCGGCATCCTCTCGCCGCTCAAGCACTTTGCTTACGACGTACGTCAGATCGTCCAGCGCCAGACATTGCCCGGTTATCAGCTCGTGCTCACACGGGATCTGAACGGCATCGAGCGGCTGAACTTCGCGCCAACGCCTGTTGATCCCCTGACGGCACGCTTGCGCCGGCGCGGTCTCATTCCAAATTCGGAGGACAACCTGTGAATCAGTTCGTGCTATCGAGGACCGCAATGCTCGTGCTATCGGGGACCCGATCCTCGTGCTATCGGGGACCGGAATCGACCTTAAAGGCTTGTTTCTCTGCGCTTTCCGGCCGCTCTAACTTTACTAACCAGAAATCCTTCGGATTTCTTCTAACGGACCAGGCCGCAAAGCGCTTGGGAGGTGGCCGGCAAAGCCGGCCCGTTCGCCCTGCTGGCCTTCACAAGCCGTACACGCACTTCCCGGCCGTCGAAGCGAACGGCTCCGAGGTCGAGCGTAGGGGAGCGGCGGTATGAGTGATCTTACCGAAGTAGAAGTGCTGTGGCTCGACCAGCGTATCGAAAACCGGATTCGGTTCGGTCGTGTCGTCAAGGAAAGGGAGCTTGAGCGCCATCGGCGCGTCCTGTCATTTGCGCCGGGCAGCATCTTTGCTTTCGCCCGATGGACCTCCAACGACTTTGGGGCAATCATTTCGCGGATCGACATCTTGCGCGCAGTCGCTCCGGGACAGCGCTGCTCGACCGTGCCGTATGTGAAGCCCGGCGGAGAGATTTTGCTGCGTCTGTCCGGCTGGCCGAAGGTCGAACGAGTGCTGCAAATGATCGATGCCGTTGAGGCACTCGGCATCGATCCTGCTGATGTCGCGCCCGATCATTGGCATCACGTTCATAACCGCCTGTCGGTTAACGAAAACCCGCGCCCGTATACGAAAGCGCGCCACCAGGCTTGGCTTCACCGTCAGAGGATCATGCGATGACGGGCCGCATGAAGACGCTGACCACCACGTTTGGTGTCGCTGCTGCGCTCATCGCGACGATCGTCCTGGAGCCGCTTCCGCTTTACATCTGGAACGCATCCGCAAGCGTGCCAATCGGTCTCTACCGCCTCCGACCGGCAGACCAATTCCAAGTTACTGAATTAGTCGCCGTGCAGCCGCCGGAGCCGCTCGCGACCTTCCTCGACCTAAACGGCTATTTACCCATTGGCGTCCCCATGCTGAAGCGCGTGCTCGCCCTTCCGGGGCAAAGTGTTTGCAGAACCGGCCTCGCGATTTCGGTCGACGACGTCGCGGTGGGCGAGGCGAAGGATCACGACAGACGGGGCAGGCCGCTGCCGAAATGGCAGGGCTGCCGCGTCGTTAGCGACGGCGAGCTGTTTCTGATGAACTGGCAGTCGGACGACTCTCTTGATGGCCGGTATTTTGGATTTCTTCCGGCGTCTAGCGTGATCGGCCGTGCGATGCCGGTGTGGACGTGGAGGAGTAATCATGCGTATTCGAGGTGTTCTCCTTGCCATTCCCTTGCTCGATCGATTGTGGGATCATTCCGTCGTCTCGATCGATGTCTGCAAGGCTGGCGCGAGCCCGACCGCGTCCTTTGGTCGGTTGGGCACGCGTGTTTGCGCTGTCGTGCCCCCGATGCTTCTTCTGACCGCGGGTGACAGTGCTGCTTTGGCCCAGAGCGGATCAGCCGCCCAGCCGACGATCAGTCAGACCGCTCACTCATTTGCCGGTTTCATCAATGAAGCCTCACAACGCTTTGCGATCGCGCCGAACTGGATCCGATCAGTCCAAAGCATCGAGAGTGCTGGTGACGTGCACGCCAGATCGCCAAAAGGCGCAATGGGCCTGATGCAAATCATGCCGACGACTTGGGCGGAACTTCGCGAGCGCTACAATCTCGGGAACGACCCCTACGACCCGCACGACAACATTCTGGCCGGCACGGCGTACTTGCGTGAACTGTTCGATCGGTATGGCTCGCCTGGCGTGTTCGCCGCGTACAATGCGGGACCATCTCGCTATGAAGAGCATCTCGCAGGCGGGTCTCTGCCAGAGGAGACGCGAGCATACGTCGCAAAGCTTGCAAATTTGCTTGCCATCGAACTGCCGCCGGGGTTGACGTCCAGCGCACAGTCATCAGCAGCTGCGACGCTATTCGTTACTCGACCCGATCTCATGAAGACGCGCGATCGGTTGCTGGCGCTTGTGCCATCGAGCGGTGTCATGACCGCAATTTCGGCGCCCGATGTTTCGCGCATGGTCCCCCGACCTATTGGCGTGTTCGTCCCTCGATCGGATTCGGGAGCATCGCAATGACCAAGTGTGCGGGTTCGCAAGCTGATGGCGTGTGGGCGATGCCTTCGGCCCGCGCTCTACTCGTCGCTTCGCTCCTCACCGAGCCACCCTTCGGGTGTCTCGGCCCTTCGGGTAACGATCGCTATCGCAAGCGCTCGGAAGCAGCGGGTGCTTCGCGAGGTGGCTGCCAAGTCGCGGCGGCTCTTTCGGGAACCGACGACCGGGAGACCACGACGGCAGGACGGCGAGATAAAAGGGGCTCGCCGGTCGAACCGCAAGCCATTGGCATGGCTTGGGTTCTGGCGTGCCGGTCGGTCGGCGCGCGTGCCGCGCGTTGCATTTTGGCGAATGCAATCAAAGGCGTTTTCGGCACTATGCGTGCTTTTGATCGTTTGGAGGCCCGGCCGTGAGCGTGGGCGACAGTGATCTGCGTGTTCGGCCGGGGCGCATCCGCAGCACACGCTCGCCTAAGCCGAAGAGCTTCATCAACCAGGTGCTGCGGGCGGCGAAGAAAGCAGGACACACCTCGGCTCACGCCGTCGTCGGCAGGCGTTCTGCAGCCCATGGGCGCTCGACCTTTGGCCGCGGGCGCCTCGCCTTTAGCCGCGCCAGATTGTTTAGCCCGACGCGGCGCGTCGTGGTGAAGGCCCGCGTGGTTCGTCACAAAGGGCGAGCCTTCCGCTCCGCGCCACTGACCGCCCACCTCTCATATCTGAAGCGCGAAGGCGTGACCCGGAGTGGTGAGCGGGCCGAGATGTTCGATGCCAGCAGCGACCGCGCCGATAGCGCGGCTTTCGCCGAACGGTGCAAGGACGACCGGCATCATTTCAGGTTCATCGTCTCGCCGGAGGATGCCGGCGACATGACCGACCTGAAGGCCTTTGCCCGCGATCTCGCCAGGCAAATGGAGACCGATCTCTCCACGCGGCTCGACTGGGTGGCTGTCGATCATTGGAACACCGACAACCCTCACGTCCATCTTCTCGTTCGCGGAATAGATGAGGAAGGGGCGGACCTCGTGATCTCCCGCGACTACATCAGCCAGGGCCTGCGCTCACGCGCCGAGGAACTGGTCGCCATCGAACTGGGACCAAAACCCGAGCACGAGATCCGCAATACGCTGGAGAGGGAAGTCACGGCGGAACGGTGGACGCGGCTCGACCGGGAGATCCGGCTTGCAGCAGATGAGACCGGGTACATTGATCTTCGCCCAGAGAATCCCGGCAAGTCCGATCCCGAGATCAGGCGCCTGATGGTCGGTCGCCTTCAACACCTGGAGAAGATGGGCCTTGCCGCACCCACCGCACCAGGCGAATGGATGGTCGGCCTTGAAGCCGAACGTAGCTTGCGCGATCTCGGGATGCGCGGTGACATCATCAAGACCATGCACCGCGCCTTTGCCGAGCGTGCGGAGGCGCGCGGTATTGCCGACTTCGTCATCGAGGGCGGCGAGCCGACATCCCAGATCGTCGGACGGCTGGTCGACCGTGGACTGCATGACGAGCTGACCGGCGAGGCCTTCGCCCTGATCGACGGAACAGATGGACGCGCGCACCACGTGCGCTTCCGAGGGCTCGAGGCGTTCGAATATGCACCGCCCGTCGGCGGCATCGTCGAAGTCCGGAGTTTCGGTCCACCCGGCGATCCGCACCCCACCGTGGTGCTCGCGACCCGTTCCGATCTCGATCTTGGTGGTCAGGTCAAGGCAAGAGGGGCAACTTGGCTCGACCACAGGCTCGTCGAACGCAAGGCCATGCCGCTCGCCATGGGCGGCTTCGGCCGCGAGACACGCGACGCCATGGAAGCCCGTACCGAGCATCTGATCCAGGAAGGCCTGGCGCGGCGGCAGGGCCAACGCATCATATTGCAGCGCGACCTCTTGAACACTTTGCGCCGGCGTGAACTGGATGAGGTGGCCGCAAAAGTCTCGGCCGACACGCGCCTCCCTTACATGAAGCGTGACCCCGGGGAGCATGTGGCGGGCACATATCGCCAGCGGCTGACGCTCAGCTCAGGACGCTTCGCCATGATCGATAACGGGCTCGGCTTCCAGCTCGTGCCTTGGTCGCGCGAACTCGAAAAGAAACTCGGCCAACACGTCACCGGCGTCGTGAAGGACGGCGGTGGCATCGAATGGGGTTTTGGTCGGAAGCGCGACCTTGGCCTCTAGCAGTCTCTCCAATTCAGTTGCGGAAGGGCGTTCGGGATGTCCGGAACCAAAATCCTCTGGGGACAGGTGATCGTTGTCGGCCTGATCGTCTTGCTGGCCATCTGGGGAGCAACCGAGTGGACGGCCTGGCGGCTCGCCTGGCAACCGGAGCTTGGGCGGCCCTGGTTCGAACTGTGGGGCTTCAAGATTTACTACCCGCCAGTGTTCTTCTGGTGGTGGTTCGTTTACGATGCCTACGCGCCACAAATCTTTCTCGAGGGTGCCTTCATCGCGGCGTCGGGAACCTTTGTTTCGATCGCGGTGGCGATCGGCATGTCGGTGTGGCGCGCGCGTGAAGCCAAGAATGTCGAGACCTATGGTTCGGCGCGCTGGGCTGGTCTGGAGGAGGTTCGAGCGGCCGGACTTCTCGGTCAGGATGGTGTGGTGCTCGGCAAGCTCGACCGGCACTACCTCCGCCACGACGGACCGGAGCACGTCTTGTGTTTTGCGCCCACTCGGTCCGGTAAGGGTGTTGGCCTAGTCGTTCCCTCGTTGCTGGCCTGGCCGGGCTCGGCCATCGTGCACGACATCAAAGGTGAGAACTGGCAACTGACGGCCGGCTTTCGCTCGCGACATGGCCGCGTCCTACTGTTCGACCCCACCAACCCAAAGTCCTCAGCCTACAATCCGCTGCTCGAGGTCCGGCGCGGCGAATGGGAAGTTCGCGATGTCCAGAACGTGGCCGACGTTCTCGTCGACCCCGAAGGATCGCTCGACAAGCGGAACCATTGGGAGAAGACGAGCCATTCGCTCCTGGTCGGCGCCATCCTCCATGTTCTCTACGCGGAGGTGGACAAGACCCTAGCCGGCGTCGCCTCCTTTCTGTCCGACCCGAAGCGGCCGATCGAGGCAACGTTGAAGGCCATGATGACCACGACGCACCTTGGCGAGCAGGGTGCGCATCCAGTGGTCGCCTCGACCGCGCGCGAGCTGCTCAACAAGTCGGAGAATGAACGTTCTGGCGTCCTATCCACCGCGATGTCGTTTCTCGGGCTGTACCGCGATCCTGTCGTGGCCCAAGCAACCCGCCGCTGCGATTGGCGGATTGCCGATCTGATCGCAGATAGCCGTCCCACGACGCTTTATCTCGTGGTGCCGCCCTCCGATATCTCGCGGACCAAGCCGCTGATCCGCCTGGTGCTGAACCAGATCGGCCGGCGCCTGACCGAAGATTTGCACGCCCGCGACCGCCGGCATCGAGTCCTGATGATGCTCGACGAGTTCCCGGCACTCGGTCGGCTTGATTTTTTCGAGTCCGCGCTCGCCTTCATGGCAGGATACGGCATCAAGAGTTTCTTGATTGCGCAGTCGCTCAATCAAATTGAGAAGGCCTACGGGCCTAACAACGCGATCCTCGATAACTGCCACGTCCGGGTCAGCTTCGCGACTAATGATGAGCGGACCGCCAAGCGGGTCTCCGACGCGCTAGGCACGGCGACCGAGATGCGCGCGATGAAGAACTACGCCGGGCACAGGTTGAACCCATGGCTTGGGCACCTGATGGTCTCACGGCAGGAAACTGCGAGGCCGCTGCTGACCCCAGGCGAAGTCATGCAGCTTCCGCCGGCAGACGAGATCGTCATGGTGGCAGGGACGGCGCCGATCCGGGCGAACAAGGTCCGCTACTACGAGGATCGGCGATTCACCGAGCGGGTTCTGCCGCCGCCCGATCCTGGGACAGCCGGCCGATCATCGCGAACGGACGGATGGTCAGCGCTCCAAGTGCTGAAACCAACTGGAGGTCCAACTGCCAAAGCTGCGGAGGCCGAGGAAGACACAGCAAACAGCGGGCTCCGTCGTGAGCCCGAACTCCCCGATCACATCGCGATCGCCAAGGAGACGACCGAACCAACGCCGGCAGAGGAATTCGCCGCCGTTCTTGATGATGACGAGGACACGGTCCGGCAGTCCCGGGTTATACGCCAACAGCTCCGTGGTGTCGCCCGTCAAGTCGCCATGGACCCTAATGACGGTATGGAGCTCTGAGCAGTATGCGCGACCGGATGAACGTCTATTTTCCGCCAGAGCTTCTGAAACAGATCTCGGAACTCGCCGATCGCAAGAAGCTTTCCCGGTCCGCGATCGTAGAAGCGGCTGTCGCTTCATTTTTGTCACCGGACGGCGCGGACAGACGGGAGGCGGCGTTTACCCGGCGCCTGGATCGGTTGTCGCGTCAGATGCAGAGGCTCGAGCGTGACGTTGGTTTGGCGGCTGAGACCTTGGCTCTCTTCATCCGTTTCTGGCTGACGATCACGCCACCGTTGCCCAACGACGCGCAGGCGGCCGCGCAAGTAAAGGGAAGGGAGCGCTTTGAAGGATTTGTCGAGGCGCTAGGGCGCCGTTTGCAAAAGGGGCAAAGCTTTCTGCGCGAGATTCCGGAAGATATTCGCCGTCAGGAACCGGTCGAAGAAGCTTAATTGAATCATGGAGAAAGACCGTTTCGCCGTTCCCTTCTTTTTGTTCGCTAACTTACGCCCGCAGTGATTTAGCTGAACTAACGAAAAGCTGGTCACGCTATCGGCTTGCACCAGCTGACAGCAAGAGGGGCCAGCATGCAGATTTCCGGGGCATGGCGCCTCACCGCGCGCGTATTTCTCCCGTTTGCGGTCGGATACTATCTTTCGTATCTGTATCGTACGATCAACGCTTTGATCGCCAGTCGTCTCAGCTCGGATACCGGGCTTGGGACTGCCGACCTCGGGTTGCTTACGTCGGTCTATTTCCTTGTTTTCGCGGCGGCCCAGATCCCCGTCGGCATATCGTTGGACCGCTTTGGTCCTCGCCGCGTACAGAGTGTTTTGCTCTTGCTCGCAGCAGTGGGCGCTTGGCTGTTTGCGGTATCGACCGGCTTCCTGTCACTTTTGATCGCACGTGCAATGATCGGGCTCGGCCTCGCGGCGGCGCTGACGGCTGGACTGAAATCCATGATCCTTTGGTTCCCCAGGGAACGCGTTGCCTTGCTGAACGGCTATATGGTCATGCTGGGCTCGCTAGGAGCGGTGACCGCTACGGCTCCCGTCGAACATCTGCTGGCTTGGATGGGCTGGCGGCAACTCTTTGAGGTCTTGGCGGCGGCTACCGGTGTGACGGCCGCTCTCATCTATGTCGTGGTACCCGAACGAGGCATTGTCTCGTCTATGGCGTCAACCCCCGCGACCCTTAGCTCCGTTTTCGGCGATTGCCGCTTTTGGCGAATGGCCCCGTTGTCGGCGACTTGCATTGGATCGGCCTGGTCCCTGCAGGGATTGTGGGCATCGCTATGGCTGGCCGACGTGGAGGGGCTTGATCGCGCAAGTCTCGTCAGACAGCTTTTCATGATGTCGATCGTACTTAGCGGTGGCGCTTGGTTATTCGGTATGACGGTCCATTGCATCAAACGAAGGGGAATTGGGGCGGAAACAGTATTGGCGCTGGTTGCAGCGCTATTTATCGCAGCTGAGTTTGCTTTGATCTTGCGAGCGCCTCTGCCATCCGTCTTGCCCTGGTCCGTTGTCGCAATTGTCGGAACGGCAACCGTGGTGAGCTTCGCGGTGATACTGGATTACTTTCCGCCGGAGCTTGCCGGTCGTGCGAACGGCGCCTTGAACGTTTTGCACTTTGGTTGGGCCTTTCTGGCACAATACGCGACAGGTCTTAT
Organism: Bradyrhizobium sp. BRP19; assembly: GCF_020194195.1. Classification (NCBI taxonomy): domain Bacteria; kingdom Pseudomonadati; phylum Pseudomonadota; class Alphaproteobacteria; order Hyphomicrobiales; family Nitrobacteraceae; genus Bradyrhizobium; species Bradyrhizobium sp. BRP19. Next base: position 31,707 of record NZ_JADYVZ010000028.1, on the reverse strand, counting down.
CCTGGAGCAATGGTCTGCGAATGATGGCCGTAGGCCCGTCCAAGCTTATCAAGTCGCGTTCGGTCTCTACATAGCACTGCAGATCGCAGCGTTGGTCTGGTTCGCGCTGCCTTGGCGCCGATCCGTCGCTTCATGGATAAGTTCAATCGTCTTCTTCGAGCCGACCGATGTTTCCTACGCTGTCGAGACAGTTCGGCTCTATGAGGACTCGGTCATCCTCCTGCCAGCGGATGATGATGCGGAGTGGTGAGCAGCAATTCGCGGCGAGCGGATAAGATTAAGTAGCCGTCAAATATCGGTTTCTCAGTCTTTCTTTTTCTACGCCAGCCTACGATCACCGAAAGCGCTTGTTGCGCCAAGTCCATTGGTGCCTTTTCTAATCCTCCCCATATGAGGGAGTCTGAGGACGCTCTCATTCGGTGGGGGCGAACAGTGGCAATCCATTCCATTCAATCCGAAGCGAGCTCACGCGGTGCGCGAATGCTGCGTAGCGCGCTTGGCTCCGCGATTGCCGGCTACCTCGAAGACGAAGCGATCGTCGAGGTGATGCTCAACCCAGATGGGCGGCTGTGGATCGATCGGTTGTCGGATGGTCTGATCGACACAGGCGAAACTCTGTCCGCGGCGGATGGCGAACGCATTGTTCGCCTGGTAGCGCATCACGTGGGTGCCGAGGTGCATGCCGGTTCGCCACGGGTCTCGGCCGAATTGCCAGGGACCGGCGAGCGCTTCGAAGGTCTCTTGCCTCCGGTCGTTGCAGCACCGGCCTTTGCTATCCGCAAGCCCGCCGCCGCCGTGTTTACGCTTGACGACTACGTCGCCAGGGGGATCATGACCTCGGAGCAGGCCAAGATCCTGAGAGGCGCGGTCGACGCAAGGAAGAACATCCTCGTCGCCGGTGGGACATCGACCGGCAAGACAACGCTGACGAATGCCCTCTTGGCCGAGGTAGCAAAGAGCGCCGATCGGGTCGTTCTGATCGAAGACACGCGCGAACTCCAATGCAAAGCGCCCAATCTCGTGGCGCTGCGGACCAAAGATGGCGTGGCTACGCTATCCGATCTCGTTCGGTCCTCGCTGCGACTGCGTCCTGATCGTATTCCGGTTGGCGAGGTGCGCGGTGCGGAAGCACTCGATCTGCTCAAGGCCTGGGGCACCGGTCATCCCGGTGGCATCGGCACTATTCATGCGGGCACCGCGCTCGGCGCACTGCGGCGGCTCGAGCAGCTCATCCAGGAAGCCGTCATCACGGTTCCGCGGGCCCTGATCGCCGAGACCATCAACGTTATCGCCGTGCTGGCAGGGCGCGGCGCCGGCCGTCGCCTCGCCGAGCTTGCCCTCGTCACCGGGCTAGGGGCCGCCGGCGACTACGACCTTTCATCAGCAGGAGACTGACATGCGTCAGCAATTTCGCTTTCTTCGAGGTGCATCGTTGGCCGCCTTCGGCACGGTGGTCTTGGCAGTTCAGCCAGCATGGGCGGCTGGCTCGAACATGCCCTGGGAGCAGCCACTCAACCAGATCTTGCAGTCGGTCGAGGGACCGGTCGCCAAGATCATCGCCGTCATCATCATCGTGGTGACCGGTCTCACGCTCGCGTTTGGGGACTCGTCGGGTGGTTTCCGCAGGTTGATTCAGATCGTGTTCGGTCTGTCGATCGCGTTTGCCGCCTCGAGCTTCTTCCTTTCGTTCTTCTCCTTCGGCGGCGGCGTGGTTATCTGATGGATGAACCCCTCACAGGCTTTGCCGTGCCCGTTCACCGCGCGCTCACTGAGCCAATCCTGATGGGCGGCGCGCCGCGATCAGTTGCAATCGTGAACGGCACGCTTGCGGCAGCCCTTGGGCTCGGACTTCGGCTGTGGATCGCGGGACTTGTCCTCTGGTTCATCGGCCACATGGCCGCCGTCTGGGCCGCCAAGCGCGACCCCGCATTCGTCGATGTGGTGCGCCGACATCTGCGCATTCCCAGTCATCTCAATCTTTGAGTTATCGGTCATGTTGAACCTTGCCGAATATCGTCATTCCAGCGCGCGCCTCGCCGACTTCCTGCCCTGGGCAGCCCTCGTCGACGAGGGAATCATCCTGAACAAGGACGGCTCGTTCCAACGGACAGCAAAGTTCCGGGGGCCTGACCTCGACAGCGCGGTGCCGGCTGAGCTTGTAGCCGTCGCCAGCCGTCTGAACAACGCCGTGCGTCGCCTGGGATCGGGCTGCGCCGTGTTCGTTGAGGCGCAGCGTCACTTTGCGGGGGCGTACCCGCCTAACGTCTTTCCCGACATCGCGTCAGCGCTGGTCGATGCGGAACGAAGGGCTCAGTTCGAAGAGGCGAGTGCCCACTACGAGTCCAGCTACTTCTTGACCTTCCTCTATCTGCCACCCGAAGAGGGAGCCGCCAGGGCAGAGCGCCTGCTCTATGAGGGACGCGATCGGACTGTGGGAGCAGACGCCCGCGAGGTGCTCCGCGGATTTATCGACCAAACCAACCGTGTGCTGCAGCTCGTTGAAGGATTTATGCCGGAATGCGCGTGGCTCGATGATCAGGACACGCTGACCTACCTGCACTCGACGATCTCGACCAAGCGTCACCGCGTTCGCGTGCCTGAAATTCCGATGTACATCGACGCGCTGTTGTCCGACCAGCCGCTGACCGGCGGGCTAGAGCCGATGTTGGGCTCAGCCAATATTCGGGTCTTGACGATTGTCGGCTTTCCGGGTGCGACGACCCCGGGTATCCTGGACGATCTGAATCGTCTGGCATTCTCGTATCGTTGGTCGACGCGCGCAATCATGCTCGACAAGACCGACGCCACCAAACTGCTGACCAAGATTCGGCGGCAGTGGTTTGCCAAACGAAAGTCGATTGGCGCCATTCTCAAGGAGGTCATGACGAACGAGGCGTCGACGCTGCTCGATACCGACGCCCACAACAAGGCGCTTGATGCCGACGCAGCGTTGCAGGAACTGGGGTCGGATCAGATCGGACAAGCCTTTGTTACGGCGACCATCACTGTCTGGGACCGCGATCCCAACACTGCCGATGAAAAGCTGAGGCTGGTCGAGAAGGTCATACAGGGCCGCGATTTCACCTGCATAATCGAGACCGTGAACGCCGTCGAAGCCTGGCTCGGCAGTCTGCCCGGGCACGTCTACGCCAATGTGCGGCAGCCTCCGATTTCGACCCTCAACCTCGCCCATATGATTCCGATGTCGGCTGTTTGGGCCGGCGAGGCGAGGGATCTGCACTTCAAGGGTCCGCCGCTTCTGTTCGGCAAGACCGAGGGATCGACGCCCTTCCGATTCTCGCTCCACGTCGGCGATGTCGGCCATACGCTAGTAGTGGGACCGACTGGAGCCGGCAAGTCGGTCCTGCTTGCCCTGATGGCGCTACAGTTCCGTCGTTACCCGAATTCGCAGGTCTTTGCCTTCGATTTCGGCGGTTCGATCCGGGCGGCCGCGATCGCCATGGGTGGCGACTGGCATGATCTCGGCGGTGCATTGTCTGACGGGGACGAAAACCCAGTCGCGCTGCAACCTTTGGCCTGGATCGACGATCCTTCCGAGCGAGGGTGGGCGACGGAATGGATCGGCGCGATCCTGGCACGGGAAAAGATCGAGATCACCCCTGAGGTCAAGGATCATCTGTGGTCGGCGCTAACATCTCTCGCTTCGGCGCCGAGGGAGGAACGCACCCTCACGGGCCTGTCAGTCCTTCTTCAATTGAACTCCCTGAAGCGCGCCCTGCAACCATACTGCCTGGGCGGACCTTCCGGGCGCTTGCTCGATGCCGAATTCGAAGATCTCGGCGAGGCGTCGGTCCAGGCGTTTGAGACCGAAGGCTTGATCGGAACGAGTGCTGCGCCGACCGTGCTGGCGTATCTCTTCCATCGCATCGGGGACCGCCTCGACGGTCGGCCTACACTACTTATTGTCGATGAAGGCTGGCTTGCCCTCGATGACGAAGATTTTGCCGGCCAGCTCCGGGAATGGCTGAAGACGCTTCGCAAGAAGAATGCGTCCGTTATCTTTGCGACCCAATCGCTTTCGGATATTGACGGGTCCGCAATCGCGCCGGCGATCATCGAAAGCTGCCCAACGCGGCTGTTGCTGCCGAACGAGCGGGCGATCGAGCCGCAAATCACAGCGATCTATCGCCGCTTTGGCCTCAATGACCGCCAGATCGAGCTTCTGAGCCGCGCTACGCCCAAGCGCGACTACTACTGCCAATCTCGCCGCGGCAACCGGATGTTCGAACTTGGCCTTGGCGAGGTCGCTCTGGCCTTTACCGCAGCCTCTTCCAAGACAGACCAGGCAGCCATCTCGCAACTCCTCGCCGAACATGGACCTGACGGCTTCGTGCCGGCCTGGCTACAGCACCGTGGCGTCGCCTGGGCCCTCGACCTGATCCCCAATCTCGTCAATCTGGAGAAATCGGTATGAGGCGTCTTGGCCTATTGGCGGCCGCTGGCATGGTCGCGCTGATGCTCGACCTCAGGGTGCCCGCGCGGGCGCAGTGGATCGTCTTCGATCCCAACAACTACGTCCAGAGCGTCCTGACTGCCGCCCGTGAGCTGCAGCAGATCAACAACCAGATCACCTCGTTGCAGAACGAGGCGCAGATGCTGATCAATCAGGCAAAGAATCTGGCAAACCTGCCGTATTCATCCCTGCGCCAACTGCAATCCTCGATCCAGCGGACCCAGCAATTGCTGGCCCAGGCCCAGCGGATCGCCTACGACGTCGATCAGATCGATCGCGCGTTCTCGACCAGCTACGCGCCAGCGACCAGCAGCCAATCGAACCAGTTACTGATCTCCAATGCTCAATCGCGTTGGCAGAATTCCTATGCCGCAACGCAAGACGCGCTTCGCGTCCAGGCCGGCATCGTTGGCAATCTCGACACCAACCGTGTCCAGACCTCCGCGCTCGTCATGTCTAGCCAGGGCGCAAGCGGCGCTCTGCAGGCAACACAAGCTGGTAACCAGATTCTCGCGCTTAACGCGCAGCAGCTCGCCGACCTCACCGCTGTCGTGACGGCGCAGGGCAGGGCGCAAAGCCTTGAAGCAGCGCAACGCGCCTCGGCCCAGGACCAGGGCCGCGAGCAGCTTCGACGGTTTCTTACGCCAGGGCAGGGTTATCAATCATCCAGCGTGCAGATGTTCCACTGATGACGGACATTCGGGCATTCAAGGCGTTGTCGCTGCTGACGACAATCGGCGTTTTGGTGGTCACAGCCTGCACGATTCAGCTTCGCGGTAGTGACGAGTCGCCCGCGCTGCCGAAGACGGAGCGGACGACAGATGCAGCCAACCCTGATCTCGCACGCTGCCGCAGCGTCACTGCTGAGGAAACAGCAGGTTATCGGCATTGCCAGCAGATTTGGGCCGAAAACCGGCGCCGCTTCTTGGGCAGGAAGAACGTTCCCGCAGATCCTGGCCAAGACGATTCCACCGCAGGCTTGGCGTCCACCCGAAAGGATCAGAGCCGGATGCCGCAAGGTTATCCGGGACCGGCGATGCCTGAGGCGAGCAAGCCATGACTGGTACGGGGATCATTGACCAGTTCCTTGAAACGTTCACGCGTTATATCGATAACGGCTTCGGGCTGCTGGGGAGCGAGGTCGGATATCTCGCAACGACCCTTGCTGCGGTTGACATTACGCTCGCAGCGTTGTTCTGGAGTTGGGGAACGGACGAGGACATCATCGCGCGCCTCGTCAAGAAAACGCTCTTCGTAGGCGTCTTTGCCTACCTGATCGGCAACTGGAACAGCTTGGCGCGCACCGTCTTCGAGAGTTTCGCCGGTCTTGGACTGAAAGCATCGGGCGCAAGCCTCTCCGCGGCAGATTTCCTGCGACCGGGAAAGATCGCCCAAGTCGGCCTCGATGCCGGTCGACCATTGCTTGATTCGATCTCCAACCTGATGGGCTACATCAGCTTCTTCGAGAATTTCGTCCAGATCGTCGTTCTCCTATTCGCCTGGATTGTGGTGCTGCTCGCCTTCTTCATTCTGGCGATCCAGCTCTTTGTCACCCTGATCGAATTCAAGCTCACGACGCTGGCCGGCTTCGTGCTCATTCCCTTTGGCTTGTTTGGCAAGACTGCCTTCGCGGCGGAGCGCGTTCTGGGCAACGTCATATCTTCCGGCATCAAGATCCTGGTCCTGGCCGTCATCGTCGGCATCGGCTCCACCCTGTTCTCGCAGTTCACCGCAGGTTTCGGCGGTGCACAGCCGACCATCGAAGACGCGATGACACTGGTGCTCGCGGCGCTTTCCTTGCTGGGCCTCGGCATCTTCGGTCCGGGTATCGCAAACGGCCTAGTGTCGGGCGGACCTCAACTTGGCGCCGGCGCCGCGATTGGAACAGGCCTTGCTGCTGGCGGCATTGTTGCAGCTGGCGCGGGACTTGCCGCTGGCGGTGCCGGTCTCGCTGGCGGTGCGGTTGCAGGCGCCGCGCGCGGTGGCGGCGCTGTCATAAGCGGAGCAACAGCCGCCTATCGAAGCGGCGGCCTTGCCGGCGTCGCGGAGGCTGGCGCTTCGGCTGCGTGGAGTCCATTGCGCCGGGCAGCGGCTACCTTCGGAGGTAGCCAAGCGGGCGACCAGGGCGCGAGCGCTCCGGCCGACGGGCAGCCTGATTGGGCTCGCCGCATGAAGCGTGCTCAGATCATTCAGCACGGTGCCTCGGCTGCTGGCCACGCCGTCCGCTCGGGCGATCATGGTGGCAGCGGCTCTTCCGTCGATTTGTCCGAAGGAGAACGCTGAGACGCACCACTACACCTCCGCCGCACAGCAGCGCCTCAAATCCTTCTATCGCACACTTGAAACCGATCACTCGATATCAGGGGCACCCATCGATGTTCAAACGACCAACAGTTCACTACGGGCGCATGCCCGAGCCGATTACGCCTTATCAAAAGGCCGCTCAGGTTTGGGACGAACGCATTGGATCAGCGCGCGTGCAAGCTAAGAACTGGCGCCTGATGGCGTTCGGCTGTTTGATGTTGTCTGCCGGTCTCGCTGGCAGCCTTGTCTGGCAATCGAGCCAAGGCTCGATCACGCCCTGGGTAGTTGAGGTCGATCATCTCGGTCAAGCAAGGGTTGCGCCGGCCAACATCGACTATCAACCTACTGACGCTCAGATAGCCTACCATCTGGCGCGCTTCATCGAGGACGTCAGAGGTTTGCCGGCAGACAGTATCGTTCTGCGCCAGAATTGGCTCCGGGCCTATGATTTTACGACGGATCGTGGCGCGGCTGCACTGAACGACTATGCGCGCAACAATGACCCCTTTGCCAAGCTGGGCAAGGCACAAATCTCAGTGGACGTCTCAAGCGTCATTCGCGCGTCTTCGGAGAGCTTTCGAGTCGCCTGGACCCAGCGCATCTACGACAACGGCTCGTTGAGCGCGACTGAGCGTTGGACCGCAATTCTCTCGATCGTGATCGAGACACCCCGCGATGCCGAACGCCTGCGCAAGAACCCCCTTGGCGTCTACGTCCGCGCCATCAACTGGTCAAAGGAGTTGAGCCAGTGACCAAGATGCCATTTGACGTTCATTCGAAGCGTTCCCTCCAGCAAAGCAGGCTCGGCTCGGCTTGGCCCGAGTTCGTGAGCTCGAAGCGTGCATTTCTATCCGCTTTCCTGCTTTGTTCGTCCGCGCTCGGAGGCTGCGCGACCTACATTCCGCCGGAGATCAGCTATGACGCTGATGTTCCTCCGCTGCCGGCGGCGCCAGTGGCTCTCGACGACAGATCGCGACCGCTTCACGTTCCACCTCTCTGGAAGCCTGCTCTCGGCGGCAAGTCAGGCGCGAAAGAAGACGCTGAGCCGGTGAGCCGCGTAGAGACGGCAAACAGCGCAGCCCGGGTCGAACCGCGCAAGCGGGGCTATTTCAACGCAGCGCAAATCTACGCCTACAGTCCCGGGGCGCTCTATCAGATTTACGCCGCACCGGGGCAGATCACGGATATCGCGCTCGAGGAGGGAGAGCAGTTGACGGGATCAGGACCGATCGCGGCCGGAGATACCGTACGCTGGGTCGTGGGCGATACCGAAAGCGGGAGCGGCGACACACGGCGGGTCCATATCCTGGTCAAGCCGACCCGAGCTTCGATTGAGACCAACTTGGTGGTCAATACGGACCGGCGCACCTACTTGATTGAGCTCCGCTCCCGCGAACGGCCATACATGCCGTCTGTTGCTTGGTACTATCCAGAAACTGCACGGGAACGATCGCGTTCGGTCGCGCAGCCTGTTCTTCCGGACCCGGCGCAGCGCACCTTCCGCTATGCCATCGAAGGGGACAGTCCTCCCTGGCGGCCGCTCGCCGCATATGACGATGGCCGCAAGGTCTATGTCGAATTCCCGGCGGGGATCGTGCAGGGCGAGATGCCTCCGCTTTTCGTCATCGGTCCAGACGGCAAGACTGAACTCGTCAATTATCGCGCTTACGGCAACGTATTGATCGTCGATCGGCTGTTTGCTGCCGCCGAACTGCGGCTTGGCGGCGAGCACCAGCAGAAGGTCCGTATTGTCAGGACCGATGGGAGACCGTCGTCATGAACACTCGGAATATGAACGATCAGGAGCAAGCGGCTCCGCCTGAGACACAAGAGGATCAGTCCAGGGGCTTCCGCTTGAGAGCGGAGCACCCGCGCGTGACACGGTTGTCACGGAAAGTACTGGCGGGAGGGAGCGCGGTCGCCCTGCTTGTCATCGGTGGAGCCGTGCTGTGGTCGCTGCAGAAGAATCGCCCTCGAGACCAGGCGGCCGATGAGCTTTACAGTACCGACCATCACAATGTCGCTGACGGTATTACGGCGCTGCCGAAGGACTACACTGGCATTCCGCGCCAGCCAATCCCGCAACTGGGTCCGCCCCTTCCCGGGGACCTCGGTCGGCCGATCCTTGCGGCCCAAGGCCAGTTGCCGACGATCGGCGCTGATCCAGAACAGCAGCGCCGGGATCAAGAGACCGAAGCAGCCCGCATCAGCCATCTATTCGCTTCGGCGAATGGACGAGAAGTGCGTCCCCCCGCCGCTGCGGCGGTTGGAAACGAGCGCGTCGTGCCTGCGAGCGCGACGAGCACCGGCGACGACGGAAATGCGCAAAACGGTCAGGACCGCAAGCTTGCCTTCGTGAACGCTTCTGTGGACCGTCGCACGGTAAGCCCTGATCGCGTCACCAAGCCGGCTTCACCGTATATCGTGCAGGCTGGGACGGTTATTCCGGGAGCCCTGATCACCGGAATCCGGTCGGACCTGCCGGGCCAGATCACGGCGCAGGTGACCGAGAATGTCTATGACACGCCGACCGGCCGCTCTCTGCTTGTCCCTCAGGGAGCGCGTCTGATCGGCATCTACGATAGCCAGGTCACTTTCGGCCAGTCCCGTGTCCTGCTCGTCTGGACCCGGCTGATTATGCCGAACGGACGTTCCATCGTTCTCGAGCGGCGGCCTGGCGCTGACGCTGCCGGGTATGCAGGCCTCGAAGACCAGGTCGACAATCACTGGGGTGAGCTGTTCAAGGCTGCGGCACTATCGACGTTTCTGGCGGTCGGGACCGAACTGGGGGCCGGCTCGGACACCAACAGCAACGACAGCGCGATCATCCAGGCATTGCGGCACGGCGCCTCAGACTCACTGAATCAGACCGGACAGCAGGTCGTTCGCCGCAGCCTCAACATCCAGCCCACTCTGGCTGTACGACCTGGCTTCCCGGTTCGTGTTCTTGTCAATCGTGACCTCATACTTACGCCCTATAGAGGGTGACAACATGCCAAAACTCAAAATTGGAGAGCTTCCAGACGACAAGCCGGTCAAAGTGAGTACCGAGCTGCCTGCGGCCGTGCATCGTGATCTCATTGCATATGCGGAAGCGCTTACGCGTCAGGGTGGCCAAGTGGTCGATCCGACTAAGCTCATCGCTCCCATGTTAGCGCGCTTTATGGCCACGGATCGAGGATTTTCTAAACTGAAACGTGAAGGCCACGTACCGGCCGCTGGCGAAGGACAGTGATGCTCAAGGTTTCCGAAACTGTTGGTCGATGCTAATTCTAGGCGCTGCCGAGCTGGCGCCAAGAGCCGAGATATCTTGTCGGAAAGGTGTGTTCGCGCCGGATACAACTCCGATTATCAGGTTTTCTCGGTTTTCAGACGCGAGGCGCTGGGCCAACTGCAGTTATTCGGTCGCCTTGAAGCGCGTTACACTGCTCCGGCCATCGACGCTGACAGGCACGTCACCCTCGACCGTGGCCCGCCGTACGACGCGATGCTGGTCCCCGTAATCGTTGACCGCGTAATGCTGCGTTGCGCGGTTATCCCATATTGCAATATCGCCCTCTAGCCAGGTCCAGCGCACAGTGTTTTCGGGCGCGGTGATGTGAGATTGGAACAGATCGAACAACTTTTGTCCGTCGTATTTGCCGACCCCAACAAAGTGCTTCACCAAGGCGCCGAGCACTAGCGTCCGCTCGCCTGTCTCGGGGTGGACGCGTACAGCGGGATGCTCGGTCTCAAAAGCCGTTCTGGTGAACACCTCGTCAAAGTGCTTCTTGTCGACCTCGCGGACACGCGCGATCCCGGCGTAATCGAAAACGTTACTGTGAACGGCCCATAGGCCGTCGGCAAGGCGTTGTAGAGGCGGCGGCAGATCAAGATAAGCGGCAGCTGTGTTCGACCACACGGTGTCGCCTCCGAACCTTGGCATTACAACGGCCCGCAGGACCAAAATCTTGGGATAGGCGTCGGCGAAGGTCCCATCCGTATGCCAAACGTCTGCGCGACCGCCGCCGCGAGTGGAGTCCAGTTCGAGGAGCGACGCCATCCCCTTGGTGGCACCAAGCATCGGATGCGGCACTAACTTTCCGAGACGAGCGGCAAAGCGCTCCTGCTCGGCGTCATTGAGATGTCCTTGATTACGGAAGAAGATCACCTTGTGCTTGAGCAATAAGCTGTTGATCGCAGCGATCGCGTGATCCGGTAAATCGCCTGATAGCTTGATATTTTTGATTTCGGCGCCGATGCGCGCTGCTCGTTTCACCACATCGGTGCTCGGAATGACGCCACCGATCAAAGCCGTTGTGCTCATGTTGCTTTTGTAAGCCCTTGCAGTTTCTCTCTCTCGCCTCTCGGAGCGAATGATCTTCAGCAAGCATCGTGCCAGGCGAAAGACGACCATGTACCGCCAATGGGCACTGAACGAATCGTGGTATTCGGCGCGAGTCATCGAACTGAGCCGATGGTTGGACCGAGTGACGAAAAAACTCGATCACCGACCTCCCCCTTCTAATGTCGAACCGTGAAAGCCGAAGCGGACAGCAGGAGGCGCCAACCCAGGCGGCGCTGGCAAGCCACAAGGCCGAATGGACTTTCGATATTCGCGCTGTACTGGACCTGACACGAGATTGTGCCTCTGTCAGAATACAGACAAGTGTCTACAGCGCGGTAAGCCCGAGCTGACTGTTCGGTTAATAAATGTCGCGAGGTAATTGTATGCCCGGGTTAATCTCTACTAATGCCGCTGGAGCGTGTGAGAGCTGCAGATGTAATGTCCATCGGCGCTGTTGGCCACGGTCATGCACATTATCGTCTCAGTCCTGAGCCAGGATAAGAGCTGCAACTTCCAGGTCCTGTGCCAGTTTGCTCGCCGCTAGGCCGGTGGCGACACCAACGCGATCGGGCGCAGGGCGGTTCTGGCTCATCTTGCGCTTGCCTTCGACCATGGTGATCGGGATGCGCACGCCGACGATTTCACGCAACTGGACGGCAATGAAATCCGCGGGCGCATCGCTGACGGCCCAGGGCGTCGCACGTGACGTCTCATGGATATTCGTCAGACGCGTCACGATCTCAAGCAGGCGTTTAGGATCCTCGAAGAACTCAATCGGTCCATGGGCGTGGACCGCGATGTAATTCCATGCAGGCACCACGTGTTCAGTTTGACGCTTGCTTGGATACCAGGATGGTGTCACATAAGCCTCTGCGCCACTAAAGATCGCCAGAGCTTCTCCAATCGGGGCCGTGCGCCATTGCGGATTGCCCTTCGCCAGGTGCCCGTAAAGCGCCGTGTTTGCCTTCGCTCTCATCGAGGAAGAGCGGAAGAGGCGTCGCAAGTGGCCCATCTGATGTCGCTGTGATCAGGTTGGCCAATCGGGCGCAGCGGATTGTCGCTTGAATGCTCTTGAGGTCGTCATCTCGAAAGTGGGATGGTATGTACATAGAGGGTCTCCGTTGGCTGTCGTCCAGATAAAACCCAAGTCAAGAAGCTAGAAAACCGCCAGTTTCGGTAGCTCCCGTAGAGGTGCTCCGCTTCCTCTTTTGACGTGAAGTTTTCGGATTTGTCCTGGACGTGACCCGCCACTAAGTATTTGTTCCAGAAGGCGAAGGAGTTAGAGTCCGGCCCGAAGAGGGACGGACAGATGAGGCGAGCAAGGTTCAGGAAGAGCAGATTATCGCGGTATTAAAGGAGGATGAGGCTTGGGCGAAACGGCTGACCTGGCTCGCAGGCATGGGATCTCCGAAGCGACGATCTACAATTGAAAGGCTAAATTCGGCGGCATGGATGTCTCTGAGACCAAGCGCCTGAGGCGCTGGGAGAGGAGAGCGCGAAGCTGAAGAAGCTTCTGGCCGAGCAGATGCTCGACGCGGCCGCCCTTCGCGAGCTGCTTTCAAAAAAGCGATAGGGGCCGTCCACGCCGGGGATCTGCCGCGTGCCGATCTCCGCGCCTGCGTCCACCAGCCGACGTTAGCTCCTTGCGCAATGCAGGAAGCTTCCCCCCGGTCCGGCAGCGCGACAACGAAGTAAGCGCGCGACGCGAGGGAGAGCCCTGGTTTAAGTGAAATACAGCCAGCCCCGGTTTCACCAACGCTACGGCGTGCACCGGTTCCGACTCCATACATGTGAATCGAAAGTTAGGGGCGTGAGGGAAGGCCCTCCGGGGCTGGCTGGCGGACCCTCGACCCCGAGCCTGAGCACAAGGCCGTGCATGTCCTCACGGCTCGTCCCAAGAGCAAACTGCAGATTCTTGCTAACGATCGGCTAAGATCCTCACCGGGTTAGCGCGCGATGTGCTAGGTCAAGCCGCAGCGCCCATCGTGCGGAACGTCGCGGCACAGGCCCCAGGAGCTGTCTTGAGGCCGCGACTGCGGTCTTCTCGCCCGGCCTTCTGAGAAGTGTTCGCTTTGTAACACGGCTGACCGCCCCCGAGAGGGCGTGGTATTCTGCCGAATGCCAGACCGATCTCCCGCCGAATTATTCGCACCGCTCGCTTGAACTGCTCGGCCGGCACCAGGCCGCCCTAACCGGCAATCCGAAAGCGAAGCGCGAGCTCGAGCAGATGGCCCGCGAGTACAAACAGATGGCGGATTGGCACGACCACAACCCCCAGCATCGAGAGTAAGGCCGCCTCGGCCTGTCCTGATTCACGGCTGGGGCCGGATTAACCGCCTTCGTCCAGTGTTAGTACACGTATGGATCGAAATGATCCTGTATCGGCAATTGGCGGTACAGCGGTCTGCGCGGCGACCTTCGAGATCAAGGTGGCAATGGATCGTAGGCGCTTCAAAAGTAGCGCCGCCTCATGGCGCAGCTATCGTTTACGAACTTGTGGCGAAGGGATTGGATTGTTGATGCGCCCTGGCCGATAGCCCCCGCCGTGCCAGAGCACAACGGCCCCGGCTGTCGCCGATTGGCTGGGGCCGCTTTTATGCGGGCGAGGCGCACTTGGGGCTTGCAATGCGAGGGGGCGCAAATGACAAGCGCGGGCCACGCTTTCGGTAAGCGCCTTCACGCCGACCTTGCCGCACAGCATCAATCCCCTTTGAGATTCGCTCTGGAGGCCAACAAGGATCGCCTGATGGCAACATAGCTATTTCCTTAGGTGCAGCGGTTCGGGATTGGCCCGACGGGGCGCTATGCCACTTTGATCCGATCGAAAGGGATGAGGTGGCAGTTTGAACAGCATTCCCGCGTTCGGCTCAGTGCGGCAGGACTTCCATGTTCTTCACCTCACTACGACGTCCCTTGGCAGGCAGGGAATCGCTGAAGTCAACTGGAGTGATGCGAATATTCCTGCCTCATTCCCTGGATCGTAGCGCAACTGTATCGCAACATTTCTCGTTCGGCTGCCGGTCCGACGGACTTTGAGACGATAGCCGTAGCCATCCAGCGTACTGGCTCTGACTCACTTCAGATGAAGTTCGACGGACGTCTGGCACTTTGATTGGAGAGGATCTCACAGTTCTGCTTCAGAAAGTCGGTTTGAAGCTCAGGAGCCGCGGTGATTGCGCAAACGCGCCCGCAAGGACCTACCAAGAATGGCCGGTCGCACTGTCGCGGGAAGTTGGTTATACTGTCGCTCTCAACGGAGGGGGATCCGTGTCCTACAGTATTAGGTGTCATCGAACGGGGTTTAGCCGGAGGCATTTTTCGGTTCAAAGTTTGAGCGCAAGAGAAGCCCTGTGTAAGGCGGAGTGTCTTGAGAGATCGGGAGTAGACATAGACTATATTGATACTCCCTCAGGCGGACGTGTCGACCTCCGCACGTTCCGGAAGCTGGCTGAGACGGAGGGCGGCTTCGAACAAGAAATTCCCAGCCAATGATGATGATCATACCTGCGCTTTCAGGAAAATACTCAAACATTTGAGCTCGCACCTACGAAGCCCTGTCACTTCAAAGCTGGCGCCTTCACGTTTCGATGCGTCGCGTTTCGGCCTGGAATCTCCCAGGCCCTTCGGATACCCTGGGCCGGCCAATTTGCGTTGTCTCGAATACGCGCATCGTTGCCCTCGCTAGCATCCATCAACTTCGCGCAGATTCCACCATGCACAAGAACTAACAAGACGAGCGGCTGCCATGAACGATGGACATTGATTTGGTTCACTCTCAAGAAAGCGGCTTCTCAAGCGACTTCAGTATTGCGAGCTGCCTCGGACTGCCACCGATAAGGCATCGCTGCCTCGATGTGTTACAGTTGGTTCAAGGAGTTGTCTGACGACGGACGTCAGCTCTCAAACGAATGTCGACAACTTGACCCTGCAGCCCGCTACGAAGTCCCTGCTGAACCTCCAATTCTCAATTCGGCACGGCCCTTGCTTGGTTAGGGGTACCATCACGTATTGCTCCAGATACGGCGATGTTAGGGGCGGGCTCGGCGTCGCGAGCGTCTGGTCCGCCCCGCCGATTTGCTGTGGCTTGCGACTCCGGCGCCTAAGCGGCCATGCCATAGCCTCGAACACACGTTAGATCAGAGATGCAGACTGGAACAGCAGTCTCCTACAGTGTTGAGAAGGGCTGGGGCTTCATCAGACCCGACAGCTGCGACGGCATGGATTTGTTCGTTCACATTTCGGACCTTTGCGACTGCACAGGGGCTGATCTGGTGCCGGGGACGCGCGTGTCTTTCGATCGTCGCTTCAACAAACGCCGCTCAAAGTACAGAGCCGCCGAGGTCAGACTAATCAATTGAGATGCCGTATTTTCTGAAGCACGCGTTGCTTATCATTTGATATCGGAACGGCGATGCAGGAGCGCTTCCCTTGCAGGGCGCATTAAAATTTACGGTCGATCTTCTGAAGAATCTTGCCAACTCCAAGACTCCTTTTGGCGTAGTGACGTGCCACCTGGATGTCGTGCGCAAACCTGGTCAAAATCGTTCAATGAAGCATCGAAGATGTTGAACCAGTTTAGAACGACGGCGTCATCTGACGGCAGCGTTTTGGCACGGACCTCGTACAAATGCGATCGTCCCCAAACAGCCGAAACTGGACGGCGGCGCCGACCGAAAGACTATCATACACGGATTCGGCGACGCCCGCGGTGACGCTCAGCGTATTGCGGTCGACGATCTTGACGAGATCCTAGCCACGCCGCGTGTATTGGCCATCGGTATATTCCAGGCATGCCAACAACGCCGGCGTTGAGCGTAGCGAAGATCAGAGACGAACAGGCTCGGCACGATTTGCCGGTCGAGGTGGACGATGCGCGCTTTCACTTGCTCGCTCTCGACATTAAGCTCGGCCAGCCGCTGATCGAGTTCTCGGATCGAGTTAATTACCTCGAGGCCGAACTTGCGTGAGCCCGCGACGGAGTCTTCATCGGGAGCCCTACAATGATGCTCCTTCGCTGGGTCGAAGTGCGCAGCACCTCCAGCGCTTTAATGTCACCGTGATTGTTTCAGCTCTCGCAGGAGAGCCAGATCTCGGCTGCGCGATTGGGAGTACTGGACGCGTTATCTTCACCGGCGTCCCGATCGCACAATTCCGTCGGTTTCTTACGCGCTACGGGCTCTGATGCTGCTGCCCTCACGACTCTTTGCGGCTTTCCACGGCCTTTGTCGCCGTACTTGACGCCGATTTCGTTTTGCAGACGCCGCTTTCAGAATCGGGCTCCGCCTTACCGTCGTTTCGTTGCTCAATCCGACAAAATGGTATTGGCGCGCTCTTCTGGGAGTGGCTGCCATAGTGTCTTAGCGCCATGTGGTTCGCCGACGCTTGTGCCACTCGACTGGACTGCGACGCGCTTCCCCATGCGGACTTAATCGAGCGAACGTTGGCACTGTTTAACGAGCCGAGCGTTGGTCGAGTTGAGGATTCGCATGCTCGAAGCTCTACTGTGCCGTCCTCGTCCATTGCGACTCGAATCAACCCGGACCTAACGCCTTATCGTGGAGGAATACGGTGAACTGTTGCGGTACTCGAGCGCGGGTTCCTATCGACGAACAGATACTCTTCAGATCGTCCCACAGCTATTTGGGGGATCAAGGCGGGCTGGAGGACAGGCGCAGTCTGCCCCTGCCATAACTTGCGCGATCGACGATGCTTGTCAAAGTAGAGATCCAAGACAGCGCGTCGGCCAAGTCGGCAGCGTCCTTCATCAAAAGCCCCGTGAAGGTGACGTTGCCCTGGCATGCGGCCTGCCCGGTCACAACACCGATCACAGTCCATCCGAACCCATCGCGTCAGATCGCGTAGCGAGCTAATCTGGGTGAGAGCTCGATCGCGTTTCACCACTGCTGCTCATAGCCGACGTGGTGCTACGGGATGCTTTGCCACTCAGATAAGTCTCGCGGGATACCCATCTTTGTAGGATCTCCAGCCCACGGCCAATGACATCTCCCGTTCGCTAACTCTTCTGCTGCGATGACTGGCGAGATATACTGGCCTAAAACCTGACCATCAAACAGGAGAGCGCATCCTCCCGGCACGATAATGATCTCGGCTAGACCGGCGTATGTTTCATACCTCCATTTCATAGCTAACTACCGGGTTAACCCCTTTGATATTGACGGCAACGCAGGTGCGACTCGGCGCCTTCACTCAAGAGAACTCGACGCTGTCCCTGCCGCGCCCACGCTGCCGGTGAAGTTAGCCCGACGTGACTCGGCGCTTGTGCTGGTTCGAAAAAGCGCTGTCCCTACCACGCCCACTAACTTCAGTGGCCAACCTTGCCATAACAACGCTAACCACCCTCGCCTTCGCGGGAGTGTCTCAAGCTCCCACGGGCTGCGGAATTGTAGCGCCAAGAGCGATCATGGGACGCCTACCAGGATTGGTGGCTGGCCCACGGCGTAAAGGCGCACTATCGGTGTGGTAATGGCCGCACGAGATGGGCACATGTACATACACGATTGCCCGCGCCAAGCTTGGGCAACTACGGGCGCTCACCTCAGCCACGTAGAAACGGGCCCCGAGCATATCTGGCGAGGATGCAGACAAGCCGGCACTACAACCGTGGTGATACGGGGCGCGGCGTGTGCGATGCGACGAGCCGCATGCAGGTTGACGACGTGCTCAAGCTTTACGTCAGCAACAATGCGGGCGCTACGGTGTCCTTGTCAGAACTCGTCACACCGGTCATGGAAACCAGTCCCCTCCAGTTCGTGCGCTCCAACGGCTACCCGGCCATGCGCATTGCCGGCAAGGGCTGCACCCGGGATAGCCAGCGGCGACGCGATGATGGAAATGGAAAGACTAGCCTCAAACTGTCCCCAGGTTTCACAGTCGAGTGGATTGGACAGTCTCTGCACGAAAGCAATCTGCCTCGCAGGCGCCAATCCTGCTTGCTCTCCATGTTGGTCGTCTTTCTGGTGCTGGCTGCGCTTTACGGGAGCTGGTCAATTCCGTTCTCGGTGACGCTTGTCGTGTCGCTTGGAATAATCGGTTCCGTTCTCGCGGCCCATCTGCGCGGGCTCGAAAATGACGTCTTCTTCACCATCGGCTTTACTACTATAATAGGTTTTTCGGCCAAGAACTCGATCCTGATCGTCGAATTCGCCAAGAACCTTCGCAGTCAGGGCGTGGGCTTACGAACGCCGTCGTCGGAGCAGCCAGGCTTCGATTGCGTCCGATCCAAATGACCTCACTGGCCTTTCCACTCGGTGTGGTCCCATTGATGCTTGCCCGCGGCGCTAGCGCCGAAACCCAGCGCGCCATCGGGACCGGGGTATTCGGTGGCATGATTTCAGCAACGCTCCTCGCTGTGTTCTTTGTGCCCGTCTTCCACGTCTTCGTCACGGAACATTTCGGTGCACGCAAAGACCGGGCCTCCATGCAATAAGCGAAGGGTGACCTCGACTCTGGAAGAGATCTCAGGGTCAATTCAAGGTGATCGACACGGTGCGGGAGAAGTTCAGTTGTCGGACTACGAGGCGATCACGCACCCGCAGGCGATACTTGTTCTGCCGTCGCTTCGCCCGGTTTGGACTTGTGGTTCATCTTCGCTTCTGATGGCTACGATGAACCACAAATCTCCTCGTAGAGAACTTGGGCAACTCGTCCGAGCAGATGGCCGGTGGACGTCATCCGCCGCCGGCCATCCTACGCTGCCCGGGGCCTGGGGGCTGGATAGGGCAGCGGTCGACTTAGTGCTCGAAGCCTGCCGATCGCCGATTCGCAACCCGCCCACCATTCCGGCAAGCTCCGAACCCGAGAAATCGGTGGTCTTACGCGTCCAGCAAGCGCCTGAGCTTTCCGGTTTAATGGACACGGGGTTCAGCTAAACCCGTCTTGCGTCCGAACTCAACCGGGCTGACATAGGCGTGGTCGAGTCCCTGCGGGTATTGTTGCAAAATCTTTCAGTTTAGCTGAACCCATCGGCGCGTGCCTTGTCTCTGGTTCTGTAGATCTTTCCTGCCGTCCGTTCGGTCTTGAGAAGAGAAGAAGCTCTCCGTGGCCGCATCGTCCCACACTTCCCGGAACGGCTCATGCTGCAAACGATGCCATGGTCGGCCATCAGGCGCTAGGAACTGCTCGCTCGTGTGCTGGCGCACCAGTCGGGTGCTTCGTGATGATGGATGATACCTGGGCGACAACGCTACTTTCACGCCGCCACCAAATATCTCGCTGGTTGCCGACGCATTCCTCGGGATCGCGACAGCAAATGACGCCGCATGGCCGGCGCTACGGGCGACCTCATCAGTTCGAGAGGTCGCCGGGCCCAAAGATATCGATTTGGCCCTGCTTAGACTACGCATCCTCACGATCCGCAAACAGCATTGGGAAAACGGCCTTAAACTGGCTCCAAGGCTGCAAGCCAATTCCGCTGTCGATCGTGTTTTGAACCCAGCACCAGTTCCCCCGGTTCGGTGGACATCAATGCCAATCACCCGTCGCATTCGCACCTCCTGCCAGACACGATGAGCCGAGAACTTAGGGCTGGTCGCCTCCGACTCGCCCGGTTGCGCCAAGAGTGCGAATGCGTAGTTGTCGTGTCGCCCGCAGCTCTCGTCGGGTCATTTGGAACCGAGAGTTTTTAGGCGCGAGCCGCCTTTTCGGAGTTTGTGCTGAAGCCGATGCCGCGCCCTCAGCTAGCGCGTGTAGCAGGGACAGCGTGGGGTTCTCACTCACTCGAGGCGTCGAGGCACGTCCGCGCTGCTCCGGAAGCTACATGCGTGCATCGACAGCTAGGAGTCCAAGCCGAGGCACCGGAAGCACGGTGCGGGCAGCCCGATACACACGACACATGCAGGCCGCATTGTATCACGCGGACTGCGCTGCAGGATCAGCCGGTTCAACAGCCCGCAGAAGCTGGTGAGCGATTTCGGGCTCAACACGCGGGTGCGGCTGTCGGGACTGGGAGCTGCCCCTCACGGCCGCATCAGCAAGATCGGCCGCAGTTATGCGCGCGCCATGCTGGTCGAGCCGGTCTTGGCTGCGACCAAGGCGCCCGGTCCACTGCATGCGTTTGGTACTGCCGGTTCCGGCCGTGGCGGGCGATCCTAGCGATAGGCTGCGGATTCCGACGAAGTCGCCCAGGCGTACCGATATGAAGTCGCCCGTGGATTCCGAGACGATGTCGCCCACCTTTCCGATTTGATCTCGCCCAGCGGCGAGGCGTTCTGGCCGGCTGGTTCTCTGGCATCGGTCAAGCCGCGCGGTCAATCTGGAATCGCGACTTCAACCTTTTTTCTTCTTCTGCGGTTGCTGTGGGCATGTGGGCAACGCGATTGCGTTGTCCAAGCGCAGCGGCATGTCCACAGCGCTCAGGTCTTTCGGGCGGATTGCCGGGTTCGGCGCAGGCTCTCACCGGTGAGGTCGAGCCGATGGGCATTGTGGACGAGGCGATCGAGCACGGCGTCGGCATAGGTGGGATCTCCAATGAGCAGATGCCACTGGTCCACGGGGAGCTGGCTGGTGACGATGGTGGAGCGATGACCGTAGCGATCTTCGAGGATTTCCAGGAGGTCGTGACGGGCGCCGGCATCGAGCGGCTCGAGCCCCCAATCATCGAGGATCAGCAGATCGACACGGCCAAGGCTGCGCAACAGGCGTGGGTGACGACCGTCGCCGCGGGCGAGCGCCAGATCGTCGAACAGGCGCGGGACGCGCTGATAGAGCACGGAGCGATTGTCGCGACAGGCCTTGTGGCCGAGCGCCGAGGCGAGCCAACTCTTGCCGACGCCTGCCGGGCCGCAGATCAGGAGATTGACGTGGTCGTCGATCCAACGGCCCTCGACAAGCTTGGCGAACAGCGGGCGGTCGAGACCGCGCGGGGTGCGATAGTCGATGTCCTCGACGCATGCCTGCTGGCGCAGCTTGGCGTAGCGCAGGCGAGTGGCGAGCCGTTTGTCGTGCCGCAGCGAGGCTTCACGTTCGAGCAGCAGAGCAAGCCATTCGGCGTGACTGAGGCTGCCAGCCTCACCGGCGGCTTCAATGTCGGCGAAGGCCTTGGCCATGCCGTGGAGGCCGAGGGCGTTGAGGCGGTCGAGGGTCGGATGGGTGAGCAAGGGACGGTCTCCTAATTGTAGTAGCGCGGTCCGCGGATGTTGGCATGCAGGATCGGCGCATCGTCCGCGGAGCGCTGGTGAGCGGGACGCCGATCGAGATTGTTGGCGAGGATCGACTTGACCGAGCCATAGGTGCGCGCGCCGATGTCGATCGCCCGCGCAGCCGCCGCGTCCAGCCGTTCGCGCCCATAGGAGGCGGCGAGCCTGAGGATGCCGAGGCAGGCGCGGAAGCCTTGTTCGGGGTGCGAGCGCTCGTCGAGAATGAGGTCGCACAATGCGCTGGTTGCCGGCCCGATCGCGGCGGCGTCCTGACGGATACGCCCGATAGTCCAGCCGGCGTAGCGCCGATGGCTGGAGGCCATGTGCTCCGGCACGGTGGTGTGCTTGTGATTGCCACTCATGCGCTGATGCGCGGCAATCCGCTCGCCCTTGTGGAAGATCTCGACGGTGCGGGCGGTGAACCGCACCTCGACCTCGGCACGCGCGAAGCGATGCGGAACGCTGTAATAATGCTTCTCCACCTCGACGTGGTAGTCGAGGCTGACGCGGCGGATCCGCCACTCGGCGAGCACGTATGGGCTTGTCGGCAATGGCTTGAGCGCCGGCCGGTCGATCTCCTCGAGCAGCTGGCGGCGCGTCACGCCGAGCCGCCGGATCGGCCGCTCCTCGTTGAGCCTGGTGAGCAACTCGCCAATCGCCGCGTTGACCTCGGCGAGGCTGTAGAAGATGCGATGGCGCAGGCGGCCGAGCAGCCAGCGCTCGACGATGAGGACAGCCTGCTCGACCTTGGCCTTGTCGCGCGGCTTGCGTGGTCGCGCCGGCAAGACGGCCGTGCCGTAATGCGCCGCCATCTCCGCATAGGTGCGATTGATCTGCGGGTCGTAGAGGCTCGCCTTGATGACCGCGACTTTGGTGTTGTCAGGCACCAACAGCGCCGGGACGCCGCCGATCGCCGCCAAGGTGCCAACATGGGCGCTGATCCAGTCGGCGAGCCCCTGCGTCCACGTCGCCTGCGCGTAGGTGAAGCTTGAGGCGCCGAGCACGGCGACGAAGATCTGCGCCGTCCTCCGCTCGCCGGTGAGGCGGTCGACCACCACCGGCACGCCGTCGCCCGCGTAGTCGACGAACAGCTTGTCGCCGGCCGCGTGCGCCTGGCGCATCGTCACCGACAGGCGACCCTCCCAGCCGCGGTAGAGCTCGCAGAAGCGCGAGTACCGGTATCCGCTGGGCTCGGCGGCAATGTACTCCTCCCACAGGATCGACAGCGTCACGTGCTTGCGCTTGAGCTCGCGGTGCACCGCCGCCCAGTCGGGCTCGACGATGCGGCGATGACCCTGCCGGTTACCGTTGCCGGTCTTGGCGAACAGGCGGGCCTCCAGGGCCGCGTCCGTGAGTTCGTCGGGCAACGGCCAGCTCAGGCCTGCGGCCTCGAATCGCCGGATGGTCAGCCGCACTGTCGAGGGCGCCGCGCCCATCCGCCGAGCAATCTCGCGGCTCGGCAGCCCAGCCGCCTTCATCCTGATCACATCGCGCACACGGCGCATCGCAAGCCTCTCCGTCGGCATCCAGGGTCCCCCTTCGCAAAACCGAAAGGTTGACCCTATGGGAGCCAGAAGAGGTCTCGTCACCCGGGCGACATCATCCCGGAATGGTGGGCGACATCATCTCGGAACGGGTGGGCGACTTCAAATCGGAATGGTGGGCGAGATCATCTCGGAATACTGGAGGGTTCAAATAGGTCCCGCGTCGCAGATCTCGCCGCAAGTCCAGCGCGGGACCTATTTGAAGCTGGATTGAACGAAGCCGCGTCTTGTGAGCGCGGACCTATGGGGGCTCGATCTAGGCGCCGGTAGGCGCGATTGACCCGATGTCGGGCCCGCGAGCGAGTGTGGCCGCAGATTGTCGCTGATGTTGGCAGCAAAGGATGCCGCCGTCGATAGCGTCGAACGGCGCGTCAAGCCCAGACGGCTGACTATCGCCCGTTCGCCGGGCGTTGTGAGCGTGCTTGATCGTTCCGACGGAGAACGTCGGCAGGGCAGCGCGTGCAGTGGGAGCGAACAAGTCGAGGTCGTCGGTCATGATGTGTCGCAGCGAGGTGCTGCGCGTCGCTGCGCTGGCGCACGCGGCACAGGCCCAATCTCGACCATGCGGCCTCCGCAGATGGGGCATAAGTCGAGGCGGTGACCAAGGAGGATGGCGCAGCGCTCACGATAGTCGACAGCTTCGGCAGGCGGAGGTGGCTGTGGCGCCTCAAGCGCGCCTCGGATGCGCGCGAGTTTGGCGGCGCGGCAGGCGTTCGCCAGGAAACCAAAATGACGGATGCGGCGGAATCCCTTCGGCAATATGTGGAGCAGAAAGCGACGAAGGAACTCCTCAGTATCGAGCGTCATCACTTTGGATTTGTTGCCAGCGCGATAATCCTTCCACCGGAAGCGGACGTGGCCCTGGTCACAGGTAAGGAGCCGGCCGTTGGCGATCGCAACGCGATGGGTGTAGCGCCCGAGATAGGCCAGGACCTGTTCTGGTCCGCCGAAGGGACGCTTGGCGTAGACGACCCACTCGACCTTGCGGAGGGCGTTTAGATGGCGGGCAAATGCCGCTGGCTCGACGAGGTGCGCGAGATGGCCGAAGAACTGGAGCTTGGTGCCATCGAACGCCGCCTGCAGGCGCTCCAGGAACAGCCGACGATACAATCGTGACAGGACGCGAACGGGAAGGAAGAAGCCGGGGCGACAATGAACCCAGCTTCCATCCGGGGCGATCCCGCCGCCTGGCACGAGGCAATGGGCATGCGGATGATGCGTCAGGGTCTGGCCCCAGGTATGGAGAATGGCGATCATCCCGGTCTCGGCACCGAGATGCTTTGGGTCGGCGCTGATGAGACGGATCGTCTCGGCTGCTGCCTTGAGCAGGATGTCGTAGAGCACCGTCTTGTTCTGCAGCGCGATGGCGGCCACCGGCGCCGGCACGGTGAAGACGACATGGAAATAGGGGACCGGCAGCAGGTCGGCCTGGCGCTCGGCGAGCCATTGGGCGCGCGCGAGCGCTTGGCACTTTGGACAGTGCCGATCGCGACAGCTGTTATAGGCGACGCGGACCAGGCCGCAGTCGTCGCACCGCTCGACGTGGCCGCCGAGCGTCGCTGTGCGACACGCCTCGATGGCCGCCATCACACGGCGCTGATCGGAGGACAGCCGAGGACCCTGCGCGGCACGGAACGCGCCGCCGTGGCGGCGGAGGATGTCCGCCACCTCGAGCACGGGGCGCATATGCGCAGCTCAGTCGGGTGGGATCACCCTGACGGAGAGTCCATCGAATGGGCTGGTCGTGCGGGCGAGCAGATTGGTCGCAACCTGAGCGTAGCGCGCGGTCGATCCCAGCTCGGCATGTCCGAGCAGAACTTGAATGATGCGAATGTCGATCCCGCTTTCGAGGAGATGGGTCGCAAACGAGTGCCGGAGCGTATGGACAGTAATCGGCTTGGCAAGCCGAGCGCGGCGGCGGGCGGCGCGGCAGGCCGCCTGGACGCAGCGGACGCTGACATGTTCACTTGGGTCTTGGCCTGGAAATAGCCACAGCCCCGGTCGGGCTCGCATCCAGTACGTACGCAGAATCTCCAGCAGTCGCGGAGAAAGCATCGCGTAACGATCCCTGCCGCCCTTGCCGTTCTCGATGTGGATCAACATTCGCTTGCTGTCGATCGAGCTCACCTTCAGGCGGACGACTTCACTAACCCGTAAGCCAGCCGCATAAGCCGTCGCCAGCACGACGCGATTGCGCACCCCTGTAACCGCGTCCAGGAAGCGCTCGATCTCTTCGGCACTAAGCACGAGCGGGAGCTTGTCGGGCTTCTGGCCACCGATGATCCGCTCGAATGCCTCCGTCTGCCCGAGTGTGACGCCGTAGAAGAACCGCAGCGCGCAGGCCACCTGATTGATGTGGGACCACGAACGCTTTTGACCGATGAGATGCAGTTGGTAGGCGCGGACCTGCTCGAAACTCAACCGGTCCGGGGCGTAGCCGAAATGCCGGCTAAACTTTGCGATCGCATAGATATAGGATTGTTGAGTCGACGGCGACAGATTGCGGACCGTCATGTCCTCGATCATGCGCTGCCGAAGAGGGCTCATCATAGCCATCTGGGTCTCCTGTCTTGAGAGGGGTGGTGCGAAGACCAACATCCTCTCAGACAGGACACCTCAGTTCAGCAGGCTTGCCCCCACTCCCGCGTAGCGGGTTCGTTCAATCCTGGGCGACATCGATCGGAATCCGCAATAGGCTATCGCACGCAGGTTCACTCCAGGGCCGCACGCCCATCTCACAGGTTGTCCGTCACGGTCTGGGTGAGTCCTAGTGGCTCCAAAATTTCGTTGGCATAGGACCAGCTCGGCTATGCCAACGTATAGCTTTCGAAGGAATTCCTCCACCGGCATTGTTGAGGAGGACACGATCATTGGGAGAGCCGAGGCGACGCTATCGGAGGCCATACAGTTGATCACACTTAAATCTGTTCAGATGAGTTTTGTCATCCTGATTGGGACTGTACTGCGCACTCCAGAACACGAACGCGGAGATCGCAGGCCAAGCTTGGCAATGCGCTCGGCACGGAACAGGCTCGCCGGGGCTGGCGGACAGTTCTTCTCTAGAACCGCATGAATTCAGGGCTAAGAGGCTAAATTGAAGGCGGCTCTCCGCTCTCCTCGCTGGACCAGACGGGAAGATGAACTGTTGCGCGAGCTTGTTGATGCAGGCGCGCCTGTGGAATCCATTTGCGAAACGCTCCACAGGTCCGAGCCGGAACTTCGGAGGCGTGGCTACTACATTGGCCTACCAAGGAAATGGTTTAAGCGAAGAGTCGCCCTCTGACGTTGAGGCCGCGCTCGACTGCGATCCTGGTTTTGGCAAAGTAAGGCCACTAACTGAGGCCACCCCTTTCATTCAGTAGAAGAGGGCGACCTCGACTTCCGGGCCCGCCGGCATACGAGGATGATGAGCGCGCGCATTTTGTCGCGCGGCTATGCGCTCAGTCGGGCCGGCGCCGGGCTGGCTTGATTGAGCCCGGCGATCGAACGTCAGCATCTTCGTCGACCCCACTCAGTTCGGACTGAACGAGGATCTCAGCACCTACACGCCCGACTTCTTGCAGGATGAGGGACTGTGCCGCGACGCCGGTGTTGCCTTCCACTTTGCGCCGGATGCACAGGAAGTTTATCCGAGTCATTTCGAGACCTTACATTGAACCGGGCGACCTCGCCAAAGCTGTGCGGAGGCTTCAGGCGTGGACATTTTCGCGGTGTCGCTACTGTCGTATGTCAGTTGTTGAACATGGTGCAGCCCGACGTGCTGTTTTTTTTGGCCAGAAGGATTTTCAGCCAATGCGCAGTCGTGCGTCGCATGGCGCGGTTGATCTCAATCTCCCAATCGAGATCGTCACCGTACCGACCGCTGCCGAGCAGGATGGGCTCGCGATGAGCAGTCGCAACCAGTATCTCGGCAAGGAAGAACGTCAGCGGGCCCTTGCGTTCAATCGTGGACTCTCCGCCGCGCTCGATGAATTCCGCTCGGGAGAAAGGCCAATTGCGATCGCCAAGGGGCATTTAGAGACAGTTGACCGACTCCAGTATCTGGAACTTGTGGACGGTGCCGCCGACAGTCCACTGCGACGCCCCGCGGCGCTTTGTGCAGCAGCCTACGTTGGATCGACTCGGCTGACCGACAAGGTAATACTGGCGTTGCCAACTCCATAGCGCACTGCGTAGCCAACATTACGCAGCATGTTGAGCTGGAAGAAGTGCTCAAGCCAACTGTTCCGACAGACGTGTCGATTGGTGCCAAGGGCGAACTCCGAGCAAAGTTGTTCAGCGAGTTAGCGATGCGAGAGGGGGGCTTGCGGAATATTGTAGGCCCGAGAATTTTGCCTCTGGCAAGGTCACACTTCGCGGGGCTGCGACCAGCGAGCGTTTCGACAAACCTTGGTATAGTGTTTTGCAGCCCATTCTATATTTCCCACTTACCTTTGTAGAGTTGAGCACCCGTCGGGTCGTTTGTACTTTAGATCTCGAACCCGGATCATTCGATCGACGGGGCGGCGCGAAGCCCGAAGTGACGCCTTGCTAGAAGTCGTTGCGTTCCAATCAGGTGTGAGGACGAACATCTTGAGTCTGACCGTTAGCCGGTTGCACGCAAAAAGACTTGGGGGGCTGTGCCTTAAGAAGGTGCCCACTATTCGAGATCGCGATGAGCGATCAGAACAGCGCAACCAACCTTCATTCAAGCGACGAAGATGAAGAAGCGGAGGATCGGGCACGCTATGCTCAGCAACGTGTGATTCCTTAGAGTAGCCGATAACGCTTCCCTCATATTACGGGCTTTAGCGCAGTCGCCGCATTAATGATCATTGCTGTACCGCAATTTGCTGGCGTATTTGCATCCCCCTCTGGAAATGCGAGTCGAGATGGCATTTACCGAGCTCTTCATCAAACGTCCGGTATTGTCTATTGTCGTTAGCCTCCTGATCTTGCTGATCGGCTTTCGGGCGGCGACCGTACTGCCGATCCGGCAATATCCCAAGCTATCTAATACGGTCGTCAATATTACTACTTCCTATCCTGGCGCCTCCGCCGACATGATCCAGGGGTTCATCACGACTCCCCTCGAGCAGGCCGTCGCTTCCGCCGAGGGCGTCGACTACATCAGCTCCTCATCGGTGCTCGGTACCTCGACGATCCAAGTCTACATCAAGCTGAATTTTGATCCCAACGAGGCGCTCACCGAGGTGCTCTCCAAGGTCAACTCAGTCAAATATTTGATCCCAAAGGAATCAAACGATCCGGTCATCACCAAATCGACCGGTCAAACCACCGCTGTCATGTATATCGCGTTCTCCAGCGAGGAATTGACGGCAAGCGCGATCTCCGACTACCTCTCGCGCGTCGTGCAACCCGTTATGGCAACCGTGGATGGCGTCGCAGCGGCGGACATCCTGGGCGGTCAGAGTTTTGCGATGCGGCTATGGCTCGATCCTGCGAAAATGGCAGGGCACGGCGTCTCGCCGGCTGAAGTTTCGGCTGCAATCGCCGCTAACAACTTCCAGGCTGCGGCCGGCCAGACCAAGGGCAATTTCACTATCTCCGATGTTACTGCAAACACGGATCTGCGGAGTGTCGATGACTTCAAGCGCATGATCGTCAAAGCCAATGACGGCGGCTTTGTGCGCATGGAGGACATTGCCGTAGTCGAGCTTGCCGCCCAGACCAGAGACATTAGCGTCACCATGAACGGCGAGCACGCGGTCTTTATCGGCGTTCGGGCCAGCCCGCAAGGCAATCCGCTAAACATAGTGCGAGGCGTTCGGGCTCTGTTTCCAGACATGGAGCGTAACTTGCCGCCGTCACTGAAGATGAAAGTGGCCTACGACTCCACCAAATTCATTCAATCGTCGATCGATGAAGTAGAGAAGACGCTCATTGAGGCCGTCGTTGTCGTGGTGGCGGTGATCTTCCTATTCCTGGCCTCTCTGCGGTCGGTCATCATTCCTGTAGTCACCATTCCTTTGTCGCTCGTTGGTGTCTGCAGCATGATGCTGGCGCTCGGGTTTTCATTGAATCTCCTGACCCTTCTTGCCATGGTTCTCGCGATCGGTCTCGTGGTCGACGACGCGATCGTGGTGGTGGAGAATATTCATCGCCATTTAGAAGAAGGTGCGCCGCCTGTCCAAGCGGCTACGAGGGGCGCGCGAGAGATCGTCGGCCCCGTTGTGTCCATGACGATTACCTTGGCTGCGGTATATGCCCCAATCGGATTTCTCGGCGGCCTCACCGGTGCCCTGTTCCGCGAGTTCGCGTTTACGCTAGCCGGAGCGGTGATCGTGTCGGGCGTGATCGCATTGACGCTGTCGCCGATGATGTGCTCGCTCTTCCTGCAGCGCGCTGAGGAGGGGCGGGTCGCAAGATTTGTGAGCCGCGGGTTCGGCGCCATGACACGATGGTACGGCCGCAAGCTCGACCGCTCGCTCGACTATCGTCCGATTACCGGGCTGTTTGCGCTGACCATGTTGGGCCTCGTCGGCTTTCTCTATATGAATATTTCCAAGGAACTGGCACCCGAGGAGGATCAAGGTATAGTATTCGCTCTAATCAAGGCGCCAAAATACGCCAATATCGACTACCTCGACTACTATGGTACCAAGCTTGAGAAGGCGTTACGGAAATTTTCCGAAACTGATTTGAGTTTCGTGCTCAATGGCGTTAGCGGCCAGCAGAGTGGCATGGCCGGCATGTTGCTCAAGCCATGGGACGAGCGCAAGCGATCATCGACCGTCCTAAAGTCCCTTCTCCAAGCGGAGCTGTCGAAAATCGAAGGGATTAACGCGTTTGCC
The DNA here is from genome assembly GCF_020194195.1 of Bradyrhizobium sp. BRP19. NCBI lineage: Bacteria > Pseudomonadati > Pseudomonadota > Alphaproteobacteria > Hyphomicrobiales > Nitrobacteraceae > Bradyrhizobium > Bradyrhizobium sp. BRP19. The sequence continues at coordinate 2,110 of NZ_JADYVZ010000028.1, read as the reverse complement.
TTTAGCTTGCCGCCACTTCCCGGCGGCACTGATGGCCTACCAGTGCAGATGGTGATCAATTCGACGCTTGGCTTCCAATCCGTCTACGAGCAGATGTCGAAGCTGAAGGATGCCGCGCGCAAGAGCGGTCTGTTCATGGTGAGCGACTCCGACCTCGAGTTCAACCAGCCGGTGGTACGAATCAAGGTTGATCGATCCAAGGCCAACGAGCTTGGCATCACCATGCAGACCATCGGGAGCGCGCTCGCCACCTTACTTGGCGGTAACTACGTCAATCGCTTCAATTTGCAGGGTCGCTCCTACCAGGTGATCCCGCAGGTGCCACGTGGGGAACGCCTGGCGCCGCAAGCAATCGGGAGCTATTATGTGAAGACTGCGACGGGAGCGATGCTCCCGCTGTCTACTGTGGTCTCCATCGAGACTGCGACCGATCCGAACGCGCTCACCCACTACAATCAGCTCAACTGCGCGACCTTTCAGGCCGTGCCGATGCCCGGCGTCACGATCGGTCAGGCTGTGGACTTCCTAGAAGCCGAGGCAAACAAACTTCCGGCTGGCTTCAGCCACGACTTTCTCGCCGACGCCCGCCAATATGTGCACGAGGGTAACCAACTGGCGATTACCTTTGCTTTTGCAATCATCATCATCTTTTTGGTGCTTGCGGCGCAGTTCGAAAGCCTGCGCGATCCCTTCATCATCATGATCAGCGTACCGATGGCAATCGTGGGCGCCTTGATCCCGCCATTTTTTGGCTGGGCAACTATGAACATCTACACCCAGGTCGGACTGTTGACACTGGTGGGGTTGATTTCCAAGCACGGCATCCTGATGGTTGGGTTCGCCAATGAGCTGCAGCTCAAGGAGAGACTTGACCGTCGCTCGGCTATAGAGATGGCGGCGCGCGTCCGACTGCGTCCAATCTTGATGACTACGGCGGCAATGGTCACGGGCTTCATACCCTTGTTGACTGCAACGGGAGCTGGCGCCGCGAGCCGCTTCTCGATTGGGCTCGTGCTCGTCGCTGGCATGACTGTCGGCACGCTGTTCACGCTTTTCGTGCTGCCGGCGGTCTATGTCGTGTTCGCGTCGGACCACCGCGCCGACGCGAGCTCCGGCCGCGCGAAGAACACCGCCGAGTTCGGCCTCACCGGCGCTGCTGATCCCCAGCTGGCCAAGCAATGACGATAAATTCAATCCAGGTTCGCTCAGTGTCAAGCGAGGGAGCCTGCGATCGCTTCACGCTCCGTTACGCATTGAGATCTTCACGCCCGTGGTGCCGAGCTTGGCGGCTATCGCGGGCTCGGAAGAACACATCGGTGATCCCCGGCTGCTCCGCTAAGGTGAATTTCACCGTACATTTCAAGGCAGCGGAATGCCCAAGCTCGACATCGCCGGGGGAGAAGGGAATTGATCCTCGCTGACAAAAGGTGCGTTGCTATTTATCCAAGGGCTCTTGAAGGAGAATTGTTTGGTTCCGTCTAACCGCGTTGCGTTGCTAGCCGAAAAATGATGGCGCTGAACCGCTTAGGGGTCGACACGCGTTCAATTCCGTGGGAACGGCCCGTATCCATGGCCGACGCACTTACGGCTTTCGATACCAGGACCATTGATCGACAAGCCGAGAAACAAGCCGACGCGTTTTGGCTGAATGATCGTTGCCGGGTATCGGGAAGTGCAGCACAGCTTGACGTTGCACGATCGAAGTCGAGAACAAGAGCAACTGCTGAACGCAAAAACGGCCGCTGCCATTGTGAAGAAGGGCGGAGCTGCTAAGGGAATGTTCAGCATCTGCCGCAACCCGATGACCAATGGCCGCGCTGGCTCCCCCGACGTGTGACCCGACCTTCTGGAGTGGGAAAATTAAGGAAATGCCTGAGTTTGATGCTGCTATCTGGTTTCTGGCCGCAACGACGTGTTTTGCTGCCTTTGTAAATGGAGCCATTGGCTACGGCTTTTCGTCGCTCACTGTACCCTTTGCGCTAGGGTCTGTACCTAATTAGCGAACTCTGATTCCCTCGCAGCGGGTTGATTCCACGCGGGGGACTTCGATGCGCAAAGGACTGTTCTGGCTCAACGACAAGCAATGGACTCTGATAGAGCCGCATCTGCC
>NZ_JADYVZ010000270.1:0-280 GCF_020194195.1 Bradyrhizobium sp. BRP19 | reverse complement strand
GGGGGGGGGGGGGGGGGGGGGGGGGGGGGGGGGGGGGGGGGGGGGGGGCCTGCAATCCGAGTCCGAGGGGCCTGCCCTCATCTCTTGCGCAGCAAGGCTGCTCGGAAGATGGTCTACATACTCAACCTCCTTCTTCGCGCCGTCATGGCGCACATACCACCGTGCAGCCGAAGGCCATCACCTTCCCGACCGATGCCAAGCTGCTGCACGCGGCAATCAAGGGGCTCAACCGCCTGGCGAGGAAGCACGGGGTCAAGCTGCGGCAGTCCTATCTTCGCAT
>NZ_JADYVZ010000269.1:0-235 GCF_020194195.1 Bradyrhizobium sp. BRP19 | reverse complement strand
CCCATTCCGCCATGGTCAGCCCTCCAAGAGCCGACCACCCATGAATCATTGAAAAATCGATTCGGGAATCCTAATAAAGAGCCCAAATCCAACAATCTGCCAAAGTAGTGCTAGCATTACAGTTGCAATTTTTTCCTGAGATGGGCTTTGCGCGCGTTGGCCTGATGGGCCCTACGCCAAGACGACCATGCGAGGATATGGGCGTGCGGGATGCGCCGCTGGGCAAGCTTCATGG
>NZ_JADYVZ010000268.1:0-241 GCF_020194195.1 Bradyrhizobium sp. BRP19 | reverse complement strand
CCCATTCCGCCATGGTCAGCCCTCCAAGAGCCGACCACCCATGAATCATTGAAAAATCGATTCGGGAATCCTAATAAAGAGCCCAAATCCAACAATCTGCCAAAGTAGTGCTAGCATTACAGTTGCATCTTCCTGAAGGTTCTGAATCCATGGGCGACCATGATTCGGGATCTGATGATTGGTGGCGCGTCAGTTGAAGATACGCTGACGCTGTGGGCTTCGGCGTTGCGAGATATCAAGC
>NZ_JADYVZ010000027.1:0-63891 GCF_020194195.1 Bradyrhizobium sp. BRP19 | reverse complement strand
ACACTACGAGATCAACCGCTTGCCGCTTGTAGTCATCCGTAAACGACCGACGTTGACGTCCTTCCATCCGACACCTCCTGGCTCTTCGAGCCTACTACAGGTGTCCATCAATTCGGAGGAGGTTCAGAGGCTCTATACTGAAGCCGCTGCCGCCTTGGTATCCGCAGAAACGTGTAGGCTGGAGATAACTACCGCCGTCGAGAATCGAGTCACTGTTCCAAAATCGTTGTGCCGACAGTCATACCGGCTTCGATGCCGTGCTTGCCACCTTACCGTGATAGTCTGTCAGCTTATCGAAAGCTAAGCGTCTTAGGTCCTAGAGCGTCACCATGGACTGAGTCTACTCAGGCTCATAAGGAGGAAGTGAGATGGATCCTTTTGAGGCAGGACAGATTCAGCGCGGCGGTGGCATCCCTTCTGCATCTACCGGACAAGAAGGCGGGGAAAACGGAGCGGCGGCGCAGTGGAACGCAGTCGCGACAGGCTACGCAGCAAACTCCGAGGACTCAGCCCATGTAGAGGACGATGACGAGGGGCTTGAGAATTGGGCTGCTGAACCGGAGGTTGGCCCGCTCGAGGATCGGGAAGAAGCAGTAAGGCGACTTAATACTCGGGGTGAGGCCACTAGACTCGATCTCGAATCGCTGTCTCTTACTAGCCTCCCGAGACTTCCAACCGGTATCGTCGTGCTCGATGTGCCCCTCAATCGGCTTACCACTCTGCCGGATAGGCTCCCTGCTTCGCTCCAGCGTCTTGACGTTAGGGGCAATCAGCTCACCAGCCTGCCCGCGCTTCCGACCGAGCTCGGGGGTCTCGACGCGAGCTCCAACCGGCTGATGAGCTTGCCTGAGGTCCTACCTGCTGCGCTGGAATTTCTCGACCTCAGCCACAATCAGTTGCTGGAGCTGCCCGAGGTCCTCCCTGCTTCGCTCCAGCGTCTTGACGTCAGGGGCAATCAGCTCACCAGCCTGCCCCCGCTTCCGACCGACCTCAGGGGTCTCGACGCGCGCTCCAACCGGCTGATGAGCGTGCCTGAGGTCCTACCTGCTGCGCTGGCGTTTCTCGATCTTAACCACAATCAGTTGCTGGATCTGCCCGGGGTCCTCCCTGCTTCGCTCCAGTTTCTCCACGCCAGCCACAACCGGTTGACGAATCTGCCGGAGGTCCTTCCTGCCACGCTCCAGTTTCTCGACGTCAGCGAAAACCAACTAACGCGTTTGCCGGAGGCCCTGCCTGCCTCACTGCAGTCTCTCGACGCCAGCCAAAACCAGTTGACGAGTCTGCCCGAGGACCTGCTGACGCAGTTGGGCGAAGGTAGCCGCATAGTTCTGACTGAAAATCCGCTGCCTGAGCAGGTGCTGGCGAACCTGAGTACAATCCTAAGCGCGGAGGGTTATGTCGGCCCGACTGTCCACCTTTCGCGCGACGACGAAAGTGAAGCGTCGGAAACAGACGATGGACAGGCCGATGTTCTCATTGAAGCGGTCGCAGACTGGCTCAAGGGCAATCCACTGAACGGCGATCGAGAGGTGCTGGCGGCTTGGCAGAGCTTTGCAGAAGAGCCGGGCGCCCGGGAATACGGCCTTTTCCTTGGCAAGCTGTTCAACTCAGTCAATTCTACCAATGAAGAATTCCGGCACTCGGTGGCCAATGATCTGCGACAGGCGGCGAAAAACCCGAAATTGCGGGCGCAGTACTTTCAACTGGCATGGGATGCCAACCAGAGCTGCGAGGACCGCAGAACATTAACCTGGAACGGAATGCAGACCGCGCGCCTCATCGCGGAAGTCGAGAACGGCCTCTATGACAACAAGGCACGGCTTGCCGATCTCGTCGAATTGGGGCGCGTCATGTTCCGCATGGACGCGCTCGAGGCGATCGCGCGCGATAAGGCTCACTCGCTCGCCTCGGTCGACAACGTAGAAGACATCGACGCCGTTGAAGTCTTTCTTGCCTATCAGAACAAACTGCGCGAGCGGCTGGGACTGCAACACGTCGCGCCGGACATGCGCTTCTTTGAGGTCTCCGGTGTCACCGACGCTGACGTTGACAGCGCAGAAACATCCGTACGGAACAGGGAGGCGGCGGAATTCGCCGACTATTTGGCGGTGGGCTGGCAACCTTGGGACGACGTGGTGCGTCGCATCGCACCGGAGGACCACGCCAGGACGCAGGACCAGCTCATTGCTGCAATGGGAAAGGAGTTCTACAGCCGACTGGAGCAACAGCTCGCCGACAAAGGCTTGAGTGGTGTTGAGGCCGACCTCGTCGAGGATGCCAAGCGAGAGTTGGGTGCCGCAGTTCGTAAAGAAATCGGCCGTGAGATCAAGGGCGCTCTAAGAGACAAGGTGCTCAATGATCTCGGCCTCACCCTGTAAAGCCAGCTTTGCTGCAGGAGGCTGTTAATTCCTGCTACAGTTTCCCTCTGGTGCGCCGGTTTGAGAGCCGTCACCTGATGCGCAGCAAGCGCAGCCGCAGCGCCGACTGCCCGACTCGTTCCAGCGGTGTTTCCCTAAAGCGACGATGGCCGATCTCGCGATGATGCGGATGCTCGTCGGCTGCTATCGAGGGCCGCATGAATACGGGCGAATTGTCGAAATGGAGAGTCGATACGCGCATTTGTACGGCTCCGGAGCCGGCATGGAAGAACGCCGGACTCCACCGTACTTACACCGCGCGTATCGGCTGATCGCGGCGACGGCTGCTGGCTGAGCTACGAGGGGCCTGACCATCACTGGCCGAACGAAGATGGCCGCGAAGCATCAGCCCACTTCGTTCTCCGGAGATCTGCGCAAGGCGCTGAGCAACAAAATCAGCCGTTCCAGAGCGATGACGACGGTGCTGACGTGATGGTCCGTAGAGCTTGTCGACACTGATCCGCCAAGATGGACAAGATGAGCTGCGAGCTGAAGCAGGCGCATGTGGGTGGACGGCGAACGGATGAGATCGTCGCGCCGGCCCCCTTCTGTCGGTTTGACTCCGGCGGCAGTTGGGTTGCTGTACAAGACTCTCCATCACAATCAGGCTCCCCTCCCGTCATTCATCCGAGGATCGCCGTCGAACCCCTTCACCGTGAACGCTGCTCTTTGTTTCATCCTGAGTCGTTGGCAGCCAATCTGTGACACCCCCGAAGAACACGCTCAGCGACCATCTCGCAGCTTCGCCCTCTGTCAGCTGATGGGAATGAGGCTCGCGGCCTGAGGGGTTAGCCCCGACGCCGGAGGATCTGTATTCAGCATAATAGCTTGTCCTCAACGTATTCGTCTTGCCGGGCGTCCATTCGCGCCACCCTTCCGCGATCACGGGGGCATCTATCTTCGCCGACAGGAAGACCACGGTGGCGTAGGGGCGCCAGGGGCGGCCAAGTGCGATAGAGCGCGCAGCAGGGTCGGCACTCAGCCTGCAATGATCAAACACATAGCCACTGTCCTCGTCCGGCGCTGCCTTACTCTGAGCGGTGTAGATGACGGCTTGATTGGCGATGCCGTGCAACTCACATTGCCGGAACCAGGCTTTGGCGTTGCCAAATATGAAATCGACATGCCCTTCGATGTAGCAGTTCGAGAAGTATTGTCGTGACATTCTGCCGTTTGGTCCCTTGCCGGCAAACAGCGTGTCCTGGGCGCCGAGCAGGCGGACGCCCCTAATGACGTCCCTATCCCCGGTAACGGACAGCGCTACCGCCTGGGAGGGTGGATTGGCCGGATCGAGGGCGTAGTCGTTCTGGATGGTCAGATTCTCGAGCTGGAAGTCATCGCCAGCGGCATCCAGCGTCGCCGAACGGGCCGTTCCTCCTACATTGATCGCGCCGTCGCCATACACAATGACCGTATCCTCCGGCTTGTTGCCAGTGCCTGCGAGATGAACACCGGATTTGGTGATTTTGACCTTCTCGCGATAGATGCCCGGCGCGATCCGGACATTTCCGCCTTCCGCCGGCAACGAGTCGATGGCTTGCTGCACGGAGTGATAGTCTGCATTTCCGGCATGCGACACCAACAGTGGATGAGCGTACGCCGCGGGGATGCAGAAGCATCCCCCCAGAAGTGCGGCGGAGGAAATGAAAATTCTCATGTGATCTTACACTTCCTTGTTCTCAGCGGGATAGCGCCGCGCATCGACACGAGATTTTCATCGCCAAATCAGACCCTGCACGTCACCTTGGCATTTCCTCCCTGCAAAACCGTCGGCCAATTGCAACCAACTCGGGCATGAGGCCGACCTTCGTCGGCACCAGTAATCTTGGCCCCAGAAGCGGAACTCACCACCTGAGTGCGGCGCCGGGTGTAGTGCTTACCGATTGCCGTCGCGGAATGCTCTGGAACATACCTCCGATCCGCGCAGCAGCGGTTGTGTAGTTCGTCCGGGCAGCGGGGGCCATACGTCGGACTGATTTGCGGTGACCTTCGCATGTTCAAGTTGCCAAGTCGCGGAATTGGCAAATCGGACATCTTCGAGTGTCACGTCCAGGGCATGCCGCTCGTCCACGCCGCGCATCAGCAGCACACCAGTGTCGCCATGCACATGACGGAGAACGATTTGCCGATAGACCGGAATCCTCGTGCCTTGAGCGCGCGGATCATATTTTGTATCGAAAGCCAGCGGCCACCGGTTGCCCCTCAGGCACACGTACTCATAAGTCACGTTCTCGACCAGGCCGCCTCGACCAACATCGCTCTTGATGCGCAGGCCCGACGTTGTACCATCCAGCGTCAGATTACGCACCAATATGTCTCTGGCCCCGGAATTCACCTCGCTGCCGATCGACATGCCATGTCCCCAGCCGAAATAATTATCAATGATCGAGATATGGCTGCTTGAGCCATTGTCGCCGGCCTTGATTGCGACGTTGTCGTCACCGGTACGGATCACGCTGTGGGTGATGGTCACATCCTGACTGGCGCCAAGATCGATGCCATCGGTGTTGCGGGCATCCGCCGGCGAATCGATCGTGAGGCCCCAAAACGTGGCACCTTCAACCCGGTTCATCGCGACATGAAAATTGGCAGCGTTGCGCAAGATGACACCAGAGAACGTGATGTCCTGCGCATGATCGACCTGGATCAAGCGTGGGGCGTTCTGATTGCCGCCCTGGGCTTGGGCGCGGCGGGCTAGCTGCCACCAGCTTTCCGCGCCGCCGCCGATCATTGCGCCGCCCTGACCATCGATGATGCCCTCTCCGTAGATGCCGCCGCCGCGCGTTTTAGAAAAGCTGATGAATGGCCGGCAACCGTCGCCCTTTTCTGCAATGCGACCACATTGTCCGAGGCCCTTGTCGTAAGCAGCAGGTTCGGGGATGGCGATCAGTGTCGCACCGCGTCCGACCCATAAGGTCACGCCCGATTTCATCTCGAGTGGACCTGAGTGAAACTCGCCGCGCCCGAGATAAACTGCAGCGCCATCGGGACAATGTTGAATGGCGTCCTGTAGGCTAACTGTATCGTTCTTGCCGGAAGGCACAGGGCGATCGCAGACTGTCTGAGGTGCAACAGGCTCGGCGATAGTCCGGCGGTCTTGCGCTTTTGCGGCGGGGCAAACAACCATGGAGGCGAGTATGGATAATAGGGCCCAGCTGCGAAAACGCTTTGTCATTGACCTGCTCGTGCTTTGTCACGCGCATCCTTGCCGCGTGCCTTGTCTGGTATTGAGCGCTGGCTCGATCGAGCCGCCGCGCGCGTCACTGGCCTGCGCAAGATGACATTTATGAGACGCAGCAGACGCCTGGACCTTGCGATCGCGCAGTAGCACCTTGCCTGTGCGCGAAAAAGACGAAGCGTTCTGCGATAGTCCGAAAATCCAACAGCTTCGTAACGTCAGCTCGCTCACACTGATTGAGCTCCCAACCGGTCCCCGATTTCGGCATTTTTGCATCTACAATGCGCGTGACTCCACGCCAGCCTCTCGTCCAGGGAGCAGTGGGTCAGTGAGTATGCGGGAAAGCTTTCGAGAAGCTGACGAAGCTACGGCCGGCAGGGATCGCATTCGCACCGGATACCCTCTTCCTGGCATCTCACTAATTTGAATGACTGCCGTTACCCTCCCTGTTCCGGACGCCATCATGGAAGGCGCCGTCGAGCGCGTCCGCCCGAAGATGATGACCGTGGTTGCGATCATGGCCGGCCTGTTGCCGATCATGTGGAGCAGCGGAACGGGATCGGAGATCATGCAGCGCATAGCCGTACCCATGATCGGCGGCATGATTTCGTCGACACTGCTGACGCTGATCGTGATCCCTGCGATCTTCGGGCTGGTGAAGGGATTTGGACTGCGCTCGAGTGGCGGAGTCGTCGCATCCGAGCAAATGCGGGAAGCCGCCGAATGAGCTCGTAACTCCACATGCTGCGACGTTGAGTTCCCCACACGTAACACTATTGCGAGTCGACACTGTTCCCGCTGCCGTGCTAGGCCAGCGGGACTGATAGCGAGAGTGAAATTCGTGGTCCCGAACCGCTGGCACTTCAGACTGAGCTTGACGCGCAACTGGCGCGGGCTCGTGGCTGTGGTCGTCGCGGTCCTGTATCTGCTCTCGGGCGCGCTCCATGGCGCCCATGACATCGATGTGACCAGCCCATCCGGCGGCTCGGAGATCGCCTCGATCCTCGACTACGGCGCGGCCCGCCATGGCGACCACAAGGCGCTCGCCGGTCATCACTGCCACGGCTGCTTCTCGGTCGCCGTCATACAGCCCATGCAATCGGACGCCGCGACCGACGTGATGGCCCCGCCGGTCGAGCAGCGACAGCCGGCGCTTGCCGGAATCGCGCCCGATACCGACTCCCCGCCTCCAAAACACCTGACCTGAACGGATCAGCCGGGCGCTGCGCGCGCCCATCGGTTCTTCTTCACGGGTCTTTTTCATGTTTCGCAGACGAACGGCTGCGCGCATCGCATGCGCGCTGGCTATTCTCATCAGCCCGCCTTTGGCACTGACGTCACACGCCCAGACGCTGACCATGCGCGCGTCGCTTTCGCGCGCGCTGGCCGCGAGCCCGCGCCTGACGGCGGCGGAGCGCGACGTCGGCATCGCCACCGGCCAGCGCATCCAGGCCAGCGCGCTGCTCAATCCGGAACTGTTGTATGAGCAGGACAATTCGTTCGGCTCCGGAATCTATCGCGGCACCAGATCGGCCGAGACCACGCTCCAGATCAGCCAGGCCTTCGAGCTGTTCGGCAAGCGCGACGCCAGGATCGCCGCCGGACAGGCCGGCATCGAGCTCGCCGCGATCCAGCGCAGGGCGGTCAGGCTGGAGGTGCTGTCGGAGACCGCGATCGCCTTCCTCAGCGTGCTCGGCGCGCAGCGGCGGATCCAGATCCTCGACGAGCAGATTACCGCCATCGACCAGTTGACGCCGCTGCTGCGCCGCCGCGTCGAGGCCGGCGCCTCCTCGCCGGCCGAGACCGGCCGCGCCGAGGTCGCCTCCGCGCTGGTGAAGGCCGACCGCGAGCGCCTCAAGGCGACGCTGGCGAGCGCCCGGCGCGAGCTTGCGGTGCTGATGGGCGATCCCTCGGCGAAATTCGGCGAGGTCTCCGGCCGGCTCGACACCACCGGACGTCCGCCGACGTTCCAGTCGGTGGTGACCGCCATCGACGCCAATCCGCAACTGGTGCGCTGGACTGCCGTCTATGCCCAGCGCAATGCCGAGCTGCTGATCGCGCGGCTCAAACCCTATCCGGACGCGCGGATCGCCGCCGGCTGGCGTCACTTCAACGAGAGCAATGACGACGCGGTGCGCCTCTCCGTCTCCGTGCCGATCCCTGTGTTCGACCAGAACCAGGGCAATATCCTCTCGGCGCAGGAGAGCCTCGCCAAGACCAAAGCCGAGCGCGAGGCCAACCGCAACACGCTGATCGTGATCGCCGGCCGTGCCTACGACTCGCTGCAGGGCTCGCTGCGCGAGCTCGCCGTGCTGCGCGAGACCGCGATCCCCAAGGCCGTCGAAGCCTCCGAGGCGATCTCGCAAGGCTACGGCCAGGGCCGCTTCACCCTGCTCGAAGTGCTCGATGCTCAAGCAAGCGTCACCCAGGCGCGGCTGCGCGAGCAGGAGGCCCTGCAGAATTTCCATGCCGGCGTTGCGACCATCGAAGGCCTCGTCGGCAATCCCTTTGCGCTGGCCCGGGAGAGCGCGCGATGAAGACATCCTCCACCATCCTCGTCGCCATCGTTGCGGCCGCGCTCGGTGCCTACGGGTATTCCGTGCTCGTGCCGGCCAAGGTTGCCTCGACGGAACACGCCGCGCATTCCGAACCGAAGAGGCCGAACGACCATGTCGAGCAGGACGAGCACGGCGCCGACCGCATCCGCATCTCCGACGTCAAGCTGGCGGCCGCCGGCGTGACCCTGGCGGAGGCCGCGAGCGCGACGCTGGCGGACACGCTCTCCTTTAACGGCATCCTGCGGGCCAACCAGGAGGTGGTCGTTCAGGTCACGCCGCGCTTTCCCGGCATTGCAAAATCGATCCAGAAGCGGATCGGCGACAAGGTCGCCAAGGACGATCTGCTGGCCGCGATCGAGAGCAACCAGAGCCTCACGGTCTACGAGCTGAAAGCGCCGATCGCCGGCACCATCATCGAACGGCAGATCTCGCTCGGCGAATACGCCTCCGAGCAGAAGCCGGCCTTCGTCGTCGCCGACCTCTCCACCATCTGGGTCGATCTGTCGATCTACCGGCAGGACCTGAAGCGCGTCCGTCTCAATGACGAGGTCCTGATCGACCCCGACGACGGCCGTGGCGAGATCAAGGGCACGATCTCCTACATGGCGCCGATCGGCTCGAGCGAGACCCAGACCGCGCTGGCGCGCGTGGTGTTGCCAAATCCGGACGGACGCTTGCGCCCCGGCCTGTTCGTCACCGCCCGGCTGATCCTCGCGGCGCGCAATGTTGCGGTCGCCGTGCGCCGCAGCGCGATTCAAACGCTGGAGAACAAGACCATCATGTTCGTCCGCGAGGATGGCGACAAGATCGAGGCGCGCCCCGTCGAGCTTGGCGATTCCGACCCGAGATTCGTCGAGATCCGCGCCGGCCTTTCGACTGGCGAGCGCTACGTCGCCGAGAACAGCTTTGTGGTCAAGGCGGAGATGGGCAAGGGAGACGCCGATCATGATTGACGCCCTGCTCGCCTTCTCTGTTCGTCAGCGATGGCTCGTGGTCCTGCTTGCGCTCGCGGCCGGCGCCCTCGGGGCCTGGAATTTCACGCGCCTGCCGATCGACGCCGTGCCCGACGTCACCAACGTCCAGGTCCAGATCAACACGCGCGCGCCGGGCCTGTCGCCGCTCGAGGCCGAGCAGCGCATCACCTTCCCGCTCGAGACAACGATGGGCGGCTTGCCCAGGCTCGACTACACCCGCTCGATCTCGCGTTACGGGCTGAGCCAGGTCACCGTCGTGTTCCAAGACGGCACCGACATCTATTTTGCGCGTCAGCTCGTGAACGAGCGCATCCAGCAGGCGAAGGACCAGCTTCCTGCAGGCACCGAGGTCGCAATGGGGCCGATCTCGACCGGGCTCGGCGAGATCTACGTCTACTCGGTCGAGGCCAAGCTAGGTGCGAAGTCACCTGCGGGCGCCGAGTTCACGCCGACGGAGCTGCGCACCATCCAGGACTGGATCATCAAGCCGCAGCTGCGCACCATTCCCGGCGTGGTCGAGGTCAACTCGATCGGCGGCTATGAGCGACAGTTCCACGTGCTGCCGATCCCCGGCCGGCTGATGGCCTACAAGCTCGGCTTTCGCGACATCATGACGGCGCTGGCCGCCAACAACGCCAATGTCGGCGCCGGCTATATCGAGCGCAACGGCGAACAATATCTGGTCCGCGCGCCCGGCCAGGTCGTCAATGTCGAGGACATCAGGGACATCGTGATCGGCTCGCGCGGCGGCGTGCCGGTGCGCATCCGCGACGTCGCCGACGTCCAGGAAGGCCAGGACCTTCGTTCCGGCGCCGCGACCACGAACGGCAACGAAACCGTGCTCGGCACCGCCATGCTGCTGATCGGCGAGAACAGCCGTACCGTAGCCCAGCGCGTCAAGGCCAGGCTCGCGGAGATCGCAAAATCGCTCCCCGACGGCGTCATCGCGCGCGCGGTTTATGACCGCACGCATCTGGTGGAAGCCACCATCCAGACCGTCGAGAAGAACCTCATTGAGGGTGCGGCGCTGGTGATCGCGGTGCTGTTCCTGATCCTCGGCAATATCCGCGCCGCGCTGATCACCGCCTGCGTCATTCCGCTGTCGATGCTGTTCACGATCACGGGCATGGTCGAGAGCAAGGTCAGCGCCAATCTGATGAGCCTGGGCGCAATCGATTTCGGCATCATCGTGGATGGCGCCGTCATCATCGTCGAGAACTGCCTGCGGCTGCTCGCCGCCGAGCAGCACCGGCGCGGCCGGCTGCTGACGCTGGATGAACGCCTGCAGACCATCCGCACTGGTGCCAGCGAGGTGATCAAGCCGAGCCTGTTCGGCACGCTGATCATCGCCGTGGTCTATCTTCCGGTCCTCACCTTGATCGGGACCGAAGGCAAGATGTTCACGCCGATGGCGCTGACGGTGCTGATGGCGCTCGCCGGGGCGGCGCTGCTATCGGTCACTTTCGTGCCGGCTGCGGTGTCGATCTTCGTCACCGGCAAGGTCTCGGAGACGGAGAACGTCTTCATGCGGGCCGCCAAGCGGCTCTATCTGCCCCTGCTCGACCACGCCATCCGCTATCGCGGCAGCGTCGCGTTCGGTGCCGTGCTGATCGTCGCCGGCAGCATCTTCGCAGCAGCGGGCATGGGCGGCGAGTTCATCCCGAGTCTCGACGAAGGCGACATCACCATCGAGACCATCCGGATTCCCGGCACCAGCCTGACCCAGAGCGTCGACATGCAGCTGCGGCTCGAGAAGGCGGTCAGGCAGGTACCGGAGGTCGCGACCATCTTCTCCAAGATCGGCACCGCCGAGATCGCCAACGATCCGATGCCGCCGAACGTCGCCGACACCTATGTCATGCTGAAGCCGCGCGAGGAATGGCCCGATCCTGCCAAGCCGAAGAACGAAGTGATCGAGGAGATCGAACGCGCCGCCAACACCCTGCCCGGCACCGCCTACGGCATGACCCAGCCGATCCAGATGCGCTTCAACGAGCTCATCGCCGGCATTCGCAGCGATGTCGGCGTCAAGATCTTCGGCGACGATCTCGACGTGCTCGCGGGCATCGCCCAGCAGGTCAACGGCGTCGTGCGCGGCATCGAGGGCGCCGCCGACGTCAAGACCGAGCAGATCGCGGGCCTGCCGATCCTCACTGTCAAGCTCGACCGCCAGGCGCTGTCGCGCTATGGCCTCAGCCTCAGCGAGGTGCAGAACCTCGTCGAGATCGCGATCGGCGGCAAGCCGGTCGGCAAGCTGTTCGAGGGCGACAGGCGCTTCGACATCGTGGTGCGGCTGCCGGAAAGCCTGCGTGCCAACCCCGACACGATCAAGTCGCTGCCGATCCCGCTGCCTCCGGGCGAGGACATCGCGGCGGTGACGAAAACCGCCTGGCCGGGGACATCGGGGACGACGCCCCGTTACGTGCCGCTCTCGTCCGTCGCGGCGATCGAGATCGCGCCGGGGCCCAATCAGATCAGCCGCGAGAACGGCAAGCGCCGCGTCGTGGTGATGGCCAACGTTCGCGGGCGCGATTTGCGCTCCTTCGTCGCCGAGACGCAAGCCGCGGTCGCCGAGCAGGTCAAGCTGCCGCCAGGCTACTGGATCGGCTGGGGCGGCCAGTTCGAGCAGTTGGTGACCGCGACCAAGCGGCTCACCATCGCGGTGCCGGTGGCGCTGCTGCTGGTGTTCTTGCTGCTGTTCATGGGCATGGGATCGGCCGCGGATGCGGCGTTGGTGTTCTCCGGCCTGCCGCTGGCCTTGACCGGCGGCGTCGCGGCGCTGCTGCTGCGCGGCATTCCGTTGTCGATCAGCGCCGGGGTCGGCTTCATCGCGCTGTCGGGCGTCGCCGTGCTCAACGGCCTCGTCATCATCGCCTTCATCGAGCGGCTGCGTAGCGAGGGACGACCCATTGCCGAAGCCGTGCGCGAGGGCGCGCTGACGCGCCTTCGGCCGGTGCTGATGACGGCCCTCGTCGCCTCGCTCGGCTTCGTGCCGATGGCGCTCGCGACCGGCGCCGGCGGCGAGGTGCAGCGGCCGCTCGCAACCGTGGTGATCGGCGGCATCATCTCCTCGACCGTGCTGACGCTGCTGGTGCTGCCGGCGCTGTACGTGCTGTTCCGGCGTGACGGGGCGCACGAAACGCCTAGAATGGCGCCTGATTTGGCGGCGTCCGGGGAGCGCTAGATTTGGGCAGCCACGACCATCACTGCCATCATCATCACGACCATACTGGCCATTCGCATGATCACGGCCATGGTCACGACCACAGCCACGGCCATGGTCACGCGCATGTCCATGCGCCCGCCAATTTCGGCAAGGCCTTCGCGATCGGCATTACCTCAACACCGCGCTGGTCGTGGCCGAGGCGGTCTATGGCTATATCGGCAACTCCACCGCCCTGCTCGCGGACGCCGGCCATCATCTGTCCGACGTGCTCGGCCTCGTCGTGGCCTGGGGCGCATCGATTGCGGCCAAGCGCGCGCCGAGCGGCCGCTTCACCTACGGCCTGCGCGCCTCCACCATCCTGGCGGCGCTCGCCAATGCCGTGTTCCTGCTGGTCGCGACCGGCGCGATCACCGCATTGTGATCGCGTGCGGGACATAGTCAGCCAGTTCTCGTCATCATCCATGCGATGCCGATGAGGTATGGTCGGCTTTCGCGGTCAGTACCGCCAGGCACGTCTCGTGCCTAGCCCCACGGCCATAGCGGACCATCGTGGTCATTGAACGCGCCCGCTCGACGCGACGAGATCAACCGCTTGCCGCTTGTAGTCGTCCGTAGACGACCGACGTTGACGTCTTTCCATCCGACATCTCGTGGCTCCTCGAGCCTCCTACAGGTGTCCATCAATTCGGAGGAGGCTCAACCAACGAAAGACAAGCGTCATGGACGAAGTCGCGCTGCAAAGGACAGAGAAGCAAACAAACCACATCATCCTTGGTGGCAAAGTCCACCTGTACCGCCGCGGGAAGCGCGGCCGGCACCATTGCTCCGCAACGATCGAAGGAAAGCAGTACCGCTCCGCCACGGAGAAGGACGACCTCCGGCAGGCCGAGGAAGTCGCCGACCAGTGGTATCTCAAGTTGCGCGAGATGGTGAGGAAGCGGTGACCTGGAAAAGGTCACCGCTCGGAAGAAGGAGAAAACCTTCCTGGCGGCTGCTGAGAAGTTTCCGGAAGAGTTTCCTGTGCTAACGGAAGGTCAGCGCAACGCCATCTATGTCAAAGGCCACGAGCGTCGAGCGCGCAAGTACCTCATCCCTTCGAGTATCGCATAAGCCGCATCGAGCAGGCCAAAGAGCAGCGGGGAAAGCCACCTACCCGCGCGACAATGCATCAGGAGATCGTATGCCTTCGGCAGATCCTGAAAACGGCCCTACGCCATCAATGGCTCATGGCACTTCCTGATCTTTCAGAATCGCAAGAACGGAAAAATCTCCCATCGGGCCTGGTTCTCGCGAGATGAATATCGCCGGCTCTATCAGGCGACCGGGTGGAGGGCCCGGAAGCCCAAGAGCAGCAGGTGGAAGTGGTGGGGCGAGCAGTTGCACGACCTCATTCTCTTCACGAGCGATACCGGGCTGCGGCCGGACGAGGCCAGGCGCCTCCAGTACCGCGACGTAACGGTAGCCTTTGATGAAGGCACGCAGGAGACCATCCCTGAAATCGAAGTGCGCGGAAAGCGCGGCTATGGTCCTTGCAAGAGCACGCAGAACACGGTGCCAGTCTTTGAGCGCTTGAAAAAGCGCAACAAGCCGCAGCCAACCGATCTTATTTTCCCGAAGTACCATCACGAGATGTTCACCCGCATCCTGCAGGAAGAAGGTCTCAAGTTTGATCGGGAGGGACGGCCCCGCACGCTCTACAGCCTGCGGCACACCTACATCTGCTTCCGCCTGATGGAAGGTGCCGACATCTATATGCTGGCCAGACTGACGAACCAGCGTTGAGATGATCGAGAAGTGTCGATGCTGCTGGTCTCCGAAAGCCCAATGGCTTTTCGCGCCTTATTGGCCAGATAGATGCCCGTTGCACTACCACCGCCAGCGCGCTTTGCGGCGTAATTTGCTGGTCGCCCAAGAATAGCGGTTCGCGATGGCCACGACGACCGTGGTTCACCGCTAAGGCCTTGCCCGTATCGATGCCGACCCGCACTTTGGCGGCGGGATGGTCGGCGTCTTCACCAGTTTGCGCCAAAACGTCGATGATCAGTTGCGCCGTCGCCACGGCCCGGTGCACGCGCTTGGCCTCGAGCGTCAGCGACTGGTGCTCAATCGCCTCTTCGACGGATTCGAAGGAAAACTTACGTCGTCGAAATGGGCAAAACTCACGAAAGTCTCCCAGGCTACCGCCGCGAGGGACATCGACGAACTCGTCGGTCACGGCATCCTCAAAAAGGACGCTGCCGGTGGCCGGAGTACGAGCTACTCGCTTATAGATTTAAAGACCTGATAGTTGACCATGAAAGACGATCAAGAGGATGCATTTGAGAAGACTCCCTCAACGCAACTCAGCCAAATATCGACTTCCTTAAATTCGCGGAGACGAAGAATGCCGCGCTGCTTACGTTTTTCTCCAGTGCGCTGATAACGTTGTGCATCAGCACATCGGGCCGATCCGTGACCAGTCGCGCGCACTGGCTTGCCGAGATCCCGAACTGGTCGAAGTAATCGTAAAGGAGTTCGCGGACCCCTCGCTCGATCCGGAGGCGTTCGGCGTCCGAGGCCTCCGCATCTTTCTAGAAATCCACACGGGCCCCACCGCCTCGCTCAAGGGAGCAGTTATGGATTCGTTAGAAACGCTGGCGGACCGGTTGGGCGTACGAATTCGGCTGACCGGCAAGGGCAGACCTGAGGCAGCAACAATCTGAAGTGACTGCAAATCGAAGATGCTACCAGGAGGGGCGGCAGACCTCCCCTCGTCGGCCACAAAGCAGCACGTTCTATCCTTGAAAGGCTCGCCATATGGCCTCTTGTCCTTAGTCCTAGGACAAAGGACGGAAGCGAATTTGTATGAAAAGTCAAGACCTTGTTGTATTGCTGAAGCTCGTGAGCCTTGAGCAGGCCAAAAATGAGGGCGATGCGCATCCTGGGGAGACTGCGTATCACGACGACCCTTACTCAGTACGCAGCCTGGAATCAGCAAGACAGAGGTCAATGCCTCGATCAACCGGAGCCTTTCGTCGGGACTTGCGGTCAAAGATCGGGAATCCGGCCACGCAAAGCCTAACCACCGCAATCTCCATAATTTTGTGGTGCACGGAAGAAGGTATCGACAATCGTGAGCATGCGCAGCTTGTGTCCGGTCGCCAACTGGTCATGGACGAAGTCCATCGCCCAGGTCTCGTTCGATCGCGTCGCCGGCCTGCGATCATCGCGCAGCTTGGCCTTGACCCGGCGCTTCGGCGTTTTGTTGCGTAATTGCAGGCCCAATTCGCGATAGATGCGCCGCGTCTTGTTCTGGCTATGGCGCCAGCCTTCACGACGCAGCAGGACGTGAACACGACGATAACCGTAGCGAATACGAACATGGCAGATCTCCTTGATCTTCTGTTCGAGGGCAGCCTGGCCGGGGCACGGGATTCGTAGTGGTAGGTCGATCGATCGAACTCGAGAGCTTCGCAGGCCTTGCGGATCGAGACCTGCCACTCGCCACAGACCTCGTCGACCAGCTTGCGCTTCCCGCCAGGCTTGATAGCTTTCGGCGGATCACGTCCTGCAGCATCTTCATGTCGAGGCTGAGATCGGCGACCAGCTTCTTCAGCTTGCCGTTCTCCTCCTCGAGCTGCTTCAGCCGGCGGATCTCCGTCGGCAGCAGACCGTCATATTTCTTCTTCCAGTTGAACTAGGTCGCTGGCTGATCCCGGCCTTGCGGCAGATCTTCGCGAGGTCCGTGACAAAACCTGTTGCGTTACCGTGCGCGGCGGCAGCTTTCAGCGGTCCCATAGTCGAGACGAAAATGCCACGGCAGCATCCAGGTTAACAGGATCATCGACGCTTCGCGATTTGGGCGGTCGTGCGTTACCTATTGAATTGTTTGCCGCAGAGTTGCGCTGGCGTTCATCGATCGACGATGAGACCGCTCGACGCTCAAGCCTCCGCTCCAGATCCGCCAATCCTGCCTTACATTCGGCGACAACCGATTGGGCGCGAAGCAGCTTGACCTTGAGTTCGTCCTGTTGCCTGAGTATTTTCTCAAGATCCCAATCGTTCTGCATTAGCTCATTGACCATCTGCAAGAACCGATGCAAGGCCGGCACCTAGCTTCAAGAATGCAGGCTCTGCATGTCGCAGATGCCCCACCCTGAGCCATGGGCTAAAGCGATGCCAAACGATCGTCCAGAGGACGCCTTTACGCTGGCGTTCTTGTTGAGAACCACCATTCGTTGCGAGCCCCTTACAAGACAATCGGCTTCTGCCCGGCAAACCGGAGCGCGACCTGGAGATCGCAGAGTTCGCGAGGCAGGCGCACGGTTTGGAAAGCGCATCAGGGGACCTCTGCCATCGATCAAGCGGGCAAGTTTCATCTGAATACTTCGACCGGGATGCTGCACGAGCATCATAGTCACAGGTGGTTTCGTCACATCTTCAAGCAACCGGCATGCCAATGCCGGTTGAGCGCTTCTATGACGAAACGATGTCGGTTTTCCTTCAGCACGTAGTTGCAGGCGGTGTTGTTGTCGCGCTTGAAACAAACGACGTCTTGAGCGAGACAGCCAAAGCCGCAACCACGAGCGTCCGCGCGCATTTTCTAATGAGACCCTGGCAGGACTGGATCGAGTTCTTCCTGCTCGAGCGTCTTGGCTCCATCTTTGGCCAGGTACGCTGCCAGAGCTGCGATACCGGAGTCCGGTGGACATCGAGCGGGTGCTGATTTTTTGAACGGCACTTGTCCCAAACGCTCGGCAACTTCGACGCTCATGAGGTGGGGACGGATCGGTCGATCGACGGCGCGCTCGATGGTGTGGAAGATCCAGGTGCCGTCCGGATCGATGTCCGACCAATGAAAGATCGGCGTCTGTTCGGATACCAATCCTGCGATTGTCCGCAGCGCCTGCTGGGTGGCAAGCGAGGGGTACCCGCCGACATACACGGTTGTTCCTAATCGGCCGGGGTCCGCCTCGGCGATGTGCCGGTTGAAGCTTGCGAAGTTTTCGATCGTTAGAACGTAGGCCGGCGGCTCCCGGAACCGGACGCGATCAGCCTCCTTGGGAGTGATTCCGAGATAATGCGGAGATATCCTGGAAAGATCGGCTCCGTCGAGGTCGATCTTGCCCGCGATCAGCAGGGGCGGCGCGAAGCGCTCCAGCCCGATCGCTCGCAGTGCCTCGCGGGGGCGGGCGCCAGGCGGAAAGTCCATTATGCCGCTCAAAAGCCGGACCAGGGCCCCCTCGATGCGCTCGAGTATCTTGCTGTGCCCCACCGTACGTCGCGAGAAAGTTTTGTAGTCGACGTCCAGATGCTTGTTATCGAGGATCGCCTGGGCGAGAACGAATGCGTGGCGCAGCGTGTCGACGTCGGACGAGCCGAATCCGTGCCACGTCTTACCCCGCGCCCACACCTCTGCGATTTGAGAGCCGCTGTTCTTCAGGGACTCGTGCAGCGCCACTCCGGCTACAAGCCGGACGGCGGCATGCTCCGCGATGCGTGAGGCCGGGGTGCGGCCGAGATATCGGTATAAGATCTCCGCCGAGGACAGCCGCACATGTGCCACTTGGTCGCGCATGGGGCCGCGCCCCCAACCAAGGGAGACTGCGCCGGCACTTTCGGCTTCCCTGATGTGTTTCAGGAAGGCGTCCGCCGCGACGACTGATGGGAAGGCGGGGTAGTCCGGGTGGGCGATCGGGCTTGCGGCCCCGGCCTCGAAGCGGTTGAGCAGGTCGTTCAGCAGGCCGATCGCATCCGTGAAACGCCGAGCCATGGCTACTCGGCGGCCAGACGGGTGGCGAGCTCATCTTCGGACATCAGGTCGGGATCGATAGCCATCAGTTCGCGCTTGGCCTTCTCTTTCAGTTCCACCACGGTAGCCCTGGACTGCTCACCGATGCGGTCCACCTCCACGATGGTGTCCATGTGCTCGAGCACGGCGACGCGCTTCTCGAACGGCGCCGCGATCACGAACTGCAGGCCGAGGTTTTTGTAAAAGCTCATCATCTGCCGCTGGTTCTTGCCGTCCATCTTGGAGAAGGCCTCATCGAACATGGCGAGCGCGAAACCGGCGGGCTTGCCGGCACGACGCTCCGCGCTGCCGTAGACGGCGGCCAGCGAAGCGCCGATGGCAACGTAGATAGGCACCTGCTGTTCGGCGCCAGACCCGGTGCCGCGCCGCTGCTCCCAGCGGGTGGAGCGGCCGGTGGCGACATCCTCCATGTGGATCTCGAACGTGTAGAAGTTGCGGTAGTCCTCGAACTGGGTGAAATCCTTGTCGGGGTCCTCGAGCAGCGCCTCGAGTGCGACGATCGTATCCTTGTGCGGGAAGTCATCGGGCACGTCACCCCGGAACAGCATATCGAGCGCCTCCGGAGAGGTTTTGGCGATCTCGATGATCTTCAGGATGGGCTGGAATTCCACCATCTGGGTGCGGTGGAATGAGTATCGCTCGTTATGGAAGGGATGTGCGTAGAGGCTACGGTTCAACGATTGCAGCTCCCGCTCCATCTTTCCGATCCGGGCCGTGAGCGCGTTGATGAACTCGCCGCGCAGCAGGGTGGACGCCTTCTCCGCCGCTTCCCGCGCCTGCCGTTCGTACTGGCGCAGCTCATTGGATTCGATATCCGAGATGAGCTGTTCCATCCACGGCTTCACCTCCCGCAGCGGCTCGCTTTCCCCGCCGACCTGCGAACTCATCCCGAACTGGTCAAAGTAATCGTAAAGAAGCTCGCGGACCCGTCGCTCGATCCGGGCGCGCTCGTTGTCGGACGCGTTCGCATCCTTCAAGGCCTTCTCGGCGATGGCGCGGTGTTTCTCCGCGAAGCCCTTCTGGGCTGCGGCATCGAGGCGGTCGCGGTAGACGGCCCTGCCTTTCGCGGTGGAGTAGAGTGAGAAGAACTTGCGGTATATCGACCGCGCGACCCTGAGGTTGAGTTCGGAGCCGGGCACGTTCTCGCCCTCTCCGAGCCTCCTCTCCGCCGACCTGACCTCGCCGTCGTGCTCGCCAAACGCCTTCTGCTGCGTCTTTCTCTCCTCCAGCCTCTTCTCCTTCAGCTTCTGCTGCGCCCTCTTTTTGTCGCGAAGCCCGCCGTCCCCCGCGCCGTCGAGAGCATCGAGCCTGGCCTGAGCTTCAGCGATCTCAGTCTGTGCGGCCGCGAAAGCGGCCGCGCAAGCCGCGAGGTCATTACGTTCCTCGCAGATGTTCTTCAGAGCGGCAAAAGCCTGCTCCGCGGCATGGGCCTCCTTTCCCTTGTCGGTCAGAATCCGACCCAGTTCCTCGGCCTGATCCTGCAGGGAGCGCAGGGCGTTCGCCTGGGCCGCGTTTCCGATCTTATGCTGCGAGGATTCGATCCAGCGATGGCTCCGGACGAGTCCGTCGTCGTAGAGGCCGTCCTTCATGATAGCCCGGCCGGGCCTGTTGAACTGGTCGAGCGTGTCCGCGAGACGGACATTGCCGTAGCGGCGCATGATGAAGGCCATCGCGTCCGGATCCTGGCTCCGGAAGATGGAGGGAAAAGTGCCGCGCTCCGGCTTGGCCCTGAACTGCTCGAGCTTGTTTAGGCTCACTAGCGATGCATGGCGAAACTCGCGGCGACCTTCCTTGAAGATTGACGTGGCGGCGCTGATATCCGCTCTGTCCACGAACACGGCTTCCCGGTCGCGGCCGAGGAGCGCCTCGGCGGCTCCTATCCACTCGGGTTCGGCGACGTCGATGATGTCGCAGAGCACGCGCGGCACCATTCCCCTCTGCCGCAGCCTGCGGCAAAGAAGTTCAGTGTCGTCGCCGAGATAGGCGCGCGCCCCTCCGGCGGCGTGCTGTCGGATCCGTTCGAGCACCTCGTCGCGGCGGCCTCGGAGCCCGGAAAGCTCCGCGATGATCGTTTGACGCGCTTCGTCGATCTTCGGCAGCCATTTGGCGCCGCTTGCCGCGAAGGACTTCTCGGCCGCGGTGACCTCGTCGGAGACGCCCTCGATGTCCGCCCCGGCGGTGGCCGTCACAAGACGCTCAAGCGCAGGAACGAAGTCCTCGAAACCGTCCGCGCACATCGCCCTTAGCGGCTCCAGGCGACGGATGTTCTCCATGCGAGCCTTGAAGTCCGCCGAGGCGCGGTGCGCCGCCTGCCCGGCCACATCGGCGGTCTGCTGCAGGGACTTTCTGCCGGTCTTGGCATCGTGCTCGGCGATCGCGGCCATGAGGCGTTCGATCTCGTTATCGATGGCCTTGACGTCGTCGTCGATGAATTCGAGTTCTTTTGCTGCGGCGTCCCGGCGCGCCATCTCGGTACGCCGCTTGGTCTTGAAGTCCAGGTTTGTCGCGCGCGCCGCGAGCCAAGTCGCGCGTTTTGCGATCCACTCTTCCCTGAACTTGGTCTCGAGCGCCTCTTCAAGCGCGGCGAGGACGCCCCGAAGCGCCCTCAGGGCTTCGAGCCTGAGGCGCATTTTCCGGATGGTCTCGCTGATGTTGCGGTATGTCTGGATCGACTCGCGCAGCTCCTTGATGCCGATCGGACTGTCCTCGAGGATGTAGTTCCGCACGAACTGCGTCGCCGTCTGGTTGTGGTCGAGCGTCATCGCGTTGACGATTGATTTCTGCAGGGCGCTGGCGTTCTGCTCACCATAGGGCGAATGCGGCAGAAGATGGCGCATGTACTCGCGGACGTAGTCGCTCGCCCGGTCGCGATGATTGACGAAGTTGCCTTCGCCGACCGCCGCAACGATCCGGGCGCGCACGTCCTCCCATTGCGCCGGGAATTGCGACTTTCCTCGCTGCTCGATGAAGTCCTTGGAGCTCAGAACGGTCCCGAGGGCGACGAACAGTGCCAGCACAGTCTCCCTGCTGTCGGATTTGCGCGCCTCGAGCGCCATGCCGATCGTGACCGGTGGCCGGGCGCCTTCCGTATCTTCGAAACCGAGCGCGATGTAGGTGCGCGCCTCGTCGCGCCGGCGCTGGTCTTCGCCGAGCGTCCCAAGGCAATAATCGACGACGCTGCGCTTCGAGCCGCTGCGCGATTTTCCGCTATCGCCGGCGACCGCGTTCAGGCGCAAGAACCGCCGGCTCCCGCCGGTGAGGACGACCTGCGCCATGTCGAGGATCGTCGATTTGCCGGACCGGTTCTCGCCCAGCACCCCGACGTGTCCTGTCACGTCGATGTCGGCGACGTCGAACAGGTGCCAGTTCACCATCGTGAGGTGTCGCAGCTCCATCATGCCTCGTCTCCTGCGGGCTGCGGAAACCGCGCCTCCTCGCTACGGACGTAGCGCTCAAGCCGTTGGAGAGCATCGCCGCCACTGATCAGCTTGATCATCGGGCGGATCCTGATCTCGCAGTCCTGCTGCTCGTCGTCAAAATCACCGATCTCCACCAAACTGCGTTGGGCGGCCTCGCGCAGGATGTCCCGGAAGCGGGCGGGCGAGATCGCGCCACCGCCGCCGTGTTGGGCCATCTCGCGGTAGCGATCGAACAGGTCGTTCAAAGTGGCCACTACGACGGCCCGGTCCTCGACTGCTCCGACGTTCACCTCCTGCTGCCAGTATGCCGCCAGCACCAGCATCACGATGGTTTCGTCGAGCTTCATCCGGGGCAGCGGCACGTCCTCGTCCATGGCGACGATGCCGGCCCACTGCGCCTCCGGATCGCGATGGACGCGGTATCCGCAACTATCGAAGAAGCCGTCGACCACGTCGCGGAAGCGGCCATCCATGATCGTGTTGTAGACTGTCCCGGTCCGGGGGTCTCCCGCGAACACGAACTGCCGCCGTAGCAGGAAGTGCAGCGCCTTGCGGAGGTCGGCTGCCTTTTCCGCGCCGAAGGAGCGCTCGACGTTTTCGAATTCACTGAGCATGAGCCGCCCTCGCCTTCCGGAGTGCGCCCGATCGCTTGACCAGGAAGTTTGCGCAACGGAGCCATTCGCTGTCGTGTGGTGGCGTGTCGGGGTACGGTTCGAGTTCGAACCCGGCCGCGACCTGCGCCGGAATCTCGCCCGTCAACGCATATCGGCGGGCGCAATCGAAGGCGAGAAAGTCGTCCACGGTATCGATTTCCATGAAGCGGGCTTCCCTGGTCGTGAAGGGCGGCACCTGGCCCTCGAGGAATCGTCTGACATCCTCGGGACGGGGCGCGATGCGAGCGATGTACTCGAGGCGGAGCTTCTTCCGCAGTTCGTACAACGGATCCGACGGCGGCTCGGAGAGCTCCCTTGCTTCGACGGGACGGCGTGGCTGCCTGGCCGTCGCCTGATGGTGCTCCGACCAGGGGGATCGCAGCGGCTCGATGCTCCATTCGATTGTCGCCTTGTGGTGTCTGCCGTCTCGCAGTAGGGCATCCAGGCGCCGCACCAGGTCGCCGGCCCGGCCGACGAGTCCCTGCCCGCCCCGCTCGGCGTACTTAATGGTGTTGCGGACGCGGGCTTCGAGCTGCCTGCGGAAGGCCTCGATCCTATCGAACATCTCCCCAATCTGATCGAAGATGCTTTCGATGGCCAGCAGGTCGTCGGCCGCGGCCATTCGACCGTCCTCGATGTCGGCTGCCATGCTGGAAGCTGTGTACTCCTCGGCGAGGACCTGCATGGTTTCCGGGGTGTAGGAGATCCTCCGCGCGAGATCGACGATGGCGTCGCGGAAGCGGTACGGATGGTTGACAGTGAGGATGGACTCGAAATCCTTCAGCAGGAGCTGGTCGACGAACTCCTCGAAAAAGGCTTCCAGGCGGGTAGCGACTGTTTTCGACTCCATGACGGTCCGTCGGACGCGCTTCAGGTCGGCCAGAATGGCCCGCAGGCTCTTAGTGAACTGGTCGGCCTGATTGCGCGCCTCGCGGACGGCGAGCGCGGCTTCGCGCTGCTTGCGGTCGGTGATCTCGGGCCTCAGTTTTTCGACGGCCTCCAGGTTGAGGCGGATTTGCACGATCAAGCCGCCGAACCGCTGCGAGAGATCCTTGTTGAGGCTCGCGAACCGCTGGATCACGAGCAGCGGTCCCATAGCCATGTCCACGGTGACGCGAAGCCCGTATTCCTCCTCTTCAAGCCATCCCCAGGCGAGCAGCCGGGCGTACAATTGTCGGGCAAGACCGAGCGCCTTGTCGCCCTTCTCGGAAGCGAGCGCGACGTCGGCCTTCCGGATCCGGCGGCGTCCCGCGGAAATCATTTCCGGCAGGCTGCCGAAATCATCGCCCTCGTTCCAGAGGACGGGGTTGGCGCGCATGACGTCGTAGATGGCGTGGACCACCTGCTGCGGCGTCGGGAACGACGGGGCGCCTGAAAAGAAGCGTTCGTGTAGATCGAGCAGACACGCTGCGTACAGGTGCTTGTGATCGCGCGAAAAAGCTAGAAACGCGTCGTCATGCAAATGGCGGAACAAGGTCAATGACGCGGCTCCTGGGCCCGACTTCATGCTGAGATGGCGACGCTAAACGCATGATGTGCCGGACAACATTGTATTGAGAGTGGGTCTTGAAAATACAACCGGAAGATCGGTTCTTAGTATGTTCTAATATAACTTTCCAGCTCAGTCGCTGTCGAGACTCCGAAAGTCCGATCGGAGGAGTTCGGTCTTAAGATCCGGAACAATCCGGCCTCAAGTCATTGAATTGATTGTTGTTACCATTATGGCAAAATGGATACAAATTTGCTACCATTCGCAGGATGGATACAAAAAACCATTGTTACCACTTCGCCAAAATGGTAACAAATACCTATGAAGCAGTTTTCCAACATCGACCAAGTCATGTTCTCCGACCTGGTTCAGAAGGCGACCGACGCGGATTTCGACGAGAACTTCCCGGAAAACGGGACCTTTCTCAAACAGAAGCGAGCCAACCGCGAATACTATTACTACAAGGCCTACGAGCCCTCCGGTGGCGAGGGACCGACGAAGACGACTCTCAAATATGTCGGTCCGGCCGATGATCCCGAGATTGCCAAACGCGCGGAAGCTTTCCAGCGCACCAAGATTGGCTATCGCGCGCGACGCGAGCTGGCAGCGAAGTTGAGGCGGGCCGGCTACCCTGCCCCTCCCCACATGGAAGGTCTCGTCGTCAACGAACTCGCGCGCGCGGGACTCTTCCGGCTTCGCGCCACGCTCGTCGGTTCGATGGCCTATCAGACATACAGCGGCGTACTCGGCGTCAAGCTGCCCGACGAGCTCGTGACGACCGAGGATCTGGACATCGCGAAATTCTACGGCATCTCGATCTCGATCGATGAAAGCATGCCCGACATCGAAGAGATCCTGAAAAAAGTGGATCCGACATTTGCGCCCTCATTCTCCCCCGATGAAACCAAGCTGTTCAGCGGTTTTGCCAATGCCACCGGCTTCAAGGTCGAATTCCTTACACCAAACCGTGGCGACGAGGACTACTCCTCCAGACTGACGCAGATGCCTTCATTGGGACCGTCTGTAGGTGCGCAGGTGTTGCGGTTCCTAGACTACCTGATCCATGAGCCCATCCGCTCTGTGGTCTTGCACGACGCCGGAGTGCCGGTCCTTGTACCGGCCCCGGAGCGCTACGCCGTCCACAAACTGATCATGGCGACCAAACGGAATGTGTTCTTTGCGGATAAGGCCAAAAAGGACATCAACCAGGCTGGCGCGCTCATTCAAGCATTCAATGCCGTCAAACGTAGTAGCGACCTAGGCTTTGGGTGGATCGAAGCTTGGGAACGCGGAGCCAGATGGCGACGACGGCTTGGTGTTGGCGCCCTGCGTCTTTCGGACGACACTTTCGACATGCTCGCGAAGGGCGTAGCCGAAGCGGCCAAACTCGACGGCAAGCCGGCAGAGGAGTACGGGCTTACGGGAGGCAAGGAAGGTCTTCTGGCGCGCGTTTCAATTGCGAAGCCGACGGCGTCGCCAACGCCGTGATGCCAATTCGGTCGACGAGGCTCTCTCGCCCATCATCGGCGACGGGCGCGCCGGTGCTGCTGCTGATCATCGGCGGCGTCGGCATGCCGAATCACGTGATTGGCTCGCTGATCATCTCGCTGCCGATGCAGCTGACCATGCCGGTGATGTGCATCATGCCGTTCGATCAGCTCGGTCTTGCCGCCGACGCGCTCGAGGCTCAGCACGAAGTAGAGCTGGATCGGAACGTGCTGGCCTGTTTGATGGCCGGTCTGCTTCTTGTCCTCGACCGTGACCGGTTTTTCGATGACGAACGGACTGACGGGCTTGTCGGGGCCACCGCCATGACCTCCGCCCTGGCCCGGATTGCCGCCCGGGTGTCTTTTTCAAAGTCGCTTTCGGCGCGGCCAGCCCCTTGACCCAAGTCTCGTCCATCCTGCGCGAAGATCCCAATCTCAACGAGGACGCCGCTGCGGCGTTGGACGACCTGATCAAGGCGACGTACGCCCGACTGACAGATACGAGCAGGGGCCCGTGATGGTTTTTTAATAATTTCAATAAGGTCGTGGGAAATCGCGGGGCTTCATACGCAATTGCGTATTATGCACAGATATACGCGGACGCGTATAATCGGCTGATATTCGCGATCGCGTATTTTGACGATATATACGCATTCGCGTATGGCAACCTATGGATACGATTGCCCGCACCCCCCAACAAGTTGGCGCCGGGATCAGGCGCTACCGGCGGCAGAAGAAGCTCACCCAGGCTGGCCTCGGTGAGAAGATGCATGCGCGTCAAGCGACGGTCTCGAAGCTGGAAGCCGGTGTACCTGCAACGCGGCTGCGCACCTTGATGGATGCGCTGGCCGCGCTCGACCTCGAGTTGGTCATCCGGCCGCGGACCAAATTGACGGCTGAAGCGATTGAGGATCTGTTCTGATGGCGCGTCGTCCTGCCCGCGCGCCGCTCAACGTCTATCTCAACGCACGGCTGGTCGGGCAGCTGCGGCGCGAGAGCAGCGGCGCAATCGATTTCCAGTATGACAAGCAGTGGCTCACGTGGGAAAATGCCATCCCCGTTTCGGTGTCGCTGCCATTGCGGGAGGATCGTTATATCGGCGATCCCGTCGTCGCCGTTTTTGACAATCTTCTGCCCGATAATGACGACATCCGCCGACGCGTCGCCGAACGCGCGCATGCTGATGGCGCCGACGCTTACAGCCTGCTCTCCGCAATCGGCCGCGATTGCATCGGCGCGCTGCAACTCCTTCCCGACGGTGCCGCACCCGGGGGCGCCGGCGCCATTGATGGCCGCGCCGCTAGCGATCAGGATGTCGCCGCCATTCTCGGCAATCTTGCCAGCAATCCGCTCGGCATCGGCGCCGACCAGGACTTCCGCATTTCTCTCGCGGGCGCGCAGGAAAAGACAGCGCTGCTTTACTGGAAAGACAAGTGGCACGTGCCTCATGGCACGACGCAACTACGCACATTATCAAGCCGCAGATCGGGAAGTTGCCGAACGGAATCGATCTGACCGGCAGCGTTGAAACGAGCATCTGTGCCTTGAGCTGGTTGCGGCACTCGGCTTGCCCGTCGCCAAATCAAGCATCATCGATTTCGCCGGACGCCGCGTGCTCGCAGTTGAGCGGTTCGATCGCATCTGGACGCGCGACGGCCGCCTGTTGCGGCTGCCGCAGGAAGACTGCTGCCAGGCGCTGTCCGTTCCACCCGCGCGAAAGTATGAGTCCGATGGCGGACCCGGCATCCGCAAAGTCTCGGATTTGCTCAAAGGCAGCGATACGCCTGAGGACGACCAGGCCATTTTCTTCAAGGCGCAGATCGTGTTCTGGCTGCTTGCCGCCACCGATGGCCACGCGAAGAATTTTAGCATTCATTTGGCGCCGGGCGGACGTTTTCATCTGGCCCCGCTTTACGACATCATTTCGACCCAACCGAGCTTGGACGCTGGACAGATCAGTCAAAACCAAATGACGCTGGCCATGGCGATCGGCAGCAACCGGCATTACGTCGTCCACACGGTTCTCGGCCGACATTTCGTGCAGACTGCGAAAACCTGCGGTCTCCCCGACAAAACAGTCAAGGTTGTCATCCAGCAGCTCGGCGATACAGCCGCAAAAGCCATAGATCAGGTGCTGAACGCGCTTCCAAAAGGATTTCCGGAGAAGATGGCCATATCGATTGCTGATGGCGCGAAGCGCCGTGTGAATTCGCTGGCTGTGCTCAAGAGCAGTGAATGATCGCCGGTTTGCGCAAGCTGCCAGCCGTACGATGACCTCCGTGAACGGTGGCAGGAAGACCGGATCGACCAATCCAAACCTGGAAGCTGCCTATCAGAGGAGCAGCAGCGCGATCAGCAACAGGGAGCGTTGCCCGAAAGCAGCCAACCAGCGGCTCAAGAAACGGGCCCGGTTCAAGAACGGCGATTGCCGCTCAGCAGCCGCCGCACGACGGCTTGGTCGTCACCGTTGGTTAGCCGCATCGCGATGAGATTGTTGCACTGGCTGGCGACCGTGCGGTTCACTTCGGCGGGGCGTTGGCTGATCACCACCAGCCCGACGCCATATTTCCGCCCCTCCTTGGCGATGCGCTCGAAGGTAGCGATCGCATTCTCCGCGGCGCCTGAAGTCGGATCCTGTGGAATATAAAGATGTGCCTCGTCACAGAACAGGGCCACCGGATGGCGAAGCCCCTGCGCGCTCCACTGCTGCACGTGGAAGGCCATGCGCGCGACCATGCCGACGATCAGCGGCAAAATGTCGGAGGGAACTTCGGAGAAGTCGATGATCTTGACGCCACCGTGGCCGCCTTTGGCCGCCCTGCCACCGAGCAGCAGCTCAACTGCGCGATCGAGCCAATCATAGCTGTCCGCCACGCCGGACGCAGGGAATAGGAAGCCGAGGCGCCGATCGGTGCGTTTGCCCTCGAGGCGCTGGATTAGCCGGCTGAGCTTGCCGTGGAAATCGCCCTGCTTCTCCGTCCTGGCGCCCGGTACCATCTCGGCGTTGAGGCGGTTGAGCTCGCCGAGCACGGTTTCCATCCTGAAAGGCACCGGACTGTCGATCGTGAAGTTGGCGAGCACCTCGACATGACCGCCGGCTTCCAGGAAGCCCGTCTTGGCGTCGACGACCGTACGCGACATGATCATAGCCTGGTTTGGGGCGTTCTGATCGGAGCGGTCAACAAACATCGAGACAAGCGCCTCGTAGCTCATGAGCCAATAGGGCAAATGCAGCACACCATCGTTCAGCCCCTTCCCGCTTCGATGTCGCTTGGGCCCGCGACACGAAGATGGACGAAACCGTCGCCAGCCATGGACGCATATTCTCCGTGCATGTCGAACACGATGGCATTGGCGCTGTCGAGCTCAGCGATTTGCTCGAGCAGGCGGGCGGTCGTCCACGACTTGCCCGAGCCGGTGCTGCCCACGATGAGCGCGTGACGCTGGAACAACCGATTGCCATTGACGAACGCCTGAGCGTTGGGATCGAGCGTATAGGCGCCAAGCGACAGGCGCTGCGCGCCGCCGGTCACCTCCGAAATCACGCCCATGAATCGCGTAAGGCGCTCGCCTTCGAGAGCGAAGCAGCAGGCATCGATCTCCGGGACGGTCTCAAGCGTCCGGCGGAAGACATTGGCGCGCGGTCCGTCCCGATCGAGCAGCGTGCCGATCAACATAATCCGCACCAGATTGACTTCAGGATGCGCGGCCTCGCCTAGCTCGACATCGGCGATCTTCGCTTCACCGAGCGCGGTACGGATGATCTTTTGGATCACGCCAATCAACTTGTGGCCGGCAAGGCTGCTCTGGAGCGCAACCAGCCGGTTCACCTGCAGCGCCCGCAGCGCCTCGACATCATCGACGTGGACGATTACCGTGGTCGTGTCGACCGATTGGACGCGGCCCAGCGCTTCTTCGTCCGCAAAATTCAGAATGCTCACGCGGAAACTCCTGTCATCTCATTGAGGAAGCGGTCGAGCCGCCAGATCGGTTGATCTACGTCGAACCCGTTGGGTACGTCGTGCATATAGGCGCGCGCGCCCATCGTCCCCTCCTCGATCGCGAGATAGCGCCGGCAGCGTCCGCCGCCGAGGAAGGTCCGGGCGGACGTAGTCAGCTCTTTGGTAATCACGACGAGCGGGACGGAATCGCGGTCGCAACGCTCGATCAGCTTGGTCTGAAGATGCTCGTCGTTGAAGCCATAACCAACGCAGAAATAGGCGCGGGCGTTCTCGAGCGCGGCATCGCTGCGGCCTAGGATCGTTCGGAACGGCTCGCCATGTGTCAGCCGGTATTTGTCGATGCCCGGCGTGATCATCAGCGGCGAGTATCCGGCCGGCACGTCGGGCATTCCGCGGACGCCGATGATCTGGCCGGCGGAATCCTGGAATCAGTCGAGAGAGCCATGCACTTTCCAGACGGCAACCGTACGGGTCACCTGCCGATTGACGAAAACGCGCGTGTTGGGATCGCGGGCGCGCGATTGCAGATAACCGTAGTTGAAGCCGGTGAACGTGCTTACATCGGCGGCGTCCGCGGCATATTCAGCAAGCCGGTCATAGTTAGGCGTGACGACATTAACGGTCTTGTGCGTGCTGTCGAAGAGATGGAGGTACAGGCGCGAGAGCGGCAGCGCGCGCCGGTCGGCCAGCAGCGTCTCGAGAACGCCAAGATCGTGCGGCAGCAAGAAAGCGCGGGTCTCGGTGGCGATGAACTGGGTCTGGCGTTCCGTCGGGCGCACGGCCTGGAGGCGCTTTCGAGATCATCGCCGGCCGCAAGCTGCGCGATGAACTTATCCCATTCGCTCCTCTCCTCTGCTGTCCAGCTCGTGGGCGGCTTGACAGCGGAAAGCTGCAACGCCAAGGCGCCCATGCCGGGCACACCGTGCGCAGCCGAGGCGCCGCTGCCCAGAATGATCACCGGTGCGGCGCTGAGCGCCGCCTGCGCGAATTCCTGCGCGATCTCCGGCGCGCTCTTGGCCGCCATACAGTCCCTTCCCGGCCAACGCGGACTGTACCCACGACAGCCGTCGTCATCCCTATGAGATTTAGTGAATGGATCAATTTCGGCGAGGATTGCATCCTCGCTAAATCTGAAATTAGCCCTTAGCCGATCAGGTTACGCTTGGTGTCGAGACGACGAAGGGCCTGCAGGACCGTGAACTTCCCGGATTGATTTTCCCCAAAGGAAGTCCGAGAAGCATGTCGACGCAAACTCCGCGTCGCGGACGGCTTTTGTAGTTAGAGATAATGATCTCGAGACTTGCATTCTGCAATCCATCTAAGCAACGTTCTTCATTTGATGTGGGCGAGGCTCCAGCATTGCCGTCGAAACACTCCTGTCAAACGCGGTAGAAGCCACATCAAGCAGGTGCTGGTGATGGGTGAAGAAAAGCACCTGCGTTTTCTCCGCAAGCAGTTGCAATACCCTGAAACCGGCCGAGGCGCGCGCATCGTCATAATTGATGAAAAGATCATCTGCGATAAATGGCACCGGCGCAGCATGCATCAGATACTCTTCAACGGCAGCAATGCGCAGCGCGAAAAAGAGCTGATCGGCGGCTCCTTCGCTGAGACCTGATACGGGCACCGCTCCACCGTCCCCACGCACGCCCGCCAGATGTGGCACATCTTTTTCGTCGTATTCGAGCGTAAGGCGTTGGAACGAGCCGCCGGTCAGAATAGAGAACAGCTCCCCTGCCCGTTTGAGCAATGGTGCCTGCTTTTCGCGCCTAAACCGCTCGATCGCCCACCTCAGGATGATGGTTGCGGAGCGAACGCGCGCATACTGCGCCGCCACCTCCTTCATCTCGGCCAAAGCCAGCTGACGATCACCAGCAGCTTTGGCCGCAGCGGCGTCGCCGCCGACGGCTTCGAACAAACGCTCAGCATCATTGCGACTCTGAATTGCGATCAGCTGGCGTTCCCTGGCATCGTTGAGTATTGCCTTCAGCGTTTGCTCCCGAGCCGTTGTTTGATCGAGATCGGCGCTGCGGCATTCCTCGGCGAGTTGTTCGACACCAAGCCCATCGCCATCAGCCTCAAGCGTGGTCCGCAAGCGCGATCGCTCATCCCTAAGCGCGCGTTGTAGATCGGACTGAAGAATAGCCGCTCGCAATCTGTCGATCGAATCGACGGCTGCGGCCCTCTTGAGGCGATCTATTACAGCCTCGGCGTCCGTCCTGGACTTGTCGCATTCTTCCAATTTCTTCTGCAGGCCCTGCATCGCCTCAGCTTTTTCGTCCCGGGACACGACAGTCTGCATCGCCGCATTCAATTGCGCATGGAGTTGGAGGATTGCTTCATCTGCATTCTGCCCGGAAAACCGCGGCGCGATCGCATTTACGAGCTTTTCGACATCCTCCGTAAACGCCGTGATGTCCCGCTCGATCTTTCCAATGCGCTCGTGCTTCAAATCCGCGATCTTGGCAGACGTCTCCCGCATCTGATCGATTGCTTCGATTTGCTCTTGAACGGTCTCAAGCGGGGCTTCGGGTAACAGATTGATGCCCCTCAGGGCCTCTTTCCATTGCGCGTTCCAGACATCACGCTCTTTCGCAGCGTTTTCAACAGCCACGCGCCTGCGTTCGACTTCTGTTGCGACCTTCCGTTGCTCTAGCGCGAGTTCATTCCTCTTTTGTGTGTTGCCCTCCTCCATACGGAGGCGCGCTTCGGCAGCCGCAAGAATTCCGTTCAGCGGCAGACTATCTGCCGAGGCTGCGATTGCCGTGTCCGCCATCAAGCTGGCGAGCTGTTGCTTGGCTTTTGCAATTTGCTGCTGGAGCGAGGACTCTGCATGAAGCGCGGCGTCACGCTTGGCGATTTGATCGAGCACGCCAGCCCTTGCATCGAGCCAATCCAGCATTTCGTCCGGAGAACGCGGGTTATCGGTAACCTGTTTCCACAGGATCGCCCAGGCCTCGGCCAATGCCTTCTGCTCTTCGGCTAACGAAAACAGCTCCTGCTTGGCGGATTCAAGGACGTCTTGCTCTTCAGCGATTTGCCGCGCCAGCACCATGGCCGCAGCCGTCGACTGCGCATTCTGAAAACGACGGTCCGCTGCCGTGTCGGCGTCTTCGATGGCCTTCACATAGGCATCGAGCAGCGGCTCGCCGCTTGTAAAAGCGAGCTCTTCCGACTCTGGCACCATGATCTTGTCGACATGTCTGCGCCTGATGATAGACCATCCGGCATCCCGCCGTTCGCGCAGTTTCTTCAACTCCTCAACGGCGACAATTCTTTCATCTGACACAAGACGAGCATAGGACTTTCGATTGTTTTCGACTGTACGGGTCAGCTCACGCGTCACAGCTTGCTGGCGCTGAATACGCGCCTGAAGCTCGCGGGCAGCATCGCGATGCACCCTTACCGCCTCTTCCGCCGGACTTTTCAAGGCCTGCAAACTCGTTTCACTCACGATAGGCGGATTCATATCAGCCATTTGCCGCTGACATGATCTATCGGCATCCTGATGCTCTTGATGGATACTCAGAAGACGCGCATCGAGATCGCCAAAAGCACGAATGGACTCGACGACCCCAGCCAGCGCCGAAAGGTCTTTCTGCGCTCCGAGCGCTTCAATCCGCGCCTGGATATCAGCGAGTTTTTCGTTGGCATCCTCTAGCGCTGCTTCAGCGCTATCAACGGCGGCAAATCGGCTGCCACGCGATGTCAACAGTCCGCGGACTGCTGCAACCTTGGCCCGCGGCGGAATTCTCTCGACCAGGTCGGCGACGGGACCTGTCCAACCCAATTCAATCGCCGCGCGCTTCAGGCCTTCTTCCGCTGCGGCGAGTTCGGCCCGCCGCTTCGGTAAGTCCGTCCGGGCCGAAGAGAGCTGTATGCTGCGCTTCGAGAGGCGTTCAATCTCCGTTTGGTGGAGCAGAACGCTATCGTCAACCACAAGTCCGGAAATTTCCGCGCCGATTGTTGCGATCTGTTCACGGAATGCGCTTATACGCACCTCTGCAGCAGCGTTATCGCCCGAGGCCTCCTCAAATTGCCTAGCCGCGTCGGGAGGTAATTCGACCACCGCGCCGAGGTCCACTATCTCGGTTTCGATCTCTTGAAGCCGACGCACACCGCGATATACGCGCCGGACCCGAGAAATCTTCGCAAGTTCGGAAACTTGCTCTTCGATCTCCTTCTCGATCTGATTGCAAAGCCCGCGCGCCTCTTCAAAGGCGGATTTCAATTCCTGCCATTTGCTTGCGCTCACCGTGTGTTGACGCAACGCCGCATCAGCCTCTTTAAGGCGGTCTTCCGCTTGGTAGTATTTCCGGTGTCCCGCCTTGCGGCTGGCCCAGAGCCCATCCGCCTCTGCCTGCATCGCACCCAACCGATCGCGGAGACCTGACACGCCGGCCCCTGCGGCGAACAATGCCGCGCCGATATCATCCTTGGCCTGGGTGATATCCCGTCCGCCAGCCCGCAGGCGCTCATGGTCAAGACAGAACATCCGGCAGAAAAACGCGCGGTCCATCCCGCCGAGCAAAGGAGCAAGCAGGCCATCGCCAGCCGCAATCGGCAGATCGTCCGGACCGAGAAGCGTGTCCTTGTTGCCCTTGCGACGCCGGACCGAAAGCAGCGCGCCGTCGCGTTCCAGGGCGGCGCCGATGCGCAGCGCCGCATTCTCATGCAGGAAATTACGGGATGATTGCCCGGGAATACCGAAGAGCAGATCTTCAATCGCCGACATCGTCGTCGACTTTCCAGCCTCATTCTCGCCATACACGATATGAAAGTCAGGTTCGCCTGACGGAAAATGAAGCGTCGTGCCGGTGAAATGTCCGTAACGGATCAGGTCAAGAGAACGAATACGCACGGATCAACGCCTTTCCGCGGTCAGACGTGCGCTCAGATATTCGCCAGCCTGCTCAATCACAACCGAGTATTGTTTCGCGATCACCGCTTCGAGAAGAAAATCGTCAATATCAAGTGCCGCGTCGTGAGGAAGCCTGCGGACAAGGTCGCCCAGATCGTTCGCGATTTCTGCCTGGAGATCGGAATCTCCCGCAGCCTGAGCTAGTAGGACTTTGAGATCGTTGATCGCGCTGCCCTCTGACTGGATGGAAACTGCCGTCGCAGGCACGGTCGCATTGATCACACGTTCGATCCATGCAACCTCTTCGCCAAGAGCCAGTGCTGCGGCCCTCGCTTCAGCCAACAATTGCGGCGCAGACGCCATCAGTTCGGCGTGAAGAGCCGTCGGACCAGTTAGTTTGATGCGACAAGCCAGCAGTCGGCCTTCTGCGTTCTTGGCCGCCTCGTCGATCGAACGTTTGATTTGATCTACAACATCCCCGAACCGCGCGCTACCACTGACCGGTACATCGACATGCATCCACCGCACGACATCCGTTTGGAGCAGCTCAGCGCCTTCGATCGCTCCGTCTTGGACCGTAACGAGCTGCGCCGATTTCGGGCCGGCTTCGCGGATGTGGCGCCCCTGTAGATTGCCGCAAAACACCACGTGCGGATTTTGATGCAGTACGCCGCCCTGATGCACGTGCGCGAGCGCCCAATAGTCGTACCCCTTGTTAACCAGCTCTTCGAGCGTGCAAGGGGCGTAGTTCTCGTGAGAACCACCCATTCCGCCGAGTGCAGTATGCAGCACGCCGATGTTGAAATAGCCTTTGATCGGCGCGGGATAGGCTGCTGCCAGATTTTCCGTCGTCGCCTGCAGGCGGAAGCTTTGACCGTGAAGGGCCACGCGGCAATCATCGAGCTTGAAAGTTTGGGGCTTTCGATAGCTAAACACCTCAACATTGTCAGGAAGCGTCAGCCGCTTCGTGATTTGGCTTTCGGCGTCATGATTGCCGTGCAACACGAAGGCGGTGATTTTCGCCGCCCGCAAACGACCCATCTGCCGAACGAAAAACAGGCCGGTGTGAAAATCGCGCCAATCGCCGTCGTAGAGGTCTCCGGCGATGACCACGAAAGCCGCCTGTCTATCGATTGCCTGAGTAATGAGGTCCTCAAAGGCAGTTCGGGTCGCCGTTCGAATGCGCTCGGCCGCTGGCCCCTCCTGTCCGCTCAGGCCTCTCAGGGGGCTGTCCAGATGTATGTCGCCGGTATGGATAAATTGGAAAGTGCTCACAACAGGACTCGCTTAATTCCAATCAGAACAAACTAGGAAAATCCTTTTATCGCAATCTTGAGCGGAGTGTTGTCACCAAGTATCCGCAAACGCGGAAAGGGATTGTCGATGAGGGCTCGAAGGGGCCGCCGAATTTGAGGGTGACGCGAAGATTCGGTGGCACGACCGCGGTTTATCCGCCCAGGGCCTTCGTCTCATGACGACTTTGGTCGTCGGACCGGTCCAAGACAGGCCGCTGCGACATCGACTTCGCAGTCGATACCGCCGCCCCGTCGCAACGTAAGACGCCGCCATAATGGTAAAGAGGCTCTTCACTGCGCGAGGCAGCAATCCTGACGCGCGATGGAATTATCGCTACAAACATGGACCGCCGCCGTGGCCGGAGAGTAGTAGTCGCGGGCCTTGTGGTACCAATGCAAAGGGATCGCACGGCTTTTCGGCCCCGTAGAAATCGACCCGATTACAGCCGATTCGTTGTTGTAGCCAAACGGGGCTCCGAGCTTGTGCAGTGGAAGTGCAAGCGCGAAAACGAGCCCACAATTCACGCGGCGCGTTCAAAGAATCGGAGCTGCCGCTCTGGAGACGACCAACTTTTGTCACTCGCACGGAACCCGATCGCAGCGAGCCGAATTGCCGAGGTGCCTGATCACTTCCAGTTGTCGCTCCTCGGAGAGACTTAAAGCCTTCGCGACGATCCCCCACCTTCATCTTCTGCAACTCCGGAGTCAGAAACTCTGGTGCGCAGCAACCGAAGCAGCCTCGCTGCTCGGCATCGATAGAAACCTGCTGCTGCGTGAGCTCATTCGGCTTGAGTCTTGGTCCGGACCCGGGCCCGTCGGCCGGACACCGTCCAGAACGGAAAACTTATCTCGTCACGAAGAGGAAAATTCGTCAATTTCTGCCGGGCATCGCAGATATCAAGCGAATTTTCTCATTTCGCGCTGGAGTTCATCGAAGAAATCAACTGCATCGATGTACCCATGCGGTACTGCAGATACGCCATCGCCGCCAATGATCACGCCAAATACCAATTTGGGATTTATCGATATCGGATTGGAATGGACGCGCGTGCAGGCCGATAGCGAGTCAGCGCGCCATGTTTTCAGGCGGTGATGTGCGATTCGAAGAAGTCGAACAGCGCGATACAATCGAAAAGGGGTCGCCCTTCAGCGCCCCCTTTGCCGGTTGCAATCGACTTCGGGATGAAATTCCAGCCCCGGCGACGGCCAAATTATCGGTATCTAAATGCCGAGTGAACTCCGTACAACTACGGTAGGTAGCGCTCAATTCCTCTCCGCGTCCTCGGTAGCGCGCTTAACCTTTCCACTAACGCCAAATGGACGGGACACCTATACCAAGTGCCTCACCTCACCAGGGCTGGCCGTCCTGGATTGTTTAAGCCTTTCAGCGCGACTGCGATCCATATCGCGCGAAGGCGTGCAGCTCGATATTCGTAAACGGCTCGCCTAACGCGATCAGGGGCCGGTGATCCGGCCGCGGCTGCAGAAGCGATCGCGCGTCAGCGGCCGGATCAGAGATCAGCTGGTCGTGCGCGAAGACCTCAGCACATTGGGCGGCGTTCTCCCGGGGAGCGGCGGGCCTGTTCGAGCGTCAGCGCTGATCGGACGATGATCCGCTACAGCTTCAGCCGCCCTCCAGACACGCCTCTGCGTGGTCGATTGCGCGATCGCGCCAACGATGATGGGGCTGCTGCGCCTTCCGGCGCTGGCTCCGCTTGCTTCAGGCGCTCTAGGTAGCCGCGTGCGCGCGAAATCACCGCCTCGACCACTATGTCCAGGACGGGATCGCCGCCGGCAGGCATGGCTTCGACCTCGGCCTTGGCCGCCATTGCTTGGTGCGTCACGGCCTGAGCAATCTCGGAGACGCGCCGGATCGTCTGCGCTGGAGAGAGCTTGCAGTCGGTGGCGAAGCGCTCCCAGTGGTTGCGTCCGAGCTGGTCAGCCTGCTTCTGCCCGCCGATCTTCTGCGCCATGTTGCGGGTGATCTTCGGATAGGGCGCCGCACAGACGATGTCGTAGCCTGGCGCCATGGCGGCGCCGCGCGCCGATAGCATCAGCGAGTAATTTTTGGCGTGAGAATCCGTGTTCCAAACCATCGGATTGAAGATTGCAAGATCGACGAAGCGGGCGGTCTCCTGTGCTGTCATATGGCGCTGGGTCACGCCAACCATGTCGGCCAATGATGGTCCTTTTAGGCCTCTACCGTTGTTCTGGTACTTGGCAGCTGGCGGTCGGCCCAGGGCTTGGCAAAAGTCCTCCTGATGCAGCCGCCGCCACCTCTTGCCCTCATGACGGCGGTCATAGCGCTCAACCAGCAGGTAGGTACGTTCGCCTGCCGTCCCGGTCGTCACCTTCGGCGTCGGGATTCCGATCATGCGCGCGAGCGTCAGGCAGAATGCCTCGTTCTGGACGGCGCCAGGCAAGCGCTCGTCATCGGGCTTGATGATGTGGGTCGATGGCGCGCCGTCGATCGGTATGTACAGGGTGTCGCCATCCAGAGCGACGGCGAGCTTCGTCTGCACACCGGCAAGCGACATCGACACGCCATCTTCGCCGACGAGGAAGGGCTTGTGGGGTAACTCATTGAAGATGCGCTCGAGGGAGGCCTTGTCGGGGATCTCTCGCCATTTGCCGGCGATCAGCCCGGTGCCAGGCTGTCCGACGGAGAGCGCGCCGGCGGTGTCGCGGCCCATCTCGGCAAGAAGACCGATGACATCGGCCGGCGACTTGCCGAGCATATGACCTACGGTCCCGAGAGTTGCGTTCTCCGGCAGCAGATTTGCCGCCCATGTCAGAATTACCGAGGCATCGTACGACGCCCGCGTGAGCGGCATGGTGAGCGACACAGGGAAGGCGCCGGTCAGCCCGCGCCAGGATTCGGCATAGGTGAAGCCTGACGCTTCGTCGGCGGCCGTGATCCAGCCGACCTCTCGCGTCTCAAAGTAGACCGGAAGACGGTCCATGAGGCTCCTCCTCGTCGCTGTCGGGAATGTCCGGTGTCTCGGAAGTGTTCGCGCGGCGGGCCTGGGCATCCTTGAGAACATCCTCGATGCGCAGCCCGAGCACGTTTGCCACGTGCAGGCTGCGCCCGAGCTGACAGGTGCTTTTTCCGGCCTCGAGGTCGACGATGAAGCGCTTTCCTGTCCCGCTCACCATAGCCAGCTCGTCCTGCCGGAGGCGCTGGCGTTTGCGTTCTTTCTGGATGAGGCGACCGAATGCTGCAGCAAACTCTGCGGCTTGGCGGGCGACACCGGTCTCGCCAGGAGCCTCATTTCCGCCCGAGGGGGGAGTGCCGTTTGGAGGCATGTTCATAGCTCTCTCGTCGTAAGTTACCGAACGGGAACTTTATGGGTTAAACAGCAGATGTCCAGCAAAAAGTTACCGATCAGGAACTTTTCTTACCATTCCAAGTGAAGAAGGATAAAAGTTACCGGGCGGGAACATTTGCCTCAAGCCAACGCTGAGCGGCCCAGAAAGTTACCGATCGGGAATTCTGCTGCCGAGCAACTGGGTTCATTGAAAAGGAGATCGAGACCACCGGCGGGAAAATATCCGCGCAAATCTCCGTCGAGCGAAGCATGTTCCTGAGCGTCCGCTCGATGTCGAGCGGCGCTGCCGGCCCCACAACGATCTCGGCGATCTTGTGGGCGGCGGCAGCTCATCGTGATCGGGACGCCGGTTTGATCTTGCCACAAGCTGACAATTGCCTTGCGCTACCGCGCTGCCCGCCAGGGCTAGGTGCAGCGGCGTTGGGACCCCGGCTAAGGCCGAGGTCGGCATGACCGAGGACAAGATCAAGTGTCGATCGGCGAGGCGATCATCGCCGCGCGTTTATGGAGACGGCACCAACTGACAGCTTACCCTCAGCAAAATCAGCTGCCGCTGTGGCGTGCAGCCTCGCCGAATCGAACACCGGTAATTCTGAATGTTCCGGGCCGATGAGAAGGCCAATCTCCGTGCAGCCGAGGATAACGGCGTCGGCGCCGCGTGTACGACCGCGCGCGATCATGTCGATAACTTCCTGGCGCGACAGATCAGAAACAGTGCCGCAGCACAGCTCATCGAAGATGACATTGTGGATCCGGCTCCGCTCGACCTCCGCCGGTATGACAGGTGAAAGGCCGAAGCGCTGCCGCAGGCGATCACAATAGAACGGCTGCTCCATCGTATAGCGCGTCGCAAGCAACAGTGGTCGCTTGAAGGAAGCAGCGAGAAGAGCCGCAGCGGTCACATCGACGATGTGGATGAGCGGCACACTCAGCTCGGCAGCAACAATGTCGGCAATCACATGCATCGTATTGGTGCAGATCAGGATGCAGCTGGCGCCCGCGTCAACCAACTGCCGCGCTATCCTCGTTAAATAAGCCGCGGCTTGCTTCCAATCTCCTGCGTTCTGAAGAGTGACGATATAGCCGAAGTCAACCGAGCGCAGCAAGATGTCTGCCGAGGCGAGACCGCCGCGGCGCTGACGGACGATTTCATTGATTTCCTTGTAATAGACGGCCGTGCTTTCCCAGCTCATCCCTCCGATCAGCCCAATCGTCCGCTGCACTTTGAGATCTCCACTTCATGGAAGGTGGCACAGGTTTACCGCGCTTTCGGCGGCAAAATCTCGGCGTTGTTTCGCGCAATCGCTCTGGAAAGTGCAAATCAAGGGCCTTATCTCTGCGATAGCAAAAACTCTTCTCACCGAGCTCCGAAGCCGGCTGAAAAAAATGACGTTGGACGATCGCGACCTGAAGATTCTGGACAAGTTGCAGCTCGACGCAGCAATCCCCGTCACAGCGCTTGCCGAATCGACCAATCTTTCGGTGTCCGCTTGTTGGCGGCGCATCAAGCATATGGAGGACAGTGGCCTGATCTGCCGGCGCGTCGTCCTGGTTGACAGACGCAAAGCCAACGTGCCGATGACTGTATTCATGGGTGTACGCACGTCGCGTCATTCGATGGCGTGGCTCGAGGATTTCCGCCGTGCCATTGCAGACATTCCGGAGATCGTCGAAGCCTATCGCTTGACCGGCGAAACCGATTATCTGCTCCGCCTGGTGGTGCCAGGTGTAGAGGTCTATGATGCGATCTACAAGAAGCTGATCAGTCGGCTCGACTTTGCTGACGTCAGTTCGTTCATTGGCATGGAAGAGCTGAAGTTTACGACCACGGTACCGTTGACTTATGTTTAAGGTGCGCCTTCCGGTGGCTCGGGGCAAAGCCGCCTGGATGCATAAGTCTATTCCAGAGCCAGCTGGCGCGCATGTTCGATGAGATTGGCGGCAGTGCTGTGCCCTCCATCGATGTTCTCAAAGTAAAGACAAGATTGGCCGAGCGCAGCGAGCTTCGCGGCGGCCTTGCGGCCATGCGCAGGATGCACGCGGTCGTCGTTGGTACGGCGAGTAGGTTTCGATCCACTCGCGTTGTTTGGGAATGGCCGGGTCGCCATACTCGGCGGTCCAGAACGCGCCCGCGCCCAAGTAGGTGAATCGAAGCATGTCGAACAGCAGCGCCTCTATGATCGCCGCGTTGAAAAGCTCGGCGCGCTCCGTTATTGCGGCACCGACCAGCAGGCCCCCTTGGCTGGCGCCGATCACGCCGAGCCGGCGCGGACTTGTGACTTTCCGACGGATCAGATCGTCGGCGACCGCGATAAAATCATCCCATGTCTTTTGCTTCGTTGCTCCCTGGGCAGCCCGGTGCCATGGTGGACCGAACTCGCCGCCTCCCCGCAGGTTGGCAACGACGTACGCATTGCCATGTTCGAGCCATAGTCGACCCAAAGCTCCTCCATAGAAAGGGAGAAGCGGAATCTGAAACCCGCCATAACCATAGCGAAGCGTCGGGTCGAGCCGTCAAATCTTGCCCTCCTGGGCCGCACCAGAAAGTACGGGATCCGCGTGCCATCGCGCGAAGTCGCTTCGAGCTGCTCCACGACATGCTTCGATGCGTCGAACGTCGCAAGTGCCGTCTTCAAGAGCTCGAGCCGTTTGCTTTCAGCACCAAAGTACCAAAGTGATGTTGGCGTGAGATAGTTAGAGACGGTAAACGTCATTTCATCGGAAGTGGCTGATAGGCTTACGGTCGCATTCTTCGGCAGCGGGACTGGTGTGGCATGCCAGGCACCTTGATCGTACCTGTAGGACGAACGCCTTGCTTTGAAGGTTATCAAGAATGGTCAGGACCAGGAACTTCCTGGTGCTGCCAAATCCGCTGAGTGCCTGCCGGCAGTTG
This sequence comes from Bradyrhizobium sp. BRP19, assembly GCF_020194195.1. Lineage (NCBI taxonomy): Bacteria > Pseudomonadati > Pseudomonadota > Alphaproteobacteria > Hyphomicrobiales > Nitrobacteraceae > Bradyrhizobium > Bradyrhizobium sp. BRP19. The sequence goes on along the minus strand of NZ_JADYVZ010000027.1, from coordinate 22,419 downwards.
GGCTGGAAAACGACAGAGGGTTTCGCACGCAGCGGATCCTGCTTCCATTCGGCCAAATCATACGAGATCATTGAGCCGGCCTTGAAGCTGGTATCGCCGGAGCGGATCCAGTCTTCGTCCAGTTTCACGAGCAGCCGGCCACTCGCGATGCCGACGATCAAGGCCTTCTTCGGCAGATCGAGCGCGATCGGCCCGGCGCGCGCGAACAGCGCATACTGCCGCTCGAAGCCGTTGATTTGACGGACCACGCCGGTTACATCCATCCACCCTTCACCAAGCACAAACGGCAAGGTCTTGAAGTCGGTGTGCTGGCAGCGAAAGACTTCGCGCGCCTGATCGAGCGGCTGAGCGCGCTTGAGTTCCTTCAATACGAAAGGGAAGCCGGACTCGGTCGTGGTCCCCTCGCCCCAATCACGTGCAACAAGGACGGTGTCACGATCAATCCAGCTGACGCTCTGCTTGCCCTCGGGCAGTTGGAATCCACCTGCAATAAAGCTTTTGGCTTCGCTGTCGAACTCGCGTATGGACACGGCGTCCTTGCCACCGTCGGAGAGTTTGACGAGGCAACGCCGCCCAAGGCAGCTGCGACCCTTGTCGACCCAGTTCTTGTTCTCGGCGAGAGCGAGCGCGTCAATGTCCAGGATGGTCTCCCATCGGGGATCCTGGCCGCGGTAGCTCTCAAGCGTGGTGCGCCGCCAGATGCCGCGCACGTGGCTTTCGTCTTGCCAGCAACTTTCGAGACCTTGCCGTTCCAGCGAAACGGACGGAATCCGGTCTTTTGCCTGGAGGATCTTCAGCGCGTCCCGGTAAAAGCGATCGTAGTGAGGATCCGACTGCAGCAAGCCGAGCGTGTTTTCGTTCTCGGCCTCTGTCCAGGCCAATGCGCGCGGCCCATCGACCTGCTCGAGCCAGAGGAACGGATCGTCCACTGGGGTCGCACCAGACTGCCCGTGGAGCAGCGCGACTGTGAAACACATCATCGAGAGCAACGCGGCGCGCAGAAGGGACTTTTTCATTTGCCTTATCCTCGGACCAGGCCCGCAGGCCGAGCCCACAAGTTCTTGCGAGTGGGCGAACGTAGCGAAATTCGTGTTGCGACCGTGCACGCGCTGTGTCACGCCGCCCGCAGCTCGATCTGTGCAAGCAGCATGCCGCCGACAAACAGCAGGTTTCCGCCGCATCGTGCCGCATCGCCATGCCAGTTTCCCGACATTGGCTCTGAAGCTGACAATCTGGTGTCCGCCGAGTAACGTTTCGGCATCACCCTTTGAGGCCGCCGGTTCGACCGCGGAACCGCATCAGCAGGGCGATATTGCGGCGGGGCTGCTTCTCGCTTGCGTTCGGACAGAGGGCGTGTGAGCTCTTAGCGGCCTGAGTGTTGGCGGCCTGATTTGCGAGCGGGCATCGTGCGACAAAGAAGAGCTCGTTGAGCAGTAGCCAAATCGCCGTCGGGAAAGGCCGTGTTCATGGCACACCTGCGAACTCTGATTTGACGGTACCGCAACAGGACACTACCAGCTTAATTTCACGCTGGAAGGCAATGTGAAGCGAGGGCCAAATTTATCTATCTCTTTAAGCGCAGGGATTTCGGGATGCGCTGTGCTTTTGCGCCCGAGATAAAGGACATGCGTACGCGATCCACCCGAGATAATTGCCGATCAATTCCATGTAACGGCACCCCAACGCGTGCGGTGTCGGGCCAGCCGCGCGCGTTTGTATGATGTTGACGAGTACTGGCGCGGGCGATCTCGCTCTAGATCTGCGAATTCCGATTGAAGCCTTAGAAGTTAAGTGCCGGAGTGGGGATAAGGCCTTTCCAGGCTTGCAGCTAGATCGCCGTTCTCATGACATCCAATCAGCCGATCCTGATAGTTCTGGTCGAAGGGATTCGGAGTTTGCGTGTTGGAGCGGTTCGTTGAACGTTGGGCGGAAGAAGCCCTTTCGGATACCCCGATGATCCTGATTGTAAGACCGCGCCGGGCCGGCGCGATCAGACGGTCCGCGAGGCCGCCGCCCCCGCTGGTTTGATCTGGGGCCTGGACCGAGCCATCATCATCATCGTCGAGATCCAGCGTGCGCCGGACATGCTGCTGGCGATGCAGAGACGGTCGGCGAGGACAATCGGCCAAGTTGCTCCTTGCTCACCGGCTGGGCAAGTTGCTGAGCGTGCCGCGTATCACCCATGGCTGCGCACTTTTCGTTAGGAGTTTTTCGCATGGTCCGGCTTAGCAAATATAAACTTGCGGCGCCGCATCAAGCCAATGCCGCTTTGTTTACACCGGCCCTCGAAGGCTCACGGCATCAGCGTAGCAGAAACAGACCTGCAGCCTCAGCGCAGCCGGCCAGTATGGCCATAACGTACGAACCCGGTTGTGCGAGCACCTTCATGCCGTACATGCATCACGCGTGGACAGGGGAGCACCAGCCCGGCGGCGTGCACTTCGCGGCGCGTTGGTCACGAGCGTACGGCTCGGGCCGCTCGTGGCGGGCTGGCAGGAATATCTTGCCACGCCCACACTGCGACCGGGCTCGCAACTCCTGTAACTCTGACGGCAGTGATCGATCGACGGCCTCAAGAGACAGCCTCATGGGCGGAAGAGACCGTCGAAAGGCCAAACGCCCGACGCGCCATCACAAGGCATCGCCGGACGGGTGCGAGAACACGCTTTGCAGAGAGCAGTTTCCGGAGGCGGGTCGGATCAGCCAACCCGGAGATCCTCAGCTGACATCTTACCCGAACGCCCGGCCTTGAGCTGATAACTTACCCGGGCCCCCTCTTCGAGAGTGGTGTAACCGGCCCTTTCGACGGCACCGATGTGCACGAAGACATCGGGACTTCCGTCCTCAGGCCTGATGAACCCATAACCTTTGGTCGAGTTGAACCACTTCACAATACCCATTGCCACGGCGGCATCTCCATAGTGAACCGTTGTGATCTAGCGAAGAGTCTCCCAGCCATCAAGAGGGTCCGCAAGAGACGAGTCGCTGCGCTGGTCACGTGGTTGTTTTTATCGCGTAATCTAGCTGAGGCCGCATTGTGCAAGCGACAAAAGCGGCCTGACGTCGACGACACTTCGCCTCAAGGCTTCAGCCCAGATGACGTTTTTGACCTTCGCTTCACTCGTCGCACGCGACTGGCTTACAGAAGACTTGCGGAGCCTCGAACATGCCGCGCTTATCCGGCGCCGGCGGATCGTTTTCCTCGACGTTGAACAACAGGGCGATCGTGAACTCCTTTGCGCAGCCTGGAGAAGGATTATCAATCCGCGCATGCCTATATTGAAGCTACCTGACATGCTTTCTCAAGCACAAAGACACTCCCAGAGCTGCGCTTTAGCCGTCGCGTTTAGATATTAGCCGCACGCCGGCCATATCGGACGAACAGGGGTCTGCGAGACAATCCTCAAGGAAGCGTATCTGGCAACTTACCGCCCGCTCGTCATGTTGTGCTTGGACGCCAGGAAATGCGCTCGCCACCGGTGGAGGCTGTTCAAACCGGTAACTTGGGCATCTGACGACCTTCATCGCGCCGCCGGTGGCTCATCAGCCTCTCGCCTTGGGTTCGATGAATTCAGCTGAGCACCGTGAAGACGTTGAGATAACCGATGGTCTCTATTTGTCTCCTTCGATCAGCCCGTCCACTGAATTTACTCAGAACAAAGCCGCCTGGATGCGTAGGTGTATTCAAGGGCCAGTTGACGCGCGTATTCCATGAGATTGGCCGCGGCGCTGTGTCCCCCGTCGATGTTCTCGTAATAGAAGTAAGGCTGGCCCAGCGCGGCGAGCTTCGCGGCAGCTTTGCGGCCGTGCGCCGGATGCACGCGATCATCCTTGGTGGAGGTAAGAATTAAGGGAGCGGGATAGGTCTTGCCCGCCACCAGCTTCTGATAGGGCGAGTAGCCTTCGATCCACGCACGCTGCTGGGCAATGGCGGGATCACCGTACTCGCCGATCCAGGAGGCGCCCGCGCCCAGTTTGGTGTATCGAAGCATATCAAGCAGCGGCACCTGGATGATCGCAGCGTTGAAGAGCTCGGGACGTTGGGTGATTGCGGCGCCAACGAGCAGGCCGCCCTGGCTGCCGCCAATGACTCCTAGCCGGCGTGGACTCGTGATCTTGCGGCGGATCAGGTCCTCGCCAACGGCAATGAAATCATCCCATGTCGTCTGCTTCGTTGCCCCCTGCGCGGCTTGATGCCATTGTGGGCCAAACTCGCCGCCCCCGCGCAGGTTCGCAACCACACAGGCATTGCCCTGTTCGAGCCAGAGCCGTCCCACCGGCCCCAGATAAGAGGGCAGAAGCGGGATCTGGAACCCGCCATAGCCATGGAGAAGTGTCGGGATCGCGCCGTCAAACCTTGCGTTCTTCGGCCGCACCAGAAAATAGGGAATTGACGTGCCATCACGCGAAGTGGCTTCGAGCTGCTCCACGACATGGTTGGACGCATCGAAGGCAGAAGGTGTCTTCTTCAATTCCTCAAGGCTTTTGCTTTCGGCATCAAAATACCAGACTGACGTAGGTCTGAGATAGCTCGAGACAGCGAACATGGCCTGGTCCGCTTCATCGGAGGCGGCTGACAGGCTGACATCTGCATGTTCCGGCAGTGGGATCGGCGTCGCCGACCAAGCTCCCTGATCGTACTTATAAGCGAACGCTTTGCTCTGAACGTTCTCAAGGATCGTCATGATCAACAAATTCTTCGTGGCTGCTACCCCGCTCAGGGCCCGGCGGGGCCCAGGTTGGAAGACAAGCGAGGCTTTGGCGCGCAGCGGATCCTGTTTCCATTCGTTGAGGTCATACGAAATCAGCGATCCGGCGGCGAAGCTGACATAGCCTGGCGGCGTCCAATCTTCATCAAGTCTTACAAGCAGGTGACCACCCGCTAGTCCGATCATCGCGGCCTTCTTCGGCAGATTGAGCTTGACGGCCCCTTCGGGGCGGAAGACCACATACTCGTACTCGAAAGAGCTAATCACGCGCGTCGCGCCGGTCGCATGAATATGGCCGTCGCTGTCACGAAGCACGAAGGGGGACGTCTGGACGTCGGTGGGCTCGCCACGAAAGATCTCGCGAGCCTCACTGAGCGGCTGAGCGCGCTTGAGCTCCTTCACGACAAAGGGGTAGCCGGCTTGCGTCAAAGTGTCCTCGCCCCAGCCCCGGGCAACAAGGAGTGTGTCACGATCGACCCAGCTGACGCGCTGCTTGCCCTCTGGGAGATAAAAGCCATCCGCAACGAAGGTCTTGGCGTCGCAGTCGAACTCTCGTATGGACGCGGCATCCTTGCCGCCATCGGAAAGACTAATCAGGCAGAGGCGCTCTTCAGGCGGAAGGCCGCTGCTACCTTGAAAGATCCAATTCCTGTTCTCGGCGACCGCCAAGGCGTCCACGTCGAGAATGGTTTCCCACTGTGGGTCTTGGCTACGATAGCTCTCGAGCGTGGTGCGCCGCCAGACGCCGCGCACCTGGGTCTCGTCTTGCCAGAAATTCTCCAAGCCGCGCCGTTTCAATGAAACATATGCGATCCGATCCTTGGCCTGCAGGATGGAGAGCGCCTGTCCGTAGAAGTGCCCATAGCGAGGATCTGACTGGAGCACCCCGAGCGTCTTCTCGTTTTCGGCGCGAGCCCAAGCCACTGCGCCTGCCCCTTCAATCTCCTCGAGCCAAAGGAATGGGTCGTCAGTCACTGCCGCATCCGCTCGCTCCTGTGAAAGCGCCGTGGAGGTGATGCAGGCGCTCGAAAGTAGCTTGGCGGAGAAGAGTGATGTATTCATGGACTTGCTCCGGCGGAGGTCGAGCGGTCAGGCTCGCGGGCCCTGGCGCGTCAAGCAGAGACGGCGGAAAGCACGCAAGCGCATGACATAGCGCGGCTTGCGCTATGTCGCGGGCCGTTCATTGCAAGCTGCGTGCCGGCTGAAGAGTCGCGAGTTTCAGCCGTTCGGGGCTGCACGACCATGTTCGGTTGCCGACGTTGGTTGCCAAGCGGACATCACAGCGTGTCGGCGGACCGCATGCCAGACGAGCGCCAGCGTTTTTGATCTCAGTGGCAAAGACCCGGGACGCAGGGAAGCTGCTTTCCTCCGCATATGAGGATGCTCCTTCTCGCCGGCGTCACTGGGCAGACTTGTCGCGGGCATTATCCCGACAAAGAGCAGCGCATTGATCAGCAGCCAGGTCGACATCGGCAAGGGTGGTATGCATGGCGCGCTCCGAGTCGTTGACTGCAAGCGCTGCCGATTTGGACGAGCTTTTTCCTCGCGAAGCCCACAAGTCACGCCGATAGCTTGGTTCGTTGACTGATTGCCGGCGAGACGAGCAGAGTAAAAACGCCCTAGAAACGGCCTACGTTGCAACACGTCTTCAGATTGAGCCAACAATCAACAACAGGTACGAGCACCAGATCAGGTTCTTCGGCGCAAAACGGCGAAATGAAGCTGGGCATCAGCAGCAATTGAGGGAGCTACGGTCCAGCTTAAACGATCCTGATCCACCCGGCGGGGACCCACGCACGAGCCGTGGTCCTCATCGAAGCCCTATTACACAAACGAGATCAAGGGCGAGATTTTCGATCGAGAATGCCCGCTGCTGCCGGATCATGCGGGCTGGTTCAAGGCTAGTGCAACGCTCACTGCGAACTGTTCCGCAACGCTGCCGTTGCGGCTCAGAGCAAGCGCCGCTTTCCGGGGCAGAACGATCAACGGGCAGCAGCGCGCCGACTGGCGGCACCACCACTCGCATCAGCGTCGTTTAAAGATAGAAGATGAGTTGACCGTATCGCTCCCTTCTGATCATGGACCACTCGCATGATGTCTTGATTGCATGCGGCCCTGCGCCGCCCGCAAGAACCGCGTCAGCGCACAAAGCCTGGATTGCTCCTCTGTCCTGCTACAGAAGCCTGCCATCCGCCGTGCTATGCTTTTCGCCCGATCAGTCCTCGCGGGCATCGAACTCTTGTCCGCGATGACCATCGCGTGAAGCTGTCGGCGCCGGCAGATCCCAGAGTCTATCCTGTGTATGCTCCAGTGGGGCCGCCAAAGCCTCAAAGGCCGACTTCACGTCTTCATAGGCAGCCTCCTTCAAAGCGGCATCAGCGGGATCGATCTCGTTATAGGCGGTGAGCGCCGCGGCATAATTTTGATACAGGGGCATTTGAGCCTCGTTGGTCCAGCCGAGACCGAGATGGTGGAACTGATCAGCCGGAACGGTGATGCGGCTCTTGTCCAGCTCCCGGAGGTAGTCCGCCGACCAGTCGTGGATGGTATAGGATTCAATCTTATCCATCATCGACCGCCAGCGCCTGACACGCTCCTCAAGCGGCATATTGGCCGCTTTCGAAATAGCGGCTGCGATTTCTTTGGGATGGTTTGGATCTACCAGCAGCGCCTCGTCCTCGTTGAAGTCTTCAGCCGCCCCAGCAAACTTCGATAATACCAGAACGCCGGGATCCTTCGGATCTTGGGCAGCAACATATTCTTTCGCTACCAGATTCATGCCGTCCCGCAGCGGCGTGACGACACCTACATGTGCCGCGCGGTAAAGACGCGCGAGTGCAGCCTGGCTGAACGGGTCATTCGTGTAGTGGATCGGCCTCCACTCGTCTGTGCCATGCTCGGCATTGACATGGTTGATCGCATTCTCCACGTCCTCCTTGTACTTTCGATACTCGTCGACGTCGGCGCGTGAGGACGGCGCGATCTGCAACAGCGAGATGCTGCCGGCTCGGCCGCCAAGAGCTGGTTAAACGCTTCGACGCGTTTGTCGATACCTTTCGTATAGTCGAGCCGGTCCACGCCGATCGCAAACTTGGCGCCCTCGAAGTTTTGCAATAATGACGAGATTTTTTCTTGCTCTGCGGGCGAGAGCTCTGCCGCAAGATGCTCTGCGAATTGCCTGGGATCGATACCGATTGGGAATTTTCGAAGTCGCGTCTGGCCACGCTCCGTGGTAACGACGCCATCCTTGCTCTCCAGTCCGAAATAGGTTCGCAGGCAGGCCAAGAAATTGTTCAGATCCCGGTTCGTCTGAAAGCCGAGCAGATCGTATTCCAGCATCGACTTCATCAGTTCGCGGTGATTGGGTACGCGCTCTATCATGTCGGGCGTCGGCCATGGCGTGTGCAGAAAAAAGCCGGTCGGCCGCTCGACGCCGAGCTTATGCAGATCGGCCCCGAGCGGAAGCAAATGATAATCATGCACCCAGAATGCGTCCCGATCCCGCAAGTCGAACGCCGCACGCGCGATGAAGTTGTTCATTTGTCGACAGCTGTCGTATCCCTCTTCCGCGCGCGACATCCGGTCGGACAGGGAGTGTAATACCGGCCACAAGGTTGAATTCGAATAATCTCGATAGTAGCCCCGATGGTGCGCGGCCGGCAGATCGAGTTCGGCCACATGGCCTTCGCCAGCCTTCACGAGTGGCAGGGGCCGCTCAGTCCCGTCGCCGCGGTTCTCCGAGGAGAACATCCAGACCGCGCCGGAACGTTCGACGACTGGCTCGAGGGCTGCGGCAAGTCCGCCGGTCTGGGGTTTATTAGGGTCGAACGGCGCACCGCGGTTCGAAATGACGACCAGCTTCATGTCGGGTTGCTGGCTTACCGAGCAATGCTCCACGTCGCCCGTGGCAACAGCATGGGAAGGACCTGCACCTCTTTCTTGCTCCTGCTCCAACGGTATCTCGTCCAGATGCAGGTCGAAGGCCGCTTGGCCTATGTTTCGTCTTGCTGCCCGGCCTGTGATGTACAGCCGGAATCGAACGTTGACGTATCGAGCGCGCCATGAATGCGAACCATCTCGTAACTCCGTCTACCGATGTTTGCGTTTGGTGCAGTCGCCGATCAGCGCCGAGATATCTCTGTTTCCCCACCGTGGCAGGTGCAGCTTTCGGGAAGCTGACCAGTTGCCGGGCCAAATAGCCGCATCGATGCTTCATTCAGGACCTATGCGCGGTCGTTGCGCATGAGGCGCCGGCATGCCCGACTTCAACAGATCTGCCAGGAACGCTGGAGGCTGGTAGCCGGCATTGAGAACTTCCTGAAGATATGAACCATCGACAGCGCACCCCTGCGAGGCGGGCGGAGGGCGGCCGCCAGACTGTGAATGGTCTCAACTCAGAGTCGGCCAAGCCCTCTGAGGAGGCGCTCCGAATTCCTCGTCCATTGGTTCACACAGATGGGGTCCCTTCAGAGGAGACACTCCCAGTCAACATCCACATTACTGAACAGGTCCGGATGGATTAAACACACCGAATATCGCCGAAAGAACGTCTTTCGGGCGATTGATCGAGGTGACAGAAGCACTTCATTTGTCGAGCGATGGGCCAAGGTCGATGATAGTCGACAAATCGAAGACCAGGCACGGCTCAGGCCATCCGCTAGGGTTCGCGCGCCAGCGGGCCCCCTGAACCGGGCCGTTTCGTCTATCCTGGATGAGCACGGCATGGGCTTTCGTTCAATCGGGCAGGCATTCTACATCATCGCCTTCTCCCAGCATCTGTTGAATCGAGCCGAGCCCTGCGCTAAGTGGCGCATTTTTAGGGCGCAGAGCTTTCCTGCTCATCGTTTGCGAGAGCGATCCTGGATGTGCCGATCTCCGCAACAGTCTCCGATGATCGGAAGGCTATATATTCTCGTGCACAAGAGGCCTGAGCGCTGTCAAGGCTTCTCCAAGGCTGGCACGCGTTTCGGGGCTACCTAGGACGATGCGAATGGCCTCAGGGGAACTGTCTTCATCGACCGCGAACATGCTTCCGGACCGAACCAAGACACCGGCCTCGGCTGCGGCCGCGACAAAGCTCCGCTGGGTCCATCTGCGCGGAAGCGTCAACCACATGTGTAGTGATTCCGGTTTGGCCAGGTAGGTTGCATGAATGAACAACCTCGCGGCCAATTCCTGTCGCGCGATCGCCTCGTTGCGTACAGCGAGCAGCGCTTTCTCAGCCGTGCCATTGGCAATCCAGCTTTGAGCGACCAAAGCGGACAGGGGTGTGACATGCCACGTCGAGGTCGTCTGAAAGCGATCAAACGCGCTTGTGGCCGCCTGAGCGGAGGGCATCAACAGATAGGCAATCTTCAAACCAGGGCCAATACACTTAGCGAGGCCTGCAGCGTACCAGGTGACGTCAGGGGCCGACGCGCTGATCGGGGGCGGAGCTTCCGGTGGAAGCAGCCCGTAAACATCGTCCTCAATAATCACGACGCCATATCGCCTCGCCACATTGGCGAGCGCGAGCCGTCGTTCATGCGACATCGTGATTGTGGTTGGGTTATGGAGTGTCGGCGTAAGGAACAACGCTTTGGGACTGAGATTTCTGCACGCATCCTCGAACGCCTCTGGCGTCGCCCCGTCGTCATCCATCGCGATGCCCTTGACGGAAATGTTCAAGAAGCTGGCAATCCGCCGCAACCCGTAATAGCTCAAGCTCTCTGTCAGCAGCACATTGCCGCTTCCAACCACGTTGACCAATGTGATTAGGAGGGCACTCTGAGTACCATTCGTGACGATGATGCGGTCGATCGACGGCGCAGCCCCGAAGCGCTTCGCTAGCCAAGCCGCTCCAGCTTGACGATCAGAATCAGTTCCTCGAAAACGATGATATCTCAACAATGTCGCGACATCTCCTCGTTCAGATATCTCAAGCAGCGTTCTCGACAACGCCGCTCCCATCCATTCTGGGGTCGGCGGAGTGGTTCTTATGAGGCTGATTGGCTGTTCATGTCCACGAGTGCCAGGGATATTCATTTTGCCGGTTCCAGTTGACGTAAGCAGTGCAATGAGACAACGCTAAGCCTGCCAGTTTCAGAGGCATCCACGTTCGCGCCCGGGTGGCCGCGAGTCGCCGAGGAGCGACATCACACGATCTCGCGAAGGCGAGTATGGTCGAAGAGACCTTCATGACCCACCGAAGTGATTTGTGGCCTCCTCTGGCCCGCTCTCGGTCCCCAGCCACGCTGCTCAGCAACACCAAGATCAATTTGTTCTCGTCTCCTCAAGAGCACCGCGGCCGCCGGCCTCTCTCAACCAGGTGCGAACCACTGCAAAGACAGCGTTGATCCACCAAGATGATTTGATCGACAGGGTTGCCGGCCGAACGTGAGCGGCACTTCGCTGGCGCGCTTGGTCGAAACTCGCCATAAATGAAGCAGCTCCCGATCCAATCAACTACCAATGTCGGTAGTTGATAAAAATCAGAGTAGGTGAACGATTGAGACGACGAAAGCTGTGGCTCTGGAAGAGACAAATTGCCCCTTCCGCATTCGACGCAACTCTGCTGTCGCGCGATGCGCTTGTGATAAAACGAGGACGCTCTTCATGTGTCGCCCCCGGCGAGAACAAGCAACTCTCCGTAGAACGCGGTTTCTAACAGCCGTCCGGCTTCGGCGAGCGATGAATTCACACCCCGAGACCCGAGACAACCGGATCGGGCTCGCACATCCAAGTACCGTAGCCGTTCTAAACGGCGCCTAGGGACGTGCTCGCAGGATCTGCGGGGCGCCTATCCAAGCGGGGTTTCCTCGTTCCGCAACAAGCGATCGGAGTGAACGATGCCAAGTCAATCGGTAGATGCGCACTCTGCCTACACTGGGCTTGCTGATGCGTATGACAGCTATCGGCCGCATTATCCGGATGAACTAGTGAGTTTCATTGCCGAGCGCGTGATGCCTGCGGGACTTTGTGCTCTCTCTGTGCTTGACGTCGGAAGTGGTACAGGACTTTTTACAAGGCAACTGGCGAGCCTGTTACCCCCTTCTGCTAGCATTACGGGCCTCGAGCCGAACGCCGATATGCGTCGGAATGCCATCTGCGGATCTGCCGGCATCTTGAATATCAAGCATATGCCAGGCAGGGCGGAACGGCTTCCAGCTGAGAGCGGTACCATTTCTCTTGTGACAGCAGCGAGCGCGGCGACGTGGTTTGATCGACCCAAGTTCTACACGGAGGCAAACCGGGTCCTCACCCCATCAGGGCTTATCGCGGTGCTCATGATCCGACGGGATCTGGATAGAAGCGAGATGCTTCGAGATTACGAGCGTTACCACGAGCGTTACATTCGTGGCTTTGTGATCGGCGGCTTTGAGGACAGCGACGGACGCTACGCACCCGTCAATTTCGTGCATGAACTCAAATCATCGCCTCTGTTTCGCAAGGTCCGCCATTTTGCGCTCTATTGGGACGACTTTTTAACATGGGAGCAGTTCGAGGGCCTGAGTTTATCCCGTAGCGACACCAAGAAGATTATTGAGATCAACGGCCTGGAAGATACGATGAGGTGGCACCGCCTGCTCTTTGAGCGATATGCTGCAATGGATGGAACGGTGGAATTTCCTTGGTCAGCAGAGGTGACAATCGCGCTACCCGTTGCTCAGTGATCTTATGCGCATACCAGCAGCCTCAGAAATCGGGAAATTGCAGCGGATCGCTTGAAGCCGCGCTTTGCCGATGCTGGCTGCTCTCGTTTTGTCGCTCAATCACCCCCGATCGCTGCCATCACAGAAGCCATCGTTGCCACCAAGCAAAGGGATCCCTTCTTTCGATTTTCGTACCTCGCTGTAGTCCCTCATTCTGAATGCCAGCAAGCGCCTTCGTTCCATCATTGCGGCAAATGAATGCAGATTGACAAACACCGCTTATAGACGTCAGCGTTAACCCACTTGAAAGTTCGCCGACGCAAAACCGTGCTCGCTACTCGATGGTTTGCATCGACAGCAGCAACTGCGAATCGAGATTGAGAGAACGCTCCCCCGCCGCTTCCGCTCGAACATTGACGCGAATTCCAACGCGCGGGCTACGCTCAAACTGATCTTTACGAGCAGCATTTCAGTTCCACCTCGACAGCGAGCGTCTCGGCATGAAGTGCAAGAATTGCCTGCGCTGCGGCGCGGGCTCCCTTCGCGCCAACAAAGAAGAAGTGCCCGCCAACGGCCTCTCGCGACAAGCGCTTCGGCAGCGACTCGACAAGTGACCGGACCTTGTTTAGAGCACTGGGAGCAAATGACGCGGCGCGAGCCGCGATCACGTGGGCATTGAAGAATGACCAGTTGGCCTGATCCGTTAACAGATGGTGCCTATCACTCGATGCAGTCGGAATGATGGCTGCGCACAGCGGAGCACCTTGAAATTCCATAGCCAGCACATCTTTCGCCGCATCCGACAGCGAATGTTGCATCCGCCCATTGCGCCAGCGGAGAGCTTCACCATGCAGATTCAACGGCGAGCTACCAACGAACTCTCTAAAGTACACCTCAGAAGGAATAATTGATCTCCCCTCTAGGCGATCCTGTTCCGATAGAGAAGCCAGCCAGGACCGGTTGAGCGGCGTGAACTCTCCCTCGGATGGAGCAAGGAAGGATCGAAAGCCATGCGCGGACAGGGGTGTTTCCCTAAGATTCACCGGCGAGAGGCCTGGAAGCGGAGGCGTTGCCGCAAGGCTTACGAATGCCTCTATGGCGATGTTTCTGCTGGAAGCCGTCGCGACCAGACGTGAAATAAATCTACCGGCCATACTCCAGCCAACGACCAGGACACGCGGCTTTAGCTTCCATGCATGCAGCTTCGCCGCCACCAGATCGATCAAGACTTCTGACCAGGTTGTGACATCCAATTCAGAAACAGGAGAGTTGAACACAGGGTGTTCGATCGGAGGTGATGGCACAACTAAATTGTACCCCATCGACGTTAGCCAATAGGCGAGAAAATCCCTGGGATCGCCGTCAGGATAACCATAAGAAATCCGCCCCAGATGACCACCGCCGGTCAAGAAAAGCACCAAGGCGCACTCTTTTCTCCCCGGACGGCTCCATTCTATATATGGGATGGCGCAAGCCATCCCATATCTTTCATCTGGATAAAGGCCTGCATTGACCATCGCTACTGCTCGCTAGCTAGCCTCAAACACTCATTTAAGGCCGAGAAGCTTTCGCGCCTGCGACGCCATTGCTTGGAGTGCCCCTTCAGGCGGCTTCTGGAGTGTGATGACAGAGCGCATACCGTCCACGATGACCTTGGTGACTTTTGCCGCGTTCTCTCCTGGAAAAGCGTACCAGCCGCGAAGAATTGGTAGCTGATCGAGGCTCGCCTTATAGTTGGCATTCTTTGCAAAGTGGCCGGAGAGCTCTGTTGAATCGCGGGTAGCGAAGTCGTTCGCCGGCAGCCATCCGGATTTGAGCGCTACAATTTTCTGTCCGGCTGGACCGCTCGCAAACTTCATGAACTCCCAGGCGAGCTTCTGTTGCTCGGGTTTGGTCGCAAACATCATTGCGATCGATCCGGCTGCGGGAAGCGTCCCGTTCGGTGCCATCAGCGGAAACCTGCCGACCGCAAGCCTGAATTTATCCTTGCTATCCTCTTCGAAGCGCCGCTGATTTGAATTTGAGTCGAAGATTATGCCGACCTTTCCGGCGGCAAACAGAGACCGAGCCTGGTCTTTCGACATATCAACTGAAGCTTGTCCCGATTCTCCGATCCGTTTTATAATTTCCAAAGCCTGCAGGCCTTCCGGGCCATCAAAAGCTATCTTGCTTTCATCAGAATTCATCATCGTCGCATTTTGACTAAAGAGCAGTGCGTCCCAGAAAAAGTCCTCACTATCGTATTGAAAAATAAGTCCGACATTCCCTTCGCCCAGCTTCGTGATACTCGAACCAAGTCTGATGATCTCGTCCCATGTCGTCGGGAGATGAGAAGGATCGCCGCCACCTTTGGCGAGGAGGTCGAGATTGTAGAAGACGACAGGCTCGGCGATGCCGAAGCCTAGCGCATAGCTATCCCCCTTGGATGCTCCAATTTTTGCAACCGCAGGAGAAAGTGCTTTTCGGTTGTCACTCGTGTCCGTATTCAGGAATTGGCCGAGCGGAACGGCAAGGTTTCGATCCGTGTAAATCCGCAGACGATTGGCGCCCTGGAATGACACGTCCGGCAACGAACCTGTGAGCGATGCGCGCAGAGTTGCCTGAACGAGATCGTCATAACCTCTGGTCGAATTGTCCAGCTCGACTTTGACTCCGGGATGTTCCTTCTCGAAAGTTCTCGCGAGTTCGACCCACATCGCGTTAAGGTCAGAGGACGCTGCAGTTACCCTTAACGTTCTGCCGTCCTCTGCGCTCGCCGGACTCATGATGGCTCCGACAAGAGCAGTAGCGACGACAACTATTTTCAAACAGGGCCGCATCTGGCTTTCTCCGTTTTGGGGAATATTCTGTATTTCTCGCCGCAGCGGATCCTGCGGTCGCACGCTACGTTTTGAGGCGGTGTTCGGCGACTTCAGCGAGGTTTTTACCGTTACTTGATCGCCCCTTCCGCCAAGCCTTCGACGAACCAACGCTGTGCGGCCAGGAATGCGACGATGAGAGGCAGAACGACAAGGGTTGCTGCGGCCATGAGCGGGCCGTAGTCGGTGCCCGCCTCCTCGCTCTTGAAGACCATGATTCCGAGCGGCGGCGGCATCAGCGATTGATCGTGCACCGCGATCAGCGGCCAGAACAGATCGTTCCAATGCGAGACGATCGAGAAAATTGCGAACGCGATCACGGCGGGCAATGCCATTGGTACCATGATTTTCCACACGATTGCAATTTCGGAGAGACCATCGAGCCGCGCGGCGTGAACGACGTCGTCTGGAATGGTCTTAAAGAACTGCCGGAATAGGAAGATGCCGAAGGGCGAGACCACATAGGGAAAGACGAGCGCCGCGTAGGTATTGAGGATGCCGAGCTGATAACCGAGAATGAAGAGCGGCAGCGAAAGTACCTGATGCGGCAGGAGGAGCCCGATCAGCACCAAGCCGAAGAGAGTATCACGACCGGCAAAGCTTAGTTTGGCGAGTGCGTAGGCGCACGGCGCACAGATAAGGATCTGTAGCGCCAGGATCAATGCGCAGATCATGACGCCGTTGCCGAGATAGCGTGGCAACGGCACCTGAGTCGCTGCCTTTGTATAGTTCTCGACGCCATAGAACTGGACGGGCCAGAAGGAAAAGCTCGTCTGGAAGATCTCTCCAGGTGGCTTGATTGACAGCGACACCATCCAGACGAAAGGCACGAGGATGAGCGCACCGGTGGCGAGCAGAACGGCATGCCGGAAGAGCGCAGCGGGAGACAACAACAGGCAAGCGCGAAGCGCTCTGGTGCTCATTGGTAGTGCACTTTCCGATCCATGAGGTGGGCCTGAACGAGGGTGAGGGTCACGACGATGGCCAGAAAGACGACAGCGATTGCCGCGCCATATCCGGTGCGCAGATACTCGAAACTCTCTCGGTAGAGCGAGTAGAGCAGCATTTCGGAGGCGTGGCCGGGGCCGCCCTGGGTAAGCACTTTTACTGTGTCGAACGAAGCGAACGCTCTCAGCGCCACAACGATGACAACGAACATCGAGACCGGGCCGAGCATTGGCAGCGTGACGGTACGCAGGCGGTCCAGCCACAGGTCAGCACCGTCGACGTCGGCTGCACTGTAGATGTCCTGAGGGATGCTCTTGAGACCCGCGAGGAACAGCACCATCGCGAAGCCCAGATTCTGCCATATGCCTATTGCGGCGAGCGCCGGCAGAACAGTGTGCTCGTCGCGCAGCCAGTTGGCGGCCGGCATGCCGATCGCAGACAATGTCTGATTGACAAGGCCGATGGTCGGATGCAGCAGCGCTTCCCAGGCAATCGCCATGGCAGACATCGTCGCCATAAAGGGCAGAAAGTGAACGGCGCGGTAGAAGGAGCGGCAGGACTTGCAGCCTTCGATCAGGAGAGCGATCAAAAGTCCGAGGCTGACAGTGCCCGGAACGACGACCAGCAAGTAGATGGCTGTGTTGCGAAGTGAGGACCTAAAGCCCTCGTCTGCAATGACCTCGCGGAAGTTGTCGAGGCCGACGAAGGAGAGCGTCGCCGCGCCGAACTGCCAGTCGGTGAATGCGATAACGAAAACGCCGATCACGGGCAGGCAGTAAAGCATGAGCAGAAAGAAGAGTGACGGCCCGGCCAAAATCCAAGCCGCCAGGGCTTCGCGAAGACCTCGTCCGGACGCCTTGGACGCGGCGGGACATCGAAACATCGACGCACCACGTCTTGAGGAGAGTTCGTGGCGGGCGCCGGAGATCGCACGAAGCCCCCTCATCGAGCGGCCTCGCGAAGCGGCGTAACCGATGACCGGCTAAGTTCGACTTGCCCGCGCAAACGCCGTCCATCGGGGGTAAAGAGAAGCACCCGCTCCGGCCTGATACCGACGTGCAAAGTCTGGCCGGGGGTGATACGAGGCCCGTATTCGGCCGGAAGTCTGGCGACCAGCGGCTGGTTGGGGCCTGCTAGATCGAGACGGACGAACAGATCGGAGCCCATATGCTCGATCATGCGAACCGAACCAGTCAGCGTGCCCTGACCGCCCTGGTCGGCGAGATGAAGAGCCTCCGGGCGGATTCCGAGGCTCAGATGCATACCGGGGAGTGCAGCGGCATCGATCTTGAGAGTCGATCCGGCCACGTCGATGAGCCCGCGTTCGCGCATCACGCCCTCGAGTATGTTGATCTTGGGCGAGCCGATGAATTCTGCGACGCGCCGATCGCTAGGATCGCCATAAATGTCCTGCGGCGGAGCGACCTGCAGCAACTCGCCATCGAGCATCACCGCGACGCGGTCCGACAGCGTCATGGCCTCGGCCTGATCATGGGTGACGTAGACGAAGGTTCCCCCGAGCCGCTGGTGCAGCTCCTTGATCTCCGCGCGCATCTGCACGCGCAGCTTGCTGTCCAGGTTGGACAGAGGCTCGTCCATTAGAAAGACAGCCGGATGGCGAACCATCGCCCGGCCGACTGCCACGCGCTGGCGTTGGCCGCCGGAGAGCTGTCCCGGTTTGCGGCTCAATAGATGGCAGATATCGAGGGACTTGGCGGTGCGGGTGACTTCCATCTCGATTTCGGCAGCGATCCGCGCCCTTCCTGGAACCAGACGGCCGACAAGGGGAAGCCTCTGGACGGCCGTGAGCCGCCGCATCCGGAGCGGCAGCGCAATGTTGGCGGCGACCGTCATATGCGGATAGAGGGCGTAAGACTGGAACACCATCGCCACATCCCGCCGCTTCGGCCTGAGGCCATCGACCACCCGTCCACCAATTAGAATCGACCCGGCGTCCTGCATCTCGAGCCCTGCCAGCACGCGTAAGAGCGTTGACTTGCCACACCCGGAAGGTCCGAGCAGCGTCAGGAACTCACCATCTGCTATCGAGAGTGAGACATCACGCAAGACAGGCATCGGGCCATAGTTCTTCACGATCCTATCAATCGATACCGATGCCATCGCCGTTACTCCCACATCATGAACGTGTTGCTGAGCACGGCACTGAGATCGCTTAATCCCGTTTGGGCGTGTCCGCCGTTGTGTGAGACGTTAAAAGATCGGACTGCTACAGCCGGATGACGACCATCGAATAATTCGATGTAAGCTTGCCCGAATGCGATGACGTCCGATGCTCGGTTAAGAGAATGTGTCTAAGAAGCAACGCGTGAAGCGCTGCGGGCCTTGGTGCGACCGCAATTGAGCAAGGCGTGACATGCTCGTCAGGGCATAGCTCGCGATGCTAGAATTGGACTCGGCCAAATACGCCCGAGGCGCGGCAACAACAACGAACTGACCGCATATTGCGAGCGTCCGCGCAACCAAACGCAAGCGGCGCGCTGCCCCTGCGGAGCGCTCACGGTCCACGTCTAAGCGCACTTCGGACCTTCAGGTATTATCCGAGTGGGCAGGATCCATTGATGTCCATACCCTCGATGCCTGCTCGGCGTCGGCATACCCGACCGATTGCCAACTTATATTTTGGTACGCGCTTTTTGTTCCTTCGAACATTGATTGTGATCAACCGGTCTGCATCGGCGCCACAACACTGCTGGCCTGGACTGATGGTGCTACGGCCGATCCGGCTGTCGACGGCGGATTGCAAACCAGACGAGCTCCCACCGCCCACACAGCACGAATCTGACAAGACCCGCGAATCCAAGACATCGCGCGTTGCGGCAATGAGACGGATACGCTGAACTCGATTGAAGTCCCGAGGCCGGCGCCTTGGCACCTCAAAGGCCGACACCATCGCGGACTTGTTCGTGTTGATCGCATCGATCTTTTCTCAACAAATGAGCGACATGATCTGACAGATGCACATGATCCGCGATGGGCGCTTGGCGTTAAACCGTTGGGCCTCGCACTTCAATAGGAATTCCAACCGCCGGCAATGTAACAGGCGTGGCCGACATGCTCGCGCCGGAGCAACTGTCTATAGCCTCCAAGGCGCGTCTCGAAGCTTTCCTCGCGTACAGGACTCTCGAAGGCCTCGAACGGCCGGAGCAGTTCATGGAGCACCCGTCCGCTCATCGTCTGGGGTGCTTCAATGCCAAGCACATCCAGAATTGTCGGTGCGATGTCGCAAATACCTGACGCAACGAAAGATGCGCATCCGGCATTCGGGAACGCTGATCCTGCGACGAGGCCGACTGCTGCGAGCTCCTTCGGATGGAGACCGCCGTGAACGCCGAGACCCGCCCGGCGGTCGTTGTCATAGAAGGTGCCGCCTAGGAGGCCGAACGGGTCGATGGTATCGTCGGCACGGAAGGAAAACGTGACGTCCGGGGCGCGGGGATGATCCGCAAAAATCAGGCGATTTGAGAGGCTCCCGGCGGCGATGCCGTTGACGTCGTCTTTCGCACGCGTGAACAGCGGACCGCACCACGGCTCGGATGTCATGGCCGTAACCAGCCGCGCGACGTTTGCCTCCTCTGGATTGGCAAGATAGAGAGCACCAACTTGGCCAGGCACCACCACCACGTCAACATCGGCAGACGGCGCCGTACCGGGGTTGAACCCTGCCGCACGCAGACTATTGGTGACTGAGACCCGCGTATGGCCGGTGATATGGCCGTGGTCCGAGACCGCGAAGATCTGAACCCCAGCCTGCTTTCCCTCGGCCTGCCACCAGTCGAGCACGCGACCGAACTGGTGGTCGCAATGAGCGATGATGGAGCGCGTCGCCTCGGCACCGGTGCCGTGAAAATGCGAGGTGACGTCCGGCTCACCATAGGAAAGGATCGTCACGTCGGGACGATATTTCGGCCAAACGACGTCGAGAAAGGCGGATGTAATCCAATCCTGTCCAGTGCGATCGGGCTCCGTTTTCGGTGGAGCTGGAGGCAATGGGCCGAAACGCCTTTCGATCTCGGTGAGCACATCGTGTGGCGTACAGGCCTCGCGAAAATGACCGGACAGACGGATTTGCCCGAAATCCTCCGCCTTGTGGTGGAACAGCCTGGTGGTACCCGCTGTATTGGTGGCGAGGACAGCGAGGCTGCGCCCCTTCGCCGCCAAGATCTCGCCGAGCGATGGCGCCGAATAAAGCCGGCCACAGCTCTCGACATCGAGCCGGCGTAGCAGAACCGCATCGGACGTGTCGATATAGCGCGGCGGGGTCACGGCTCGATCGAGATATTTGTTACCGACCATGCCATGGCGGTCGGCCGTGGCGCCGGTGACAAGGCTCGGGAAAGCGGATCGGGTTTCGCTCGGATAAATGGTGCGATGCTTCGCAAGCGTCACCCCAGCCGCCTTCATACGCCAAAGATGAGGGGTCAATTGCGGGCTAATGAGGTCGGGGCGCAAACCATCAAAGCTCGCGATAATAAAACGGTGATCGCGAGACATCAGCGAACGCCCGCCATAGCCCCTAGATTTCGAGCCTCTTGGAGAACACCTCCCACCACAGCCATAGCCGCCTCCAACTCATCGCGGCTCTCAGGGCTGCCGATGACAAGACGGACGTGATTTAGAGGCAACTTCGGATCAGTTGCAAAAATCCGCCCAGGACGGATAGTGATATGTCTTGAAGCGCATTGGGCAACCAGCTCGTCCTGATCAATGATCTCGCCAAGATCGACCCAAAGGAAAAGCGCATCCGGCCGGGTGCGAAATGAGATGCCACTGAGCCATTGCGTGGCAATCCTCTGTCTGGCGGCCGCCTCTTCTCTGACGCCGGCTACGATCTCTTCCATTGAACCACGGGCGAGCCAGAAGTTCACCAGTTCGACAGAGAAAGGGGCGGCAAACCAGGTCGACATGCCATAGAAGCGGTCAAGCGTTGTTTGCGCCGCCTTGCCATGAGGCGCAACGAGATAGCCAACCCGAACACCAGGGCCGACGCATTTGGCAAAACTTGTGATATGCCATGTCATCTCGGGCGCCAATGCGCCAAAGGGAGCTGGAACGCTCTCCGCGAGCACTCCATACACATCATCTTCGATGATGCTCACTCCATATTGCCTCGCGATTTGAACGATTCGTTGCCGCCGCTGGAGCGACATGACGATCGTTGTCGGGTTGTGGATAGTCGGCATCAGAAAAAGTGCTTTTGGCGCAAACATGCGGCATGCTGTCTCGAACGACTCGGGTTCGGCGCCATCGTTATCCATCGCTATTGTTTCGGTTCGGATGCCCTGAAGATGCGCATGCTTGCGAAAACCGTAATAGGTGAGCTCCTCCGTTAAGATGGTGTCGCCCGGCGCAGCGACTGATGCGAGGGCAAGAACCATCGCGCTCTGGGCCCCATTGGTGAGGATGATCCGTTGCGGATCGACAGCCCGCTCAAAGCGCAATGCCAGCCACTTGGCGGCATGACCTTTGTCCACCTCTGTTCCGGAAAACCGATGTTGTCTCACGCCTTTTTGGATCTCCGTTGAATCACTGAGTGCACGAAGGCTCTCTCTGACTGTCTCTTTCAGGTTCGCACAAGCCGGTGGAGTTGACCGTTCAAGGCTAATAGGCGCCGTTCGGGCCTGATGATCTCTAGACATGTGCTGGTTCCGTCGTTGGTGATTGGATGTTTCGTGATACGAGGCTCAAGGGTGTCGGGCCATGTAGTGCATCAGAAATCGCTGGGAACGATCGCCGGGGAACAGTAAAGCCCGTCACCATCTTCCTGCGTCACGATGCAGGATTTGCAGATGCGCTCGCCCGCAGGTTTATGGCCCTGCGTGGAGTTAATGAGAGCCTCGAACATCACGATCCGGCGCGCGCCCCTCAATGGAGGACTCGCATTTGCGGCCCACGGCCTTGCCAGCACTTCTTGGCGTAAGCGCGCTGGGCTCACACTTGCGCGGCGTCCAAAGACATGAATGCCTGGCCCGCAACGTGCGGCAACAAAAGCGGATGCCGGCCCGGGTCGGGGCAGGATGAGCATCGCAGTCGACAGCCCGATGGCCCGTGAGATCAACATCGCGATCCGAGCTTGCCGACTGAAGAGACATACGAGCCGCGCAGTCGAACAGCTGCTGCCTACGAATCTAGCATTACAGTTGCAATTTTTTCCTGAGATGGGCTTTGCGCGCGTTGGCCTGATGGGCCCTACGCCAAGACGACCATGCGAGGATATGGGCGTGCGGGATGCGCCGCTGGGCAAGCTTCATGGCG
>NZ_JADYVZ010000267.1:0-246 GCF_020194195.1 Bradyrhizobium sp. BRP19 | reverse complement strand
GAGGGCGAAAGCCCCATGCTGGTCGAGCCGGTCGCTTGTACGCCCGGAGGCCGCGAAGGCCTACCTGTAGTCGAGATAGGAGTGAGGGAACAAACGGCCTCGCTCCTTGCTCCGTCATTGCGAGCGCTCAGGATGGGGATAAAGCGGGCGCCTAGGCCAGTTCCGCCGAGGCCCGCTGCATGTTGGCGGACATGTCCGATGTCACGATGCTCTGCTCCTCGACGGCGGCGGCGGTGGAGGCGATGA
>NZ_JADYVZ010000266.1:0-246 GCF_020194195.1 Bradyrhizobium sp. BRP19 | reverse complement strand
TATCTCGCAACGCCGAAGCCCACAGCGTCAGCGTATCTTCAACTGACGCGCCACCAATCATCAGATCCCGAATCATGGTCGCCCATGGATTCAGAACCTTCAGGAAGATGCAACTGTAATGCTAGCATTACAGTTGCAATTTTTTCCTGAGATGGGCTTTGCGCGCGTTGGCCTGATGGGCCCTACGCCAAGACGACCATGCGAGGATATGGGCGTGCGGGATGCGCCGCTGGGCAAGCTTCATGG
>NZ_JADYVZ010000265.1:0-254 GCF_020194195.1 Bradyrhizobium sp. BRP19 | reverse complement strand
CGCTCGGACCTGAGCCACTGGCGCAAGCGGCTCGGCGACAAGCTGGAGCTGTTGCTGGCCGAGAGCTTGCGGGTGGCACACGAGGCCGGCGCGTTGCGCAGCCAGGACCTCAAGCGGGTCACGGTCGATACCACCGTGCAGCCGAAGGCCATCACCTTCCCGACCGATGCCAAGCTGCTGCACGCGGCAATCAAGGGGCTCAACCGCCTGGCGAGGAAGCACGGGGTCAAGCTGCGGCAGTCCTATCTTCGCAT
>NZ_JADYVZ010000264.1:0-255 GCF_020194195.1 Bradyrhizobium sp. BRP19 | reverse complement strand
TCGCCATGAAGCTTGCCCAGCGGCGCATCCCGCACGCCCATATCCTCGCATGGTCGTCTTGGCGTAGGGCCCATCAGGCCAACGCGCGCAAAGCCCATCTCAGGAAAAAATTGCAACTGTAATGCTAAGGTCTGTACCTAATTAGCGAACTCTGATTCCCTCGCAGCGGGTTGATTCCACGCGGGGGACTTCGATGCGCAAAGGACTGTTCTGGCTCAACGACAAGCAATGGACTCTGATAGAGCCGCATCTGCC
>NZ_JADYVZ010000263.1:0-317 GCF_020194195.1 Bradyrhizobium sp. BRP19 | reverse complement strand
CCATTTCATCGTCGAAGGTGTCTGGGACGCATCACCGCTGGAATCTGAGCTGCTCAACCAGGCGGATCGGCTTGTCGGCGGCAAGGATGCGGTATTAGTCATTGATGACACCGCAATGCCGAAAAAGGGCGAACGCTCGGTTGGTGTCGCGGCTCAATATGCGTCCTCTCTTGGCAAAACGGCAAATTGCCAAACGCTGGTGTCGCTGACCCTTGCGCGCGGCGAAGTGCCCGTGATGGTCGCATTGCGTCTCTTTCTGCCCGAGAGTTGGACAGGCAATGTGTCTCGTTTGATGCGTGCTCGGGTGCCGATCGAAC
>NZ_JADYVZ010000262.1:0-328 GCF_020194195.1 Bradyrhizobium sp. BRP19 | reverse complement strand
CTTTTTCGGCATTGCGGTGTCATCAATGACTAATACCGCATCCTTGCCGCCGACAAGCCGATCCGCCTGGTTGAGCAGCTCAGATTCCAGCGGTGATGCGTCCCAGACACCTTCGACGATGAAATGGGATCTTGAGCGCTTGGTCCCGGTAGCCGAACGTACTGCACCGGCTGCGCTGGCTGTCGGCATTGAGACCATTGCCAGCAACTTGACGCCGGACGCCGCGACGAAGTGCCTGCAGAGCCCGCGAATTCACTTCGGCACGCGACTTGCTCTCTTTGCCGCATCATCACCAATCCCAGTGCGATGGTCTTCGGGACGGACTCGG
>NZ_JADYVZ010000261.1:0-339 GCF_020194195.1 Bradyrhizobium sp. BRP19 | reverse complement strand
CGCTGATCATGATCGTCTCGCCGACGACGCGTACAGTTCTGCGCGCTGCACCTCAATTCTGTGGTGCAGAATGAGCTTGACGATCGTGCGTTCATTCCCGTGAAGTATGCTCACCGACGATGATGATTACTCGATAGGCCTCTCTATCTGTCGCATGCAACGTCGATGCCAAGCACCTCATTCGGTGTTAGAGGACTCGCTCGGATGAAGATGAGCTATGCGGGAAAGTGGGTGCTGACGGAATGAGATAGGCGGCGTATCGAGGCGGGTGTCGAGCCTGCCAGAACCTCTCGAGGAGAGCGATACGCCATGAACGATACTAGCAACATTGTCCCGCTT
>NZ_JADYVZ010000260.1:0-360 GCF_020194195.1 Bradyrhizobium sp. BRP19 | reverse complement strand
ACGATGGGTCCTGTCAAGTCAGGGTTTGTTGCGGCGAGAACGAGGGTCGCCCAGCCTGCTTGGCAGTTGCCGATAATGGCCGGCAGAGGCGCGCGCGGATGCCGGCGGATCACTTCTCGAACAAACGTCGCTTCCGCATAGGCCACATCAGAGAGTTGCTGATCCTGCTCTGGCTCGCGACGGAAGCTCACCAGATAAACTGGATGACCTTCGCGCAATGCGACGCCGAGCTGTATAGCGCGACAATCTGGGTGGGAAGCGCACGACAATCAGGATGGCGAGTCGGTGTCGCGGCGAGGTGATGATTGCCGCGTTAATTGTCGCGCGCAAGAGTTTTTTGAACTCTGATTGTCGCGGAGC
>NZ_JADYVZ010000259.1:0-372 GCF_020194195.1 Bradyrhizobium sp. BRP19 | reverse complement strand
GTGCTTTCGTGGTTTCCCGCGGACTTTGGTAATCGGCCAAATGAGCTTCACATCAACCGGATACACCTTGAGGTGCCGAGGGATGCCGACGGCCCAGGCCAATCCGCGTTCTGTTAGCCCTTGTCGAAATGGTGCGCTGAGCCCGTATCCTGCATCCGCCAGCACACATCCAAAGCGCACGTTGGCTGCCATCGCTCGATCAACCTCAGCCAAAGCGATTTCTGGCTTGGATCTTGCCGTTCGGTGTTCGATCGGCACCCGAGCACGCATCAAACGAGACACATTGCCTGTCCAACTCTCGGGCAGAAAGAGACGCAATGCGACCATCACGGGCACTTCGCCGCGCGCAAGGGTCAGCGACACCAGCGTTTG
>NZ_JADYVZ010000258.1:0-372 GCF_020194195.1 Bradyrhizobium sp. BRP19 | reverse complement strand
TGGACGCGGGGTCTTCTGATCCGCCGCAACATCGCCGACGGCAGCTTGGCCTTCTTCTCCACATGGTGCCCCAAAGGCACGTCCATGCAGAAGCTGGTGTCGGTGGAAGGCCATCGCTGGGCCATCGCCTGTCCCGAAATCATCGAGCGCAATACGGACGCCGGCTTGACGAAGTTCGTCAATCACGGTCTTCGCAGCCCCGTTTCTTTCCACGAACGCGCTCTCTGTAATTTCAATCTCCAGGTGGCGCGGACTAAAGCCGGTCTGCTCTAGGAGCGATATAATGCGCTCTCCAAGCGCGGAATCCCGCAACTGAACAGGCGAAATGTTGAAGGCAAGCGAAAACGTCTTTGGCCACGCAGTGGCATCAAG
>NZ_JADYVZ010000026.1:0-68499 GCF_020194195.1 Bradyrhizobium sp. BRP19 | reverse complement strand
GAAACATCGAGGCCGACGTAGATCATGACGCTTCTCCTTCGGATAGAGTTGGTCCATGATCGTCAGTCAAAACGTGCCGCGCAGCAAATAGGTCAGGCGATCGGGACCGAATACCCCATCTCTTCCGAAAAGCGGCTGCGCTTCATGTTCTGGTCCTTGTTGTGGGCCAGAACGAACTTCAAACTGGATTAAGCCCGTGGGGCAAGGTCAAAGCGATGCTCAGGGCAGCCAGCGAGTCCGCGATGCTATTTAAAGCAAGGTTTCGGGACTTGGGCCAGACCTCTTGCCAGGACGGGCGAACGCGATTCTTACAATAATCCTGGCGCTGCTGAAAACGGACTCGGATACGAACAAGTCCGGAGCAGCACATGCTTTGGCAGATCAATAGAATTTAAGCCGCCTTGTTGTTTTTAGCATGCTCATCCTTTTCAACCTTCTCAGCCATAGATTTGGCCCGTCGATACGCGTCGAAACCATAGCAAGCCCAAGCCACGATCCGGGGAATAGGGCCGGTTGTTGCGTAGGTCGCAATCTGGCGTCGACTGCGTCCAAGATGGGCCGCGGCCGCCTCTTGAGTCAGGTTGTTGCGCGCGAGAAAGGTTGCAAACTCCTTGGGCGTAATGATCTGCTCAGCTAGCGCATAGATCATATCCGCCGACATCGTGAGATCATCGCCACCATCCCAAATGACCGCGTCCCCATCGTCGTCGACAAGGCGCGCCGTCAAAAACCGGCCTTCCTCACGAAGCGGTTTGTAGATTTTGTAACTGAAGATTATTGGACTGATATCAATAGCATCCTCCCGCCCGGCGCGTGGACCATCCGCCCACTTCACGGCGATGGTGTAGGGAGCGAAGGGCTTAATCGATGCCATGCGAGGAAGCGGAATTCCGCTATCGATAGTCTCATTCTCGCTCATTTAGCCTTCTCCACTCTGCTGCCAGAAACGCTTGATTTTCCGCCTTCTTTGCCCACGCGATTACTTCGTCTAGATCCTTCTTCGATGCCTTCCCTTTAATGACGCTCAGCGTCACCAAATCGACAAGTGCGTTCGAATTCGGTCCTTTGATGTGGAAGTGAGGCGGGTTGTGGTCTCCCGGATAAATGTATATCTTACAGTTACTTAGACCGGCGTCTATGCTTGCCATCACAGCCTCTATAACGTAAGCCTAGTGCAATGGTTGCACAATGTAAATGAATAAATTGTGAAGCTATTGCACAATTCGAGAATTGCGGCGGTTTAGTAAGAACACAACCTTAGCGGTTATTTTGGCGCTGCAAATACCCCTTCTCAGAATGCGGCATGGGTCCATTGTGAAACACATTGCTGTTGCATCTACCGCTGAAATTCGTCGAGCTTTGGCCGACCTGCCTGGCAACGCCCTCTTTCGTGGTCAAGTGGCTCACTATGAGAAGAATGGAATTCCATCTGTCGTCACATCGTTCGACAGAAAGGGCTGCATTCCCAGTGAAATGGTCAAATGGTGCCAGTATGCGAGCAACGTGCTCGAGGCTTTCATTGGGGACTCCGTTTCCTCGTTAGACTTCACTCAGGCATTGCTGCAGCATTATGGCTGGCGATCGTTCTTTGTCGATTGCTCAGCAAGTGCGGCCGTGTCGTCCTGGTTCGCTAGCCACGTCTACTCCGAACGCGAGAGATTTGATCTCTGTGAGGATTATGAGGAGCGAGCTGTGATGCTCCTCAAACGGATGGCCCATTACGACTACGCCGAAGGAGATGGGCATCTTTATGTTTTCGACCGCCCCTTGTCTCAGAAGCTCGTCGGCGTCACAGATCTTGCAGCCCTAAAGCTTTCGAACGCACGCGCGCGTACAGAGGCGCAGAGCGCATGGCTTCTGGGGCCCCTCAACAATGCGGCGGTACCCCTCGAATGCTTTGTTGCGCATATCAGAGCAAGCCGATCCGTATTTCGTGATTACGCCTCCGAAGAAGGCTTCCTTCAGACAGATGATCTTTTCCCGTCAACAAAGGAAGATCCGATCCTGCGGGCTTTGCTAGGATTGCCATGGAAGAAGATCGATCAGCGCAATAACGATACAGGCTTGCTCGTCTTTAGGCGCGCTCTCGAGCTTCCCGAATATCAGGACAGCTTCATCAAAATTGCGTCTGCCTCAACTGCATTCTTCCAGGGCGCTCGCGCAGCGGACCGTGGCAGCATCGACGGCTGTCGATATGGTGGCATTACAGTTGCGGTGCCCGAAGTCGTTCTGTTTGGAACCGCCGGGGCCGCTCCACTCCGTTTCCCGAAGGTTCAAGAGCTGCTCGCTAAGCATCGAAGCGTTGTATTTGAAGTCGACGAACTCATTCAGCATCCCGCGATGCGGGGCAGGGTCCTGTACCAAAAGGGGATTGCTGTTACGGCCCACGAACCGGATTTAATCGAGCTCTCCGCGCTGCTCGTCGAGCACCCCGGGCTGGACATGACGGCTGCCGGCCTGAACCGCGGTTGGTTCTATCGTGTGGGTGGGGACGGTGCTTGGAAACGGGAGTCGCACCCGGATGAGTGTGATTGCGGCAACGAACCAACTCATCTGCGTCATATCTCTTCGCTACACATCGCAGAGCACCACCTCGCTAGCGGCAATTTGGCAGACTAGAAGAAACGCTCGCTGTTCGGACTTTCTATCCAAGCTGGGCGAATAGAGGCTGCGCGAACGCTTTTGCAGTCACCGCAACAGGCGTCACTTTTTCCAAACAAACCGCTGCTTAAGATTGTTCAACTGCCTGTATGTGAGATGCTCTCTCTTCTGGAGTTGCCCCACCACGATGCCAGGGGCAATTCCCTGCTCGCTCGCAAACTCCACGACTGCATCTTCAGAAAAGTCTCCGGAGCGAATGAACCGGGCGAGCCCTGCTGCGGGGATCAAGAACTCGGTAGCCCATCGATTGGCTTCCTCTTCCTCAGTCGTGTTAGCCTCAGGATCGACGACGAAGACCGTTTTGCGGCTATGAAGGAGGAGATGCGCCGCTTCATGGAAGAACGTGAACCAGAAGTGGTCGTTAGCCTTATGTCTCATGGTTTGTTGAATTAGAGCCTTCCGCGGCGTCAACCAACGAGAGATTCCGCTTAGGGCCATCTTTCCAAGTGGACGCGCAAGCACAAATGCGACCCCCGCGCGGGAGCAAATGCTCTCGATTTGAGGAAGAACTTCGTCAACACTTTCGACCGTCAATGCTCTGAGCCGCGTAAGCGATTTCAGGAATGTCGCGCGATCGAAATCCTTGCAATCGATGGCGTCAGCCTCGATCTCGCCAATACGAAGCCACGCGTACAAGGACTTTTTATCCGTCTGGAAGGAAGGTGAGTGACGGTATGCAATCGAGTACGAAGCAAATGAAGCTTCGCACGCGTCTATGCCGGCCACTCCGAAGAATTGGAGCAGCTTGCGCACGCTATCCGCATGGTCCCTTGGCTGGGCAATCACCCCTCTTTCCTGCAATTCGCGCAGGGGAAATTCACGCGCCCAAGAAAAGCTATCGGATAGTTTGACCTCTTCGAGCTGTCTGGCGAGATGTAGGCGGTACTCGGACTCAAGATTGAGCCAGACCGTCGCATTCACATTTGTCACCTTTTCAAACTGCAAGGCTGTCTCTGGTTCAACGGGTGCCTTGCCCGAAAGTATTTCGACAATCAGTTTCGCGGAGCGCCCGCAACGGCGAGCGAGTTCTCTCGCCGAGATTCCCATCGCGTCGAGATTTTCCTCGAGAAACGTGCCTGGACTGAGCGCGTAGTCCGGCTCGAATATGTGCTGCTCCTGCGGCATCATTCTTCTCCGTTTGCTTCTCCCCGCGTCATTCGACGGCAAGGATTTTCACGGTTTTGATCGTGGATTGCGGGGTCCGGCTGCCCTCGGCCGCGAAGCGAAGCACCTTAGGGGGCAGCAGATCCAACGTGTACTCGCCGCGCGAAATCTTGTTCAGGCGGTAGGGCTGGCATGTCGGGACCATTGCCAGGTTCGGTGCGGCCCTGAGCAGCAGCAGCCGCGACTTGATCTTTCCCGAAAGACTGGGCCCGAAGCGCCGATCGAGCAGCTCGGCGGTAGAGAAGAGACGCTGCTCGGCAGCGCTTCCAAACAATATCAACAAGATAAGCCCAATGATTCGTTTAGCAATAGGAAACACTTTTTTAAGAGAGGCGCAATTGGGGATGGCGCGCGGGCCACAACCATTTGAAATGAAAAGCGTTACGCAATAGGTAACGGATTTGTTTGACTTCGCCGGCGAATCTGCCATGTTCCCCGTCACGGGGCGCCGAACCGCGCCAGACACAGGAGACCAGGCTGATGAGCCACGGCGCTAAGATCAATATCTCGGTCGAATACCTCCCGACCGGAGACAAGTTGGAGGACCATGCCGCGGACCGGAATGAGACGGTCGGTACCCTGAAGACCAGAGTGCTCGCGGCCTTCAGTCTGACGGAAGGGGTGGACGACAAGGGGCAGTTGCTCACCTATGTTCTCTTCCACGCACGCGTGCCGTTGCTCGATCCCGATGTGACGATCGGCTCTGTCGCCGGCGAGGTCGGCCACATCAAGTTGGAGCTGGAGCGGGAACGCCATTTCTTCTACTATCTGAAGAACAAGATCGTCTCGCCGACGGCAAGCGCGACCGGCGCCCAGATCAAGGCGATGATCAAGGCAGTCGACCCGTCGTTCGATCTCACCCATGTCCTGATCGAAGAGGGTCAGGGCGGCCACGAGGATCAGGCCATCAACGACAACCAGACCGTATCGTTGGAAGTCGATGCGACGCATCCAGCGAAGCATTTCTTCTCGAAGCCGCCGACGACCTTCGGAGCCGGCTGATGCTTTCGCAGGTCACGCAACGCCAGTTTGAACGGGTCCGGGAGCGCTATCCCTCGGCCACCCTGCAACCGCTACCGTCGGGCGCGGGACTGTTGAGCATTCCTGACGTGACACTGCCCACCGGTTGGTCGGCGGCGCGCACTGCGATCCACTTCTTGGTGCCGATCGGCTACCCTGGTCCCACTCCCGACTGCTTCTGGGCGGATCAGGGATTGCTCCTCTCCTCAGGCGTCCCGCCGCAAGCGAGTAACGTGACCAACATCCCGGAAACTTCGATCGTCGGCCGCTGGTTCTCCTGGCACGTGGTCGACGCGCAGAACAACTGGAATCCCAACCGGGACGACCTGATGACTTACGTGTCGATCGTCTTGGACCGCTTCAGGCAGCCTCAATGATCCGATTGGTCTTCGGCCAAGGCGACTTCGAGCGCTTGCGCCACGACATCTGGCACTCGACCCTGGAATCGGCGGCGATCCTCCTCTGCGAACCTGAGAGTCGGAGCGGTGACTGGCACTTGGCCGTACGCGAAATGCATGTCGTCCCGGAAGATCAGTACGAGGTGAGGACGGCGGTCGCAATTCGACTGAGTCCGAGTTTCGGTCTCCCGATTGAGAAGAAGGCAAGCCTGAACGGCTGGTCGCTGGTATATTGCCACACGCATCCGCATCAGGCTGCGCCTGCGACTTTCTCGCCGATCGACGACAATGCCGAGGTGGCGTTGGCGGAGTACGCGAAGAGACGCAGCCCGTCAGTTCCCCATTGCGCGTTGCTGTTCGCAAAGGAATCGCACGCCGCGCGCGTGTTGGGTTCGCAGGAGATCGTAACCGTGGGTCAAGACGACGCTGGCACCGACTACGACAGGCAAATCCGGGCCTTTGGCTCGGACGGTCAGGCCAAACTGGAGCGTCTTCGCATCGCTGTGGTGGGCGCGGGCGGCACTGGATCAGTCGTCACCCAACAACTCGCCTATCTCGGCGTAAGAAACTTCCTGCTGATCGACCCCGATACCGTCGAGCGCACCAACCTAAACCGGACCGTGGGAGCCACTCCGAACGATATCGGCAACGCCAAGGTCGCGGTGGCGCAGCGTCTCATCCATTCATTGCGGCCTGAAGCGGCAGTGCGAAGCATGGTTGCCGACGTCGTAGACGAAGCGACCGCCAAAGAATTGACGTCAGTCGATTTCATCTTCTGCTGCACGGATTCCCACGCGAGCCGTCACTTGATAAATCAGGTGAGCTACCAATACGGCATTTCCGCGATCGATATGGGCGTTGCCATCGATGCAACGGGACCTGCTGTGCGTTTCGCTGGGCACGTGAAGGCTCTAAGCGCTGAGGAGCCGTGCTTGTGGTGTCTAGGACAGCTGGACTCCCGGCAGGTCCGCGAAGAGATGATGACGCCGGAGCAAGAAAAGGCCGATCCCTACTTTTTGGGTCGCCCAGGCGTGGTGCAGCCCGCGGTGGTAAGCATCAATTCGACAGTGGCGTCGGCCGCGGTGACCATGTTTCTATCGATGGTCACGGGCCTGGACGCCCCAGCCCGGTACCTGGTCTACGACGGCAATCGCCAACGTCTGGCTCCCGTACTCGCCCAAAAAGACCCGAACTGCGTATTTTGCGGTCCCGATTCCGCGGCCGGCGCCGGCGACTCACAACCGCTGCCCGTGAGGCGCAATGGCTAGAGCCAAGACGATAACAATGCGCGGACGAGCCGAACGGCATTCCGACGCTGTCGACCTCGTCCCGAACGCCGGCGACGCCGCGCTCGTCTGGAGAGGGAGCCTGAGGTCGATGGCCATCAGGTGTCCCGACGGGTGCGGCGAGGTTATAAGCGTCAATCTTGACCCCCGAACCGGCCCGGCCTGGCGGCTTTTCGAACGGGCTGGCGCCGTAACCCTCTATCCGTCTGTCTGGCGCGAGACCGGCTGCAGGGCTCACTTCATTCTTTGGAGAAACGATCTCATTTGGTGCGACGGGCTCGACTCTCCGCGCTGGAAGGACGAGGAGCTGAAGCGACGGATAAGGAGTATTCTTCCCCCGAAAGGCGCTGCTCATAAGCATTTTGAAGAGCTGGCAGCCCAAATCGATGCTATTCCGTGGGAGGCCCTTTGGGCCTGCAATTCGCTGGTTGCGGACGGGATAGCGAGTTCATCGGTCAAGGGCTCTCGCTTCGGCTTGACCGATGACCGGCCGGCGAGGTTTTCGATCGTCGACAGGAGAGCTTAGGTGAGCAGCGACGACAAGCATGCCGTGGTTCTCAATGGCCAAAGGCTCGAGGTCCCGTCGGCGAAGGTGACCGGTATCCAGCTTCGTCTTCTCGGAGCAGTTCCGGCTGGCTATGAGCTCATCGCGGAGGGACGGGGAACTGACCCGGACCGCGTCTTGACCGATACCGAAGTGCTCGATCTCTCCGGCCCTATCCGACATGTGTTCGCGAAACCACCGACAGCGTTTGGCAGCCTGATCGATCAACGCCATGCGTAGAGATCGGTTGCTCTGGATTGGTGGTGAACCTGGGCCCCTCTGTTTAGCAGAGTGCGCTAGCAGGGCCCTCAAGATAGACCTTCTCGATACCGCGCTGTCGCTAGTTCATCGGACGCAGGGAAGAGCGATTATCATCGCACTCGATGATGGCACTGTCGAAGCGCGGCTGAGCGACGAACTGCGCATCCTGCTGAATGACGCGGCATGTCACGGCATCAAGTGCATCATCACCTGCTCATATTCGGAGTCGCCAAGAGTCGCGGAGATTCTCCAGAAGTGGCGGATGCGTGACATCGTCGACGTCAAATTGCGGGGTCAAGAAGGCCTAATCATTGAGACGATCGCAAGAATCGAGCACGAACCGCCGGTGAGCGAAACGCTCGCCATCACCGGCGCTGATTTGCTCACGGACGAAGAACTCATCCTTCTCAAGCGTGCATTTGGGGACTGCTCTTCGGTCAAATTGGTGAAGCAAACGACTGGTTCCGCAAAAGTCTATTGCGCGTTTGCCAGCCTGTTGAATTCTCGCGTGGGGCCAGTTCCTCTGCCCTTTTTCGTTAAATTCGACAAAGCTCAAAAGATTATGCGTGAGCTGACAAACTACCGGGAGTGCACCACATTGCATGTGCCGTTTAACCAACGGCCCAACCTGGATCATGATCGCTGCCTGCTCGGCCCGACGACCGGGGTCATCGCCGGCAACTTTATCGAACAATCGGAATCTCTCCAGGAGGTCGTAGACCGCGGGGCGGGCCGAGCGCCGCTGCATTCGTTGTTCGAAGGAGCTCTTCGAGGTTGGCGACGCCAGGCGTTCTACGCGCCGCACTGTGTCATCCATGCTAATATCCTGGAAAGGATGCGCCTGTCGCGGCCGAGCACCTATTCCCTGTTTCGTAAGGCCCGGCTGCGCAAGCGACGCGACCAAAATGGCCAGCACTGCGCGGAATACAACGAACTCGAATCGCTCCTGGCGGCGCTGCCGCAGATAAAACACCGTCTTGGCTTGACCCATGGTGACTTGCACGGACAAAACGTCCGGGTCGCCGGCCATGAGGCGATTATGCTTGATTTCGCCTCGATCGAGAACGGCCCGCTCACCTTAGACCCCGCAGCCCTGGATGTATCCTTGATGATCGACACACGGATCGTCAATGGCGACGATTGGATCAAGGTTGCCGAGGAAGCCTACAAGGTTGAGGCGTTGATGGCACCGGCTATCCCTCCGCGACCAGAGGATCCAAGCGCACATTTGCTCGATGCCGTTCAATATGTCCGTCAAATGGCGTTTAGCGTTCAGCTCACACCATACGAGTATCCGTGCGTGATCGCATTGCAGCTTCTGCGCAAGGCGTCCTACGGAGGGGCAGGCGAGGAGCAGGATCGGCGGCGATGCTTCGCATATCGACTCGCCGACCGCATTATCAAGGACATTGCTCGACGAATGCCGGCGCATGTCAAACATAACGTGGCCTAGCCAAGGTCCCACCTCTTTAAGTCGGGCTCCCCCTCCGCCGGCGGCCTATTCGAGCCCGCTCGAGCGTTGGTCGCCTCAGTGACAAAAGCGGCTTGCGGAGGCGTAGTCAACACGCTGGACATGGATTTACTCGCGGGCTGTTGCGCAGTCTTTTCCTCGCGAGCCTAGTGCTGGCGAATCGGCGAGCCGGCTACTAATTTGGCGGATCGGCGAGTGGCCATAGCCACGTCCCACAATAATGCATTTTCTTGCGAGCCAGATTCTTGCCGGCGTATCGCATCAACCGCACGCCCAGACCAGGGGCGCTCAGGATGTCCGTTTTGGAGCAGCGATGAAGAAGATCGGACGCAACGACATTATCGGCCAAAGAGGCATATCCCACATCCAGGATATCGTCCTCTCTATGGGTTTCATGTTCTACCAGACCGGCGGAGTTGAGACTGGCATCGACGGATACATAGAATTACGGGACGCGGAGACAGGCGAAGTCGGCAATCTGGTTCTTCAAGTGCAGGGGAAGGCGACCGAACGTGAACGCCTACAGGGCGACACTGGCGAGACCTTCGAATTTACATGCACGGATGCCGAAATAGGCTACTGGACGCAGGGCACCGCTCCGGTTCTGCTCATTTTCGTGTCGCTGAGGGACAAGAAGGCATACTGGAAGTCTTTGAAAGAGTGGTTCTCCGACCCTGAAAGAGTGAAGTCGCGGAAGGTCGTCTTTCGCAAGGTTGAGGATGAGTTCACTCGCGCCTCGAAGGACACTCTCATCTCGATCGCGTCAGCAGTTAAACCAGGTGCATCTGGTCCGAACGTAAGACGGCACGAGGAGCTTCTCGCAAATCTGGTAGGCGTCACCTTTGCCCCTCGGCTTTATTGGGCACCCACCGAGCACGCGACCGACAAGGCATTCGGAACGGAGCTTCGGGAGATTAAGAAGGACGCCGGCTCTGAGTGGATCGTACGCTCGAAATCAGTCCTATCATTTCACCCGCTCGATGAGTGGCCTTGGAATAAGCTTTGCGATTTCGGCGCGATGGAGGAGTTTGACGTCGAAGAGTGGTCCGACAGTGACGATGAGGATCGGCAGCGAGATTTCGTCGCATTGCTGAACAGAGCGTTGGGGGAGTTCGTCAGGCCCGCGCTATACAACGATCGAGACTCAGGCGTTCTCTACTTTCGAAAGCCAGGCGACCGAGATATTTTGAATTTTGCATATCGAAGCTTGCAGAATACGACGACGCGTCGCGTTGTCGGGAATTACGGAAGAAGCAAAAAAGATCCGACAAATCCATCGTACTGGCGTCATTCGGGCTTTATGCATCGCTTCGTTCGACTAGCAGAAAAATGGTTCATAGAAGTCACACCGACTTATCACTTCACTTACAACGGTCAGGATCCTGACGCCTTTGCTGGTGAGCGGCTTAAGAAGATAAAGGAAATCGAGAACAATGCTGCCGTGATGGGGCAGTTCGTGATGTGGCGGGACTTTCTGATCACCTACCGCATCGGCGACCTCCTCACGGAACGGTATCCGTTCCTGTCATTCGCCGCTACCGAGCCGCTAGAGCTTGATGTTGGTGTGCCTGACGACCTCTGGAAATCACAGGAAGCGGACCCATCATCCCCCCTATTCGAATTCGCCCTCTCAGGCGAGACGGTTGAGGACGCCCAGTGAAGCTTACGCACCTTAGGGAGCCAGCATTGGAGTTTGGCGGCGCCTTTCGCCACGTCGATATTCGATTTGGCGTCATGGATTAGGGGCCATTTGACCTCGGGATGGAGGGCGCACCAACCCGGATCAGGCTGGGCATTGTCGGCAGCGCCGATACAGTCGAAGGCACGGCAAGGTGGATCGAACGCAGTGTTGCTGGCTTTCCAGCGAAGACCAGTCGCCAGCCCAATCTTTTTCCAGCCTTTTCAGGCGTCAACTTCGAGACAACGTTCCGGTGTGAGTTCGTCACGTCGGACGAACTTCAACGCGTAATTCCGCAACGTGAGCTGGCCCGCTTGGCGGCGATACCAGGTCAGCGGGAAGTAACCAGGGCAATAGTGGAGGTCCTTTCAAATGAGATCGCTGCCCTATCTGAACGCACCGTAAAGCCACACGTCGTTCTTGTAGCATTGCCTGTCGAAATCATCGAGCGAACCTATAATGCGCGCGACGTTGCCGGAGGCGAGGACGACGACGATGTGGAAGCGGGCCCAGACCTCGACTTTCGAGGCCTCCTGAAGGCTGCATGTATGCGGCTCAGGCTTCCAATTCAGTTGCTTTGGCCGACAACGTTCGATCCTTCTTACAAAATACCGCGTAAACTCAAGGAAACCAGCGAAAGACGAACCCAAGACCCGGCAACCATTGCCTGGAATTTACTGACGGCAACCTATTACAAAGCAGGAGGTCTGCCGTGGCGTCTTGCCCGTGATGCGCGCCAGCTCAGGACGTCTTACGTTGGCCTAAGCTTCTATCGATCCGCAGATGGCGAGCATGTTCATACCAGCACGGCTCAAATGTTCGACGAACGTGGCGAGGGTTTGATCTTGCGCGGCGGGCGAATGGTAGAGAGCGAAGAAGATCGCAAGCCGCATTTGACCGCACAAGACGCCTATGACCTTTTGCGAAACTCTCTGAAGGTGTTCAGAGATCAGCACGGGCACTGGCCGGCTCGCGTGGTGTTGCACAAGACCTCCAAATTTGACCGCAACGAACTCGATGGCTTTCACAAGGCCATCGATGAGCGCGACATAGACTATGCCGACTTCATCTGGATACAGAAGTCAATGACGCGCCTCTACCGAATGGGCATCTACCCCCCGCTCCGCGGCACTTTGCTTCGCTTCGACAAAGACCAAGCGCTTCTCTATACCCGCGGCAGCGTGGACTTCTTTCGAACCTACCCTGGCATGTACGTGCCGCGGCCGTTGATGTTGAGATGCCAGGCACTCGGGCAGCCGCTGCAGCATATCGCGGAAGAAGTGCTGGCTCTTACGAAGATGAATTGGAACAACACCCAATTTGATAATGGGCTACCGATCACAATCGCCGCAGCGAGGCACGTGGGCGAGGTGCTAAAATACGTCCCCGAAGGCCAGGAAATCGCTCCGAGATATAGCTTCTACATGTAGCCTCACTATCGCTATTCGAGCGATCTCGTCCGAACCTTGATCCCGGTGACCACGGTCAAACGTGGATCCTGTTGAAGCAGCGCATCGGTGGCACTGAAGAGTTCACCAAGAGCGCCGTTAGGCCTCAAACTAACCTCGTTTTTCTCCTGCACAGCCTTGAACGCGATCTCCTTCCCATCTTGGCGGACAATATCGTAGACGAAGAAGTCGGGCTCCTCATGGTGCGAGCGAGCCTGGTCAATTCCTCGCACCAATAGAGGAAAGAGCGGGAGGCCGGCACCACGCTCGACGTCGAGGAGAAAGACAAACTCCTGCGGAAAGTATTCCAGCCCCTCATATTCGTACACATCGATAAACGGAGGGGCCACGCCCCGGGCATTGCGAAAAATGCCTTGAAACATGTTCATGCTGAACGGCTTTCGGCGCGCGTCCTCAAAGTAGCCGAACAGCTTGCCGTTCAGGGTTTTCGCGAGGACATTCCCTATTCTTTCAAGAACGCGCGCATAGTCGAGGCCGTCGGCGCGTTTCCCGTGCTTGGCTTGCGCGAGCTGCGACACAGCGTGATTGAGTTCGGCGAGGTATGGCTCTTGAGTTAGGACCAACAACTCCTTGGCAAACTCCCATTTGGCGCCGTTGAGTGAAGCGCATCGCTTCAGCATATCCCAGAGGGGGCCAGCCGAACGCTTTCGGAAGCTTTTGAAGAGAGTGCCCTGCGGGCCACCTAAAGTGCAGTGCTCGGCATAGGCAATATAGGAGGCGACGCCTAGAGCGGCCTCAAGGGCTTCCCTGCCCCAGCGGTCCATTTGCTCCAACGCCGTCTCTGAAAGGAACCTGGCGAGCGGGTACGCCGCCGGGTATGGAAGAACGTCGATGAGGTCGCTTAGGCCCATCCAAGTCCGATCCATGGCGCGATCGGCGTACGTCTTGATGTCCCCCGCGTTTACGTAGCAGAGCGACGACGTACTAGTGCCAAAGTCGAACCCGAGATAGGTCTCCTCGCCGGCCTCCTCGGCCGCGAACGTCATGTCGACGTAAAAGGGGCGCCCTTTCACGACCGATTGCTGGCCTTGAGAGCCGCGTCCATAGATGAAGGTGGGCTCCGCCGTACCGTCGTCTCGTACGAGAAGCTCCACACCGATGCCACTGCCGAACACGGCATCCTTCGGAGTACTAACGCGCGAATCGAGATTGTGCCGCGCGCCCACCTCTGCTGGATCGAACGACGAACGCATGAAGTAGTATTCAAGCGACTGTGTCGGCGCCTTACTAAGGCGCACCTTCCACCGAAGCGGTCGATTGACCAGACTTCGCAGGCTCGTGGATGATGGAAGCAGCACCCCCAGATCGCTATCAATACCCTCGAGTTCGGGGCTATCGGGCGCGAACTTCTTGAACTCGACGCCGTGGTTGTTAGGGTTCAACCCGAGACACAGGCGATTGTATGTAACCGCGCGAAAGTCTCCCTGTCCCTCGGTGTAATATCTCCGCGCGCATTCGACGGCCAGGCCTTTTGAAACGATCTCTTGGAAGTTCTCGCTAAGTTCGAGTATCTCGGCCTGCCCAAGCTGACCAGCTAAATCTCGTTCGATTAGCGGCTTAAGCCAACCGATATTCGAGGAACCACCTGACAGGAGGACAATCGAAATTGGACGCCCACCGAGCTCCTGCTCTGCGCGCTTGAGAATAGGCAGGATCTCCGGCAGCAACTTCTGCTTCCAGATGCGATCTGAGAATATCGTGCGAAATTCCGTAGGCTCGAAGCGTATGGGCACCCAAGGCGTCGAGTCCTGAAAGGGCTTCTGCGGGATGTCGACGACGCAGGCCGGCGACGCGGATAGGTTCGCATCCAACTTCCACGAGGTTACGCCCGAGGACACGGTCAGCTTAGCCTGCTCCACCGAACGCAGAACACGCCTATAGTTGCGCACAAAGGCTGCGTGATCGCTGCGAACCAACGCGAGGCTTTCTTCGTCAGCATTCTTTAACTGAGGGAAAGCGTCAAGCGCGCGCATAACCGCGGGTTTATCGACAGAGCGATCCAATCCACGAAACAGTAGCTCGCGAGCTATCGCATTGTTAATGACGAAACCACCCACGGGAACCGAGAGCGCAGCGAGAGGCTTCGAATTTCGTCCGCTTTGGCTGATGTCGCCTGCGATAGTGGTCTCAATGATGGAGGCGTCAAACGTTCCACCGCCAAAATCAAACACGAGTGCGATATGCTTTGTTCGCTGAGCTACGAGAGGATGCTTAACGCCATAGCGGTAGTACTGAAAGACCGCAAACGGCTCCGGCATGAAGTCGATTTCGGCAAACTTTCCGGCGAGAATTCGTCGAATGCTGCCTCGGTAGTTCTTTAGCCAATCGTCATGGGTGATCCGGTCGGAACCACCGACGAGCGATAGCGGTTCTGCCACCAATATCCTTGAAGGAGCCTCGTAGCCCTGTCGGCGAATCGTAGCAAGCGCTTGGGCGACTACCGCGTCCATAAAGTCTTTTGCGATACCAAGCGTCGATCGACCGCCCTTTAACTGCGCGAGCTTTACAGGATCATCGTTACCAATCTGAATCTTGAAGTCTTCTCTCAATTCGCTGGCTTGATCGCTGTTCTCAAGCGCGTCAAAACCGACCCAGGACCTTTTATCTTTATAGAGGACTACTGTGGGAATGACCGAATTCGCCTGAACCCTTACTTGGCGGACGCTGTTGATAAAAAGCTCTTTGGCTTGCGACATGCTTGCTCGAAGTTTCAGATATGGCCGCGGTGTAGCGCTCCAACCCAGGAACTAAACGAATCGTGCTGCGCGGCCCCAGAACGAATATTCAATAGGTAGCAAGATCGGAAAAGTACACCATAAACATATACGAATGGCTACCGGGAAAGGACGGGCATACAACGCCTCGATTCGATGCTGCTCTGCGGCGACGCTCGGAATTCGATTGCATTGTATTTGTCAGAGGGCAAATAAAGCCGCGACTAGCTTCAGTACCGATCCTTTAACTGCATCACGTTCGGAAATCTCAGCGAATCAGCACTTATCGATGCGCCTAAAAGAGTTCGTCGCGCCCGCCCGAGCATTATACTAGGTTGGCTAACAAGTCGGCATCGTCGGCTGCGGCTCTATCGATCTAAAGTGGCAGCGCTGCTGGTGCGCGCTATCACTTTGATCGATGACGACGTTGTTTTTAGCGGGCTCGTTCGCAACAACTCTCGGCGACGGCGAAGCGCCCGCCCCTTCCGTAAGCTGCAGGCATGCGCGTCGTCGTGCCCGCCTTGCTGCTCCCCCTATGGGGTGCCAACGCCGTGGCACAGGACTGGGGCAACATGGCCGTGATCTCATCGACGCTGGGCAACAACACCAATCGGCTTTGCATCGGCGACTAAGGGATCTGGTTCAAGTGAATGACGGCGTACTGGTCCTCGCTGGCCCCGACGACGATGTCGCCAATGAGAAGGCCGGTTGGATCCTGGGCCTGTGGGATGGCGTTCACGCCGACGTGGCGAAACTGAAAAACGTTACCGGCCTTGGACTCGATGATGTCAAGCTCCGCAAGTGCGACGATGAGCTCAAGCCGGAGGCGTTGGCGGTGTTGCGAGACGTCAGCGACGAATATGAGCTGGTAATCTTGGCGGATGGTATATGCGACGGCGGACCTTTGAAATTCGTGATCCCACGAAAGCCGCACTAAACTCCGTTCTCGACTGTAAGGGAAATGCCAAGAGCTGGGATCGACGCCAAGATTCCGACGCTTTAATCACGTTGTCCTATCGAGAGGACGCCGCGGGGTCGCGGCATCAGATTTGGCCATCCGTCCAAGGCCGACGCGACGAAATGCCAGTTAGCATCGCCTGGAGGACGCGGCTATGACTGGCGTGGCACAATTTATTCCAGTCACCCGCGTTTCAGTGCAGAAAGTGCCTATCGCATGTTTGCCGAACGGCAAGCTGAAATAGTTAGCCATTCAGGCGCTGTCGCGAGCCGTTAAGCTTGGTATGTGCTCTTCAAGAGCCCTCAACCCATTATAGGCTCATCCTAACCGACCGACTCTATGCGGTCCGAAATCTTTTCCAGATACTGAAATGCGCGGCCAGCGTGTTCACCGGCCCGCTTCATCCATTCTGCGGATTGTTCAATGCGCCGGGCCTCGGGCGGCACTCCTCCGTTCGAGATAGTCAAAAGCTGTTGGCAGACCACCTCAAAGTCCTGCGCGAGATCGTAGATCAGATAGGCGACGTTATCCAGGGTAAGCACATTGGCGAAATACGGCTCTTGCTCGCCCTCTAGCTTCATCTCGACGAACGGCACGAGTACTGTCCGACCCGGCGCAGTTTCCTCACCGGAAGCGACTTTGCTCTCGTCTCCCGCGGCCTCGATATCACCGACCGAAAGGAGCAAGGACATAAGCGAATTTTTCACGACGCTCACATTGTCGAGGAAATCCCCGTACATGCGGATTGCGTCAGGAGTCCGCGCTTCGCTTTCCGAAGCGGCGTCTACGGCCCGGCTACTCGCCATCTGAAATTCTCCGATCCGAACTTACATCCGCTCAAACAGCCACTGC
The DNA here is from genome assembly GCF_020194195.1 of Bradyrhizobium sp. BRP19. Classification (NCBI taxonomy): domain Bacteria; kingdom Pseudomonadati; phylum Pseudomonadota; class Alphaproteobacteria; order Hyphomicrobiales; family Nitrobacteraceae; genus Bradyrhizobium; species Bradyrhizobium sp. BRP19. Next base: position 52,023 of record NZ_JADYVZ010000026.1, on the reverse strand, counting down.
CTTGCTGAATGCAGCGGGTTCGTATTGGTTTGCGCTTCTGGTTGGATGAAGCAGCTCCTTGGCGTTTTGGACCTGCTTCGCTCCCCCGTGTTTGATTGGATGCGAGGTCACTGTCGTCGGCACTCCGACTCGCTTGTGATTGTGTGCTGGTGTTTCTCTTTCGGCGATTAGCTTGGCGGCTCGCAAGCCGACCGAGGTTAGACTGAAAGCCGCGTGCTTACCGAAACTGGTACGCCGGATAAGACCGGCAACCGTCATCATATTCAGCACTCGTGAGAGATTTGCCTGTCCAAGACCAAAATGGCGCAGCAGTGCTGCCCTGTAGATTCGACGATGCGGCTCACGGAAAATCTCCATGAGGATGTCGCGGACATGCTCACGCTGTAACACATCCGCGGATGACAGACGCTCGCCCGCAGTAATGGATTCAGAGACCAACTCCTTCAGCGCACTGATCTTGTCTGCAAAGGTCTTGTGATCGACCTCCAGATAAGCCCCAGTTCGCGCCATAATCTCGTGCCAGCGCCGCAATTCTTCGTCTCGCCGGCCGTCGGACAAGCACTTCCAAGTCCAGGCGCGGAGGGCTCGGTAGATGCTTTCAGCCGCACGGGCGCCGCCGTCGGTTAGGGCAGCACGAATGATGTGCCGCGCTTCCTCGGGAGAGGCATCGCCTAAAGCGATATCGTCGAATGCCAACATGGAACCGTTATCCCATCTAAGGTTTAAGAGATCGTTTTACAACGTTTTACACCCGATTTGGTCCCGAAGTAACCCCATGTTTCATTCTGAAACAAACTGCCATTTCATAAGTGATTTCAAGGAATTGACAGAAATGGAGGCGGGAGACGGCGGCAGGGGTAGGACGTAGCCAAGCTCCTTCTGTGACGCCAAGCGGGCGTCCGTTTGCTGCACCACGAGAGCGCGGGCACCCGTTTTTGCCTGCACCTCCGCCGCGACGTTGAGGTGAGCGACCATAGTGGACTCCTCCCCCATAGATGGCACAGCGAAAAAATCTACCGGCAAGGTAAGGTAAGGCGATGCCATCGACGCCCGATCGCAGAAATCTCGGCAGATGGCCAAGCCGATCAGTTGGCTGTCGGTAATAAGGACGGGGATACATTCCCCCGATTTGATATCCTCTAGACGGCCCTTTTCATCTCGGGCCGGAACAATTTTATCGAATGAGCGGATCACACGTCCGTAACCGTCCAAGACCGTCGCGCGGTTGAAATAGCCTACATCAGTCTCTTCATGCCAGCTTCCGGCGAGCAGCCAGTGAAGAGGGAATTCATCGTCACTGGCAATGGTGCGTTTCCGTAAGAGGTCGCAGATCTTAAGTCGCGTGGGTCGATCGATCGTCAATTCCGGCCAGACGATGCCTGCACAACCATTCGACATCGATTGCTCGATCTGATTGTCCAGAGTTTCATCGATATCGTCGAACGTGACGTTTTCTGCGATGAAGTTGCCTTCGCGAGTTTCGCGAGTGAAAAGCTGAAGGTTGGAGAACAGCGAGGCCGCAACTCCCGACTTCTCGCCAGCTTCCCGTAGGTCTATGCGGATGGGGACGACTTCGAGACCACCTACCTCGGAGGGAAGTAAGCGATGCCTCAGTATTCCGCGTTTGAGATAAGGTCGCCCAGCGAGCCGAGAGTTGTGCAAGTTTCGCGGGCGAGGCACGACGAGCATGTTGGTCGAAGGACAACGCCACTCGTCTAGCTCCGAATCAGGGTCCCCAAAATCCGTCCCGGCGGTCGTGTACAGGTATTCATCGACTGCTCTAATCTGGCTCCCCAGAGAAAGCATCCAGTCCTCTGGGGATAGCGAGCGCGGCGTCCAACGATGAGTGCCCCGCGCCATCGTCTCGATCCGCCGGCCAGCCAAATGTTTTAGGGTCGCTTCCGAAAGTCGCTCGTAGGCCGCGAGAACAGGGACTGGCGCCTCACACGCAAGCAAATGCAGTCGGCACAATACCGTGGTAAGCGGCTTCTTTTCTATCGAAGGTGCAGCAGCAATTTCCGCCTCGAGATTGCGTGCCTTATCGATCCATTCCTGAAAATTCATGCGCCGACTGGTCACCCCCCGCTGCGACAATGCTAGGGCTTGACGCTTCGCGCAAGCTCCGCCGCCCTAGTAATTTCCCTAGGCGGTGGACAACCTGAACGCGACAGGGGCTCGCTTCGGAGGCTAAGTTCGAGTCGAGCGTTTAGGCCGAAGACGGTCAACGCTGCCCGGATCACTGCAAGCCGTTATCGGAGCCAGAGCTTAGCCGGCCGCGACCACGTCCAATCGGTCGTCGACTTCGCGAATCCGGACTCCTAGCCTCCCTGCTAGGAGCTCAAGCATCCCAAAACCACCTCCCTGAGGTCCCGATGCGCGGCATTTTCATAGATGAGCAGCAGCGAGTCTAGGGTCGGTTGAGACCCGTGTGCCGCGATCATGCGGACCGCACCGGACGCCCCATTATAGGTCACGGCATAGGTTGGAGCCATCGCGAAGCAGCGTGCCCCCTTCGACGGAAGTGTTTAGAGCGAGATGAGCCCATACCGGAGGCCGATAACGACCGCGCTGATCCTGTTCGTCGCCCCAAGCTTTCTCTTTACGTTGCCGAGATGAAACTCGACGGTTTTCTCGGAAATCCGGAGAATCCCACCGATCTCCCAGTTCGTTTTCCCCTCTTTGCACCATTCGAGGCAGGCGACTTCCTGCGGCGTCAGGAGCGGATTGTCGGCGCCGGGCACTTCACAAGTGAACGACTGCGTCGGGACTGGATCTGCACCGTCGTCGCAGGGCAGCGACTCTCCATCAAGCTGCGCGGCAAACGCATCGGCATGTATACGATGTTTTTCGAAGCTTGATTGGTGCGACGCAACGCAGCGCTGACCTTGGTACTCGATAGCGTCGGAGATCAATATGTGAGATCGATTGGAGGGCATTCGGCAAGACACACGTTCTTTCGGCGATGCCGCCGATAGGTCAAAAGAACTTCGGAATCCATGTAAGCGTCAAATATGCGCACAAACTTAGATTGAGTTCGCCTTCGGGCGCAATGAATTTCTGCTGCCGTGAGTGAAAAGCAGGCCTCGGCGTCACGGCAGGTTCCCTCTTAAGGCGAGCTCCAACCCTAACGACCACGCTGCGCTGGTCGGCGGCCGATTGCGAAGCCGCCGGCCCGAATGGCTTGCGTCCGGGACCGAGGTCGAGGGAGTCAAGCTGAGCGGGAGATTGAGCTAGCTAACAAATTCGAAGATCGCTCCCCAGACTAGGACCGGAGCCGATCGCGGGAGCGCGCTAAATCAGCGAGCTTATACATTTTTCCCCTCCGCTACGCCTCGTTGTGGATCAGATACTCCGAGCTATGCCCGGTATCGCACCAATTTCGCAGGTATTCTGTCGGCCCCACAGCGTTCTTGCAAGTTCGGCAGGGACCTGATCTTTGAACTTCCCAGCCGTGATATTCTGGACCGCCGAAGAAACCCGAACTGCGTCTGCAGCAGTGGAGTCCGCCAGACTTGCGAGTTTAGATCTTGCCATCGCGACGGTCGTTTCGGATAGGGTCAATCCCAAATCATGCACGTGGCCGGGAAGACCAACCATAGCGGCAGCAGCTCCAAAAACCGCCGTCACCTGCGATCCACGCCACAGAAAGACGTGAACGTCCTTCTCCTCCTGAAGCACGTTCGTGGTGTCAAGACCTAAACCGCTGAAAGCCTCCCGGCCCTCCGCCAGCAAATCGCGCGCTCTTTGGTCCAGATAAGTGGGTTCGTCCGACGCGAGATAGACAGCCTTCATTTCTGCGGCTAAGCGATCGTGTAATCGCTCGCCATCCGCTCGCTCGAACCGTGGCACGACGCCGCCGGGGTGAGGCGCCACGAAAAGTGTGTTGGTCTTTTCGTCGAGATCTTGCACAATCCATCGTTGCCCGGCAAAAACGACAAGGCTATCCTTATGGACCGGGAACGATATCGGCAATGTCCCCAGTGTCCTCCCGGACACAGTAAGCCGCCACTCCTCCGCTGACTCGAATACGGCAAAGAAGTTGCGCGATTGAACGACTGCCTCTCCTTCGTTGGCCAACATGATCGTGCCGTCGGGTGCTTGCTCTATAAACCGGATCTCGTCAGATCCCAAGTGCTTCAACAGAAGCGCGAACTCCGCAGCAGAAATCATCGCGAAGGGACCAGAACCGCACAGCAACTCGTACAGTGGGCGGGCCCGTATTCCGCCGCGCTCGGCGATCACCGAAAGTATCTGGTGGACTAGCGTGGAGGCAACCTCGGGTACCTGCCCCGCCGGCTCGACGAATTTCTCGAGCAGGAGTCGGATGACGGCCACCGATCGTATTGTGTTCGAGCGTAGTCGGTCGATGACACCCGTATCCTGATCGGTGTTTGGTTCACGAATGTAGATTCTTAGGACCGACGGAGTACCCCTCCTGCGTCCCGTTCGCCCAAGGCGTTGACGTAGAGAGGAGAGTGATCTCGGCGCACCTATTTGGGCAACCGACTTCACCGATCCGATGTCGACCCCCAGTTCGAGGGTAGACGTACAGATACCGGTCGTCGGTAACTTTCCGTCTTTGAGGCGGTTCTCCAGCTCCTCGCGGATGGTTTTCGAAAGACTCCCGTGATGGGGGTAAAATTCGTTGGGCACTTTCGCCTTTTCAGAGCGCCTCCTGAGCCGATCCGCGGTCGATTCCACTGTCCGACGCGAACCGCCGAAAACAAGATTGTTGGTTCCTCTGAGTGTCGAATAGAGATGGTCCGCAATGTCGTCCAGAGCTATGCGCCGAACTACCGCCTCTTCTAGCACGCCGCTCGCGCCTTCAGCGTGATCTGGGTCGTCCAGCTGCGGAGGCTCAACATAGCCCCGAACCTGAAGTCTGAGTTCGGGTGAATCGGACTTGGCTTCCAGGATTTCGACAAGCTGAGGCGTCGTGGGTCGAAGCCAAGCGGCGGCCTGACCGAGGTCGCCTATCGTCGCGGAAAGCCCGATACGTCGCGCCGGCCGCGACGACACGGCATCGATGCGCCGCAAAAGACTAGCGACATGGAGACCGCGAGCCCCCTGAAGAAAGGAATGCAGCTCGTCCACGACGATGAAGTCCGCCGAGCATAATAATCGCTTCGCGTCGCCCGGACGGCGGACGAACATCGCCTCGATGGATTCGGGAGTGATCAGCGAGATCCCTCGCGGGTCGGCCATTGCCCGTTTCTTCGCGGTCTGTGGGGCATCTCCATGCCACTTCACGACCGGAATGGCCATGTTTTCGCAGAGTTCGTCCAGCCGCTTGAACTGATCGTTGATTAATGCCTTCAACGGGCTGATATAGAGGACCGAGAACCCAGCGAGCGCCCGATCGGCAACGCTCGTGAGAACTGGCAGAAACGCGGCTTCAGTCTTCCCTGCTGCCGTGGAGGCGGCGATCAAGATGTCGCGGTCGCCGTCCAGGACTGAGATGATGGTACGGGCCTGTATTTCCCTGAGCTCGTCCCATCCCTGATCCCGGATCCACCGGCGGATCGTCGGATGCAGCTTGTCGTAAGCCCCCTCAAGATTTGAGGCGGAGGCTGGTGAGCTCATCGTCGTCCCCGTTGTTAGGCGTCGCTTCCGCTACGTCGTCGGGTGCGTCTGGAGCGATCGGCACTTGTTCAAGAAGATCCTGCCACCGGCTGTCCGGGTTCTGCTCCAGTACCGACAGCATTTGAACGAACGACCTTATCGTCGAGCGCGGCGTACGGAAGTATGCGGCCCCGATCTTTCGGTCGCAGTGCTCCATGAAGGCGGTAAGCGCATCGTCGGGAACCAGATACTTCGTGGGATCCCCGCCCGCAAAGACCATCCTGATGTTTCCGAGGAGCACAAGCAGATCCTCAGGCGTCAGGCTCTGCAGCCTGATCACGGGGCCCGACATGTCAACGAGACCGCCCGCAGCGAAGGAATTCTCGGCTAGCCGCGACTGAAGAGCTTCGTAACTGAACATGCCCCTGCGCGTGTCCAGAAGAAACTCTGGCGTACCACACATAACGAAACCGATGCCTGATGTATTTCCCTGAAGCGCATCGTTTACAATGTTGAGTACTTGCTCGTAGTTCTGCTTTCGCGCTTGAGCGCTCTGGAGCTTGTAGATGTTGGCCATCTCGTCGATCATAACGAGCAGTCCCGCGTAGCCCGCGACTCTTACCAGGCATGCGAGCGATTTAAAGCTGTCGTAGAGGTTCTCGTCATCGATGATGGTCCGCACACCGAGATCTCTCTTCGCATCGGTACGGGTCGAATACTCACCACGAAGCCATCGGATAGCGTTTTGCTTGAGAAGCTCGTTCGATTCCTCGCTGCCCCGCCAGAATGCCTTCAGCACGGTCGCAAAATCGTACCCACCGGCTAATTGCGCAATCGCTCCGAGCTTTTCGTCGATCACCTTCTCGACAGATACGCTCTTCTCCGCCGCCTCCTTTGCGGCGTCAGTCACCAGGCGCTCGACGACACTTTGGAGAGCTCCCCCTTCAGGCTTGTTGCGCGTTGCCATATTGTTGACGGCCTCGGAATAGAGTGCCCGGGCCTGCCCCCCACTTGCCTGAATACGCCGATTGGGCGAGAGGTCGGCATGCATAGTCACGCATTTTCGCTCGAGCGCGATTAGCCTGACTACACTGGCAAAGAAGGTCTTCCCAGCCCCGTATTCGCCGATAACGAACCTGATCGCGGCGCCCGCGTCGGCAATGCGATCGATGTCCCGAAGCATCGCGGCGATCTCCTTGGCCCGCCCGACCTGGATGTGAGGCAATCCGATGCGTGGGACAACGCCGGCGGAAAGAGCCTGGATAATAGTATCGCGTTCGCGTGGACGGATCGTCTTGACTTGCTTGCTCATGCGGCCTTAGCCTTCATCTCGGCGATGCGTTCTCTCAAGTGCGCCGCTATCACGATTTCGTCTCCCTCTTCGATCAGCGGCTCGTCGAAGTGGTCGAACGACCAGTCATTGATGCGCTCAATTGCGCCGTCCGGCAACAGGCGGACCTCCTTCGCATGTCGCTCAAATTCCGTACGCGACATTGATCCACGAAGCTCAAGTAACTCGACCAATTCGCCGTGAGGACCGTCCAATCCTTCCAAGGATTGATCGGCTGGGAGTGGAGAGGCTTGGACAGGAGGCGGGCCTTCGTCGGTAAAGATGTTGGCGAGCAAGGCGGACACAGCTTCCGTATCCTTTCGGGTCTTCTCCAAGCGGACCGCATCGATTCTGATGCCCGCCGAGGGAGGAGCCGGGGGCGCCTGCTTTGGAATGGGGATGCCTGCCGCCCGAGCCTCCTCCGTCAATGCTACCGGCTCGTCCTTCTCGGCGGCAGCGCGGTGCAGACCGGCATACACACGCTCCGTCGGCAGACCTAGCGACTTGTGTAGTCGCTCAAGGAACTTGACCTCTCCGGCATCGATATTCTGATTTGCGCCGATCACCGCGACCGCAGCCTCGGCTATTGCTTGCCGCTCGCTTTGACTGGTTTCCGCAAGTTTGCGCATGACCCTGTCGCGCTTGGGCGGATTGTTGAATGTGATGACGGCGAACGCGATCAGTCGGGCTTGTTCTACCCCCGATAGGTCGTCTTCCGCCCTAATCCTTGCGATGGTACGCTGTAATTCCTCGTACGATGCATCCCCGTCGGCCGCAGCGGCCAGGACAGCGACTTCGATCTGCGCTCGCATCGCTCGAAACGGCGCCCTGGCTGGATCCACCGGGCCGCCGTCAGCCGCCCGGAACACGAACACTTGGTCGTCCGCCCGAGGCGCGCCGCTCCCGTATCGGCGATCGGGCTCTATTGCGATCCCAACGACATCCAAGGCGCCGCTCAGCGTATCCAGAGCGGCGCTTGGTATTTTGCCTCCTTCCGGTATTTCGATCCCAGCCATCTCCAGGAGCACCTGTGCGGTCGTACTGCCGCGGCCTTGGCTTCCTACCAGGGAATCGATCTGGCGCCTGAAGTCTTCCACGGGACCGACTTTGGCCGCCCGTTGAAGATCGATAGGAAGAAGCGCCGCCGCGGCCATCGAATGCCTTGCTGCCGATTTCCGACCGACCAGACGGCTGAAGCTGTCGAGCTCATTTGTGCAATCGTCTAGCAAAGTCCTCAAAATCTCTAAGTCTCGTACGAGGAGGCTCGCATCAGGCTGGCGCTGATGTTGTCCTGGAACGTCGATTTCGAACGCACCGCTCGCAGCACGATACCGCAGCCAGACGTTGCCCTTGGAATTCACGGCAAAACCCTTGGGAAAGCGTGTGCCGAAACGCAGCTTCCACAATGCGACAAATTCTTCGAAGCACCTCACGGCCGGGGTTCTAAGATAGGTGTCCGGCATCGCCATAACCCAATAGAGCGCGTCGTCAGCCGAAACGCTCGGGGACGCTGCGAGCCGCTCGGCCAGATACAGACGCGTGGCGAGCTCCATCTCCGAACCGACGCTGCGTTCGGCAGAAAGGGGTGGCAACGCCAAGCGGATGCCGCGCGATATCCGAACAACGTTGATGAATTTCGTGGCGTAGTTCTGGAAGGAATTGTTCGCACCGTAGATCGAAAGCAATCTTTCGACTTCTTGAATAACCGCGGGAACGTCTGACCCTTGATCTATGAACACGCGGTGCTCAAGGCCATAGAAGAAGAGAAACACATATCCAATGCCGTAGCTCGGATCTCGCCGTCCAGTACGCATCCAGTCCAAAAAAGAACGTCGGGCGGCCGGCGAGATTTGCTCGTACGATGGCCAATAAGGCATCGACTGACCATCGACATCGGGCTGCCGCGAGTACGCCGGCAGAGCGGGATTTATGGCATACTGCCTGGTCTCACCGGTCGGCCCAGCTATCAAGGCGCCGTAGTAGAACATGCCCCCAGAAATTTCTGCCTTGCCGAAGACTGCCCTTTCGCCCGCCGCCAACCACACTGCCGGCGACTCACTCGAACGAAGCTTGCTTATCGCTGGTGGCGGGCTTTGACCAGAACTCGGAAGCTCGGGATGCCCGTCGGAAGGAGAAACGCTCTGCGACCTGCCCCTCAGAGCGAGATAGAGGAGCCAAACGACCCCGGCCGCCAAAACAAACGCTCCTATTGCGGCTGCGTGTTCCACAACGAACCGGTAGATGGCCATAACGGCCGCCACCAATCCGCCGATCAGGATCAGAAAGATGGTTCCGGCGTCAGATGATTTACCCCGTCGTCGCCCCATGGAATTGTAGTCTCTAGCCCGCGCCCTGTAGCCTTCCTTCGCGCGACTCTTGCACGATGCACCACTCGCGGCAACAGCGTGGCGATAGTCAGTCACAAGGAGGGAAGTGCCGTTCAACGAGGCTCTGTGCCACCCTTATTCGACCACAGAGCTGGTTCCGTGCCGTCATACGAAATCGGCGTAGCCGCATCAGCGCCCGTACACCCTAGGGATTTCCCTAGGTGCGAGCAGCACACTATGGGATCGCAAAAGCCCTGTCGGGCACCTAAGGCGATATCGCATTAACGCTTAGTCCCCGTTGAAACGGTGAATTGCGGTAGGCCTCACCTATGAGCTTAATCTCCAACGTACACTTGGCTGATCGCGCCGTCATGAGCGGATCCTCTCCTGGCACTGCCACCGCGCCGACCATCGAAACGATCCCGTATGCGTTGAGAAAACCGAGAGGAATGCGTACAAAGCTTCCTATCTGACCCGATAAACGCGGCCGTGAACAATGGGGCTCGTTGACGGCAGATCTGGCGAGAGCGTAGCGTAGAACGTCGCCCCGACTACTCGTCTGACCGTGCGGCGCCGTATTCGCTATGCGAAAGGATCCTGTTGTGAGGGCCTTCAAAATTGCTGCGACGGTGTTCGATTTTCCTGCGCCGGTCGATCCAACGATTGCAGCATGTCGCGTAACAAGTTTATCCAGATCTAGCGTGGCTTCCAAGCTCTCTGAAGCGGAATGGCTACCGATGGCTACTGGAGCTGACCCGCTGGGAGCATAGATCTTGCTAAGGTCGTCTTCAGTGACGACGTGCACCTCATCATCAACGGTGATCTAGAGAAGAACCTTATCAAACCACTCAAGGGATCCGAAATCTTACGGTCTACGGGCCTGATGCGGCGCTGGTCGGCGGCACTAAGGGGTCCCTGTGCTGTCGGCGGGCGGGACTTTGATGCTTTCAATCGCGAGCGCGGACGGAAGAGCTGAGTAACACCCAGCTAAAGCTCGAACAGATCCGTAATGCCATCCGGACCCGGCGCGATCTCTTCGATGAAACGCGAAGGAAACGAATACTTGAAGAAATTGAATATTCTGACGGCTACCTTCACCAAGTGGTGGACGAATTTGAGACAAGGAAGGTGACTTGGTGTGATGCGTAGTGTCGCATTTCATCGTCGTGCAAGACATTAATGGATTTTCGGCGAAAGTCAGAGATCTGTAGAGATTGAGGCTGATATTCAGATCATGCGTGACGCGAACGGCACCGTGGATCGCTTCGGTGCGTTTCAAAACGATCCTCGGGAAAACTGGCAACCAACGGCACAAACGGGTTTCCGATGCCTGCATGCTGCTCCTAATACGAGAGATGCGGGACATAGTTTTAGAGCTCCAGGGCCGATTATGCGCAGGTCGCGTTGTGCGCGAGTCCATCGACTGCCGCATCATCACCGAACGACGAAATGTCTAATAAGATCCAAGAAGATCGCGGTGCGCTTGAAGGGGTTGGCTAATGTTCGAACCACCGTCCGCGCGATGCGAATTCCCGAAAGCCAATGCCCGGTGCCAAACGGCTCTGCCGCGAGACAAGATGCCATCAGCATCGAACTTTCTAGATTCGAAGCCGCGAGCCTCTCATGAGTGCGACGACGGTTGCGCGACAAGTTGTCCCAGAGACAAAAACTACCTGACGGTTGAGATTTGGACTAAACTACGAAATCTGTCGTAGGGCAGCATATTGACCTTCGAGACCCGAGCAGGCAACGCGACAACCGTGGCCGCGGCAAGCGTCGACTGCGCGAGTTACTTTACCTTTAGCAATACTCTTCGCGGGCACATTGGCGGACCCGCCATTCTTGGCAAGAATTGAACTAAGTTAGGCTGCTAAATGCGTAGGGTGGCTTTTTTCAAGCTTGTAGAGTGAACCAGCTCACACACCGGCGGCCAAGGACGTTGCAATATCTGCGTGCCGCTTTTGACGTGCGATGTCGATAAACTTGGGTCGCCATTCGTACAAAAAGTGTTTCGGTGACCCGGGTGAAATCTACGCCAAAAGGATCGCGCTCTGCTGGCTGAATTGTGCTGGGGAGTCGTTTTATGGATATTCAGGCGCACCCGCCCCTTCCTTACGTGAAGCCTGAAAGGGCATCGAGTGTACCTTTCCCGAAGATCGGCAAGGTACAGCGTGAGCTGACTGCATCGGCCAACTATTTTGTAGTGGACCCGGTCTTTCTAGCTACCGCCTCTTTGCAACCGTATCAACGAACGCATCAGGACCCGATCCATCGGCCGCTCAGGATCTACACGCTTGATCCAGCGGCGAGTCGGCAGGATGGCGCTGTGGCCGTGTTAAATGTCCCATTCGAGCGATTGCGCTCGGGGCCCGCGGGCAGCATCCTGGAGGTGGTCGATTGGGACGAGACGACGGGGCGGCTCAACAAGCCGGTCGAGTTGGATGATCCTCGCATCCTGATAGAAAATGGACGGCCCCCCTCGCCGTCCGACCCTATGTTCCGGCAGCAGATGGTCTACGCGGTCTGCGCGGCCACGTACGATGTCTTCAGACGCGCGCTCGGACGCGATCCGTGCTGGGGCTTTCACTCTCGTCCTGGTCAAGCTTATGCAAAGCTCAGAATTCGGCCACAGGCCTTCTGCGGCCGCAATGCCTATTACGATTCATCAGCAGGGGAACTCAAGTTCGGCTACTACACTGCCGATGGTAGCGTTCAGGGACGAAATCGACCCGGCGGTCGGGTGTTCACGAGTCTCTCACACGACATCATCGTGCATGAGATGACCCATGCGTTGCTGGACGGTCTTCGGCCGCGCTTTCGGCTGCCGACCCACCCGGATGTCGCGGCCTTTCACGAGGGTTTTGCCGACCTCGTGGCGATGCTCATGCACTTCTCGTATTCGGATGTCGTTCGTGCCGCAATTGAGAGGTCAGGCGGCAAACTCGAGACCGATGCGCTGCTTCTGTCACTCGCTAACCAATTCGGACATACCACGGGTTCGGGCGGGCCGTTGCGATCGGCCATCGATGCAGCGGGGCTGGGACAAGACGAGGAGCGCAGCGTCCGACGATATGATCAAGCTGGCGACGAACCGCACGAGCGTGGCTCGCTTCTAGTAACGGCCATTTTCGAAGCATTCGCGACGATACTTCGCCGGAAGACAAAGCGATTCATTCGCCTGGCACGTCTAACTCCCGGTGAGGCTCCAGGTTCGGAGCTTTGCGAAATTCTCGCCGACCAAGCAAGCACACTGGCATCACAGTTCCTTTCGGTTTGCATACGTGCCATCGACTACTGCCCGCCGTTCGACCTGTGTTTTGGCGAGTATCTGCGAGCAGTTATCACTGCGGATTTCGATCTCGTTCAGGACGACCCCTTCGGCTATCGCGAGGCCATCATCGATTCCTTCGCCCGTCGGCGCATCTACCCGGATGACGTGCCCGATCTCGCGGAGGACACTCTGCTATGGCGACCACCTGACAAGCAAATGGAGCCGATCGAAGACCTGCACTTCAAGAGGTTACGTTTCGCGGGCGACCCGGGAAGAGCAGCCGACGAGACCGAACTGCGCCGGCAGGCCGAAGCACTCGGATCCTACGTCATGCGGGCAGGGTACGCACGCGCGTTCGGCTGCGCTTTACCGGGCGACGTGCAACTGAACGGAGATCACGTCGATCCTGCAGTTGTTGGTTCTATTCGCTCCCTTAGCCGCATCGGCCCGGACCGGCAGGTCACCTTCGATACGGTCGCCGAGATCACCCAGCGGCGTTGGTGCAAGCAGATATCGGGAACGTCCACTGAAGTCATCGGCGGCTCAACCGTCATCCTCGGCCCGGACGGCCGAGTTCGCTATGCAATCCGAAAGTCCGTGACGGATCAACGCCGAATACGAGCGCAAGCAGACCATCTTGACGGTAAAGGCGGTTCGAAGAGATGGACGAAGCGCGGCAGCCGCCACCAACTGTCGCGATCCGGTATATGCCATCTCTTTGGTGGAACAGTCGGTGTCCAGCAACCAGCAAGAGGAGAACGACATGAGCGATAGCGAACAGAAACTCCGCCAAGCATTAATGAGAATCGCAGAGGTGGCTCAGGCAGCGTCGGATACCGGACGGTATGTGGACGAGGACGATAAGCCGAATGGCGGCGAAGCTGCGCGGCGCCCCCATAACCACGCGGGTGGAAAAAACGCGCATTGTTCAATTAAGCAACTGCCCGGCCGTCTAGCCGAAAAAGCGGCAAAGACTGCAACGACCATCAATCCCATGAACCGAGTTAACTTCGGTGCCATTGGCTCCGTGGCACGCGGCCTGGTACTCTCGCCAGCAGCGATTGCAGTTTTGGTTGGTAAGTATTGGGGCCCGCAACAGCGCCGGCTCACGGTCAGCTTCCTGGATGGCGGGCCAAGTGATCTGCGCCGCCGGATCATTCAGCACATGAATGCCTGGAACCAAACCGCAGGGATCTCATTCGTGGAGACCCGTGGTGTGGGTAAGGTGCGCATCTCGCGAAATCAAGCAGGATACTGGTCTTATCTCGGGACCGACATCCTGCACATTCCCAGTAATCGGCCGACGTTGAACCTCCAGGGTTTCACCATGAACACAGCGGACAGCGAATTCCATCGCGTCGTGCGTCATGAAGCTGGGCACACGCTCGGCTTCCCGCATGAACACATGCGTGAGGAGCTGGTTGACCTCATAGACCCACAAAAGGCCTATGACTTCTTCCTGCGCACACAGGGGTGGTCTCGTGAGATGGTGGACCAACAGGTGCTGACACCGCTCAGCCAGGACTCGATAATGGCCACCCCACCGGACCAAGATTCGATCATGTGCTATCAACTTCCGGGATCGATTACCAAAGACGGTCAGCCGATCCGGGGAGGTTCGGACATCAACGCCACCGACTATGCCTTCGCGGGACAGATCTACCCGAAGGTTTCGTCAGAGGGTGCACCGTCGATCCAAGCTCAAATGGGCCTCGCCGACGAATGGTCGCCATCGGAAGATGTGGAGGTGGACGAGGAACTGGTGCCGTAACGCTTTGCCGCGCCTCGTCGAGATTCAGGCCTCCCAGGACCTCCCACCCGTGCTGCACGTGCGGGTGGGAGACGTACTGATGTTTGGAGCAAGCGGCGGTCGTCTTCTGGAAGGCGAGACGGCGATCGAGCTGTTAGGTGTCTTCTCGACCGGCGTACTCTCGGACGATGGCCGGGTGCTAAGCCCACTCGGACCGCCAACCAACATCTTGTTTCGTGCGCTTCGATCGGGGCAGGCCCGCATCGAGGTGATAAGGGGAGATCCATGGCAAGCTATCCCGCAACGGCACGAGATCGCGATTGTTGTCGTCGTCTGACGGCGCACCGAAGACCGCCCCCCTAGAAAGTCTGAGCGGAACGTCTCGTCGACCGTTAGCACGACTAAAAAACGGCCGGGCAATCGGCGGCTTGAAGACTTTAAAAATGGACCGGGGGCGTCTACTCACCACACTCGCCCCGTCCCGTCGACCCGCGCGCATTGCATGCTTCCAACGCCATCACACAGAAATGTGGCATGCTCAATTGAGCCTCGAGGAGAATTTCACATGCCAATCGGAGACAATCTGCCGACCCAATCTGAGCGATCCTTTCTCAATCTGTTTGAGCCGCCGCCACAGTTAATTGAACCCGCCGTACGCGCCTGCCGCCTATTCAACACGGCGCTGGATATCGTCTTTTACGATGTAGCGACGTTGGCCGCGCAGCTGGCCGAAAAAGACGCGTCCGTGCGAGCTCGGGAGGAGAAACCTCCCTCCCGGATCGTCCAGCTCGATGCACTCAGTGACCCTGAAGGCTCGCTTCTGCTCATCGACGCTAATACCGCACCCTATGTGCACAGATACACCAATGTGGAGGTCTTCTTGACTTCGCCTCACCCGGAAACGCGGGCTGTCGAGATCGTAACAATCACGGGGGTCGGTAGTTCGGCCCTTGGCAGCGCCGCGCTGGCGTGGGACATCTCGATAGCACTCGGAAAACCTGTGCTTGCCATCGTCCCGGGATACGGCATGGCTGACGTCATTCTGCAGGCGCTAGGGGGCTGGTTCGGCTTCGGCCTTTACGACTATCTGCATGCAAAGAGCTTGATCCAGAACGCTCTTGCCAATGCCGCGCCCCGGACAGCGAGCATAGGCCGCCAACTGCCCGCGTCTACGCCGGATGCGAAGACCCTGCACGGCGCGCCAGTCTTTCGCCACGGCTCCGGCTCCTCAGACGTTCTTCACGCACTCCTCCTTCATCGTGACGCGGCATTCAAGCTTCTGGTTGGACACAGCAAGGGCGCCCTGCAGATCGGCAATGCAATCAGATCCCTTCCACCGGACCGATCACACGAACTCCGGGTCGTAACGCTCGGCTGCCCGATTTCGACGGATGTCGAGGGCGTCAGCTACTATCAATACCTTGGGCTTTTCGACGCCCTGGGACAGCTCAACATGTGGGGACACAGGCCGAACCAATGGCCACCGACTTGGCACAGTACGAACCCCAAGTTGCCACCGGCGATGACGGCGGGGAAATACGCGGCAGATGCTTTTCCGGCCTGACTTCTGCTCCGCCCACGCCTGCTCGGTCGTTTCTACGTTTAGATCCGGGCACGTCGCTGATTTGTGGACAGCAACCTGATATTCTACGGTTGGTGCTACCTGACAGCGATCGCGGCGTCTCTAAGAAAGGAGCCAGACGTTAAGTTCGGAAAGCTTATCCCCTCAATCTGCATCATCGCCCCATTTGTTGTTTCGCCGGCTCCGGAACACCACCAACCTCTTCTCAACCAACTAGTTTCTCGGTTTGCGAAGGAGAGTATGAGCGGAGTTGTCCTGATCATGATGCCTTTACCTATTGTGGCACCATAAATGGCTGGGCAGAACAGGCTTGCAAGATCCAAAATTCACGTGAACTACCGAAGTATCGCTTGATCAAGCGCACGTAGACGAGCTTATTCGCTTCTATCAAGGATCTCCGATTGGGGGCTATCGGCCAAGAGATGCCGTGATGCCATTGGCACAGAGTTATCTCTGTTCACTGACTTCACCGATAAAGGTCAAGATCGCGGCAAGTGCTCCGCAGGGAAACGGGGATTACCGAGCGGTTCGAGTCGGCCGACCACAAATTTGCACGTCCCAGCTGGTGCCCTCTTGTTCCTCAAAGCTACCAAAGGTAGAGTTTGGAATTGAATCATTTCGCGCGTTTTATTGCTCGTCCAGAACTATCTGGACAGTACTTGCCATACTGCATCCATGGGAGGCTCACATGGGTCGCTGGAAAACGATCTTTGCAGTAGTCTTAACTTTACTCGTCATGCATCTTCCGGCAGAGGCGCAAGACCCAGTAATTCGTATCGGTGTAGTGGCGACCTTCACCGGTTTCGGGGCAAATGAAGGCCAGCAGTTTCGGGCCGGAGTATCCGCCGCTCAGAATGATCTGAGGCAAATAGCCAACCGACCGGTGGAGGTCATTTTCCATGATCATCAGAATAAGCCGGACATCGCGGTCAACAAGGCCCGCCAGCTTATTGCAGTCGATCGCGTCAACTTCCTGATTGCAAAAGGCGGCGCATCTGTAATGCTGGCCGTGTCCGGGGTGAGCGAACAGCAACAGACGCCAACCGTCTTGGTCGGGCTATCTAAGGCGCCGTTTTCGGACCAGCGACTAAAGTACTCATTCCACATCGGCGATAGCGCCGAGCAGCTTACAAAGCTCGCCGTTCGGTATGCGAAAGACAATCAAGATCGTCGTACGAGCTACATTTTTGAAAGCCAGTTTTTCGCCGAAGCGCTCAGCCGTGAAGCCCAAGTCAGCCAGCTGCCGTTGCAAAATTGGAATGGCACAGCTGGCTCGCCGGCGATTGTGTTCATGTTTGGCGGGGATACTCGTAACATTCGTTTGGACGAACTCCCATCAAACAGCCTTCTCATCGGTGGCATCAGCCTCCTGGAGATCGGCCGCCTCGGAAACCAGATCAAAGTGGCGGCCATCGCGCCGCACGATCCCAGCCTTCGAGAGCCACGTAGCTTGCCCAACTCCTTGAGGGACATGAAGGGAGCGGATGCCTACTATGGCTACGCAGCCTTTCAAATCCTGGCACGCGCCGCGCGGAATGATCCTGCTCCTGACCGAGTTGCTGCGAGCATGCGTGCCGACTCGTTCGATACCGTCCTTGGACAACTCAACTTTATGGCCGGCGGCGAATGTCGTCAGCCTAAGCTCGCCGTGTACGTCATGAACGACAATGGCTCATTCCAGCTGTGTCCCGACTGTGGCGGCGTTCACGATGGCTGTAATGGCTCCGCGTGCAAGTGCAAGGACGGCTCTTGCAACAACGACTGCTGTAACAAATAGGCCAATGATTTCCGATGATCCCAAGAAGGCTATCAAGTTTGTAGCCGCGTTCCTGCCAGGCTTCATTGGTCTGGGCCTCGCAAGTTATTTGGTCGATCTGCGGTTCGGTGAACTTGCATACGCCTTTATTTCGATTGCGATCAGCATCGCATCCTTTGGGATTGCCTCGCTCGCGATGCGGCAATGGCGCGCAAAGAAGCGGAAACCAGCGCAAGCAGTCGCAACGGCGGAGATAGTGCTGGCATATGTAGTCGCGCTGGTTCTCGGAATTTTCGTGTCGGTTGCCTACGATGATGATTGGGTGATCACGGCGGTGAACAAGATACCTTTCGTGTCGCTTACCAAAACAACTCAAGACCACCCGCTTTTATACGTACTAAAGAAGAGCTTCACCTGTGTGGCTGTGCGTCCTATCGATGCTCGTGAGAACAACACGCTGGTCTATACGAAGGCGATGGTACGAGCGATCGTAAAGGATTATGCGACCGTCGAGGGATTTATCCGCGTTTACCCGACCGAACTTGATCCCGCTCAGGTCTTTCTATCTCCTGCGTGCAAGATAGACGGAAAAAAGACGACAGCAATTCCTGGCCCTGGCGTTCTCGTGCAGACAGAAAATGTCATTGCTTGGGAGCTCATTGATGCGACCGCAAGCGAGTGTTGGAAGATCCACTACGGCAGCAAGCCGCCGTGTCTTTGTCCTTCGGAGGAGGTCAAAGACAAATACATGGCGCGAATGAACGTGGAAAGGCATGAACAACAAGACAAGTACCAGCTCTGCACGGCGGATAAATAGCCTGACTTCGGCAGCCGGCTGGCAGCATTTTCGCACGAGCCGTCAAGAAGCGAGTCTCTCAAGACGACCAAGCGGCCTGTGTTCTTACGTATATTTGTACGGTTTCATCCTTATATGAAACTCAAACGTGCTCGACTGAGCATTGACGATGAAAATTGATTGCGTCGCCAGCCTTCACGCCTAGGGCGTCGAGATCAATCCACGAGCCGTTGCAACTATCCAGCGGTTGCCCCAGCGCACGATAGATTCGATTCGCCCGACGCCGGGGACCACATCACCTCGTGCTGCCATTCGAATCCCATCGGGCCCTTCGAGCACCGCTGTTCCGCCGCGAACGTCCAGCACTGCCCAACCTGCCAGGGTCGTTGGTCTTGTCTCGGGAACCGACAGGAGCGGCCCCGCAGGCTGGATCGAGCCCGTCACAGACATGTCCACTTCGAGAGCATCCGCCGATTGCGCCGCATTTGGCGCTTTGGTCCCAGGCTTCGGAGCAACGCTCGCGATGAATGTGGAGGGCTGCCCCAAAGCAGGCGCTGTTCGCGAACCCGATGCAATCTTTCGGACGCCTTCGGCTTTACCGCCTGCCCTTGTATCTGGCATGCGGCGCGAAGCCGTTTCTACCTGAGCAGTCGGGTCGAGAGCCGAGATAGCTGCAGGACCGTACCAAGCGCCAGCCCAACCCAACGCAAAGCCCACCCCCAATGCGGCCGCCGCGACGAGACAAATAGTCAGTTTTGGAGGCCGGCCCGGCGCCAATAGCGCCAAGATCTCAGCTCGATTGGGGGTCGAGAAATCCGATTGATCGCGAGTGATGGGCCACGTGAGCTCGCCACTGCCGTGATCTGGGGCGATCGTGATCCTTTCCAAGGTATTCGCATGGTGCAATTGCATGCTTGGCTCCCTTGCGGTCGCCAATGATCGTACCGGGAGCTAAACTAACCCTTAACTGCCGGTGCGCTCGGCACGGCTAAAGAGAGGTCGTAGAGCGCGAAGGGGCTGCCTTCGCGAGAAGGAGCGCGCCCGGCTAGGCAGCCGTTGCGCGAGTAAAGGGCAGAATGGGACTACCAGCTCGAGAGACCGGGGCGCACGTGAATGCCGCGATACCAGGCCTAGCTTTGCCGAACTGGGCGAACTTTCAGAACGAAACTGACAAGACAAGCGAAAGGAGTGCGCTGTGACGTCGGTATCGGGACCTTTGCGTGGCCCTTTTTAACCGCCGCAGTTTATGGGTTGTATTTTCCTACCTTGGATTGCATATTTTTTTCCGTTGTCGACCGCCTGTTGCCTTTAACAATTATGGTTTCCTAATGAGTAATCGAGGTTGGGTTCACTATTCGACTATTCTGGGCGAGCGGGTCGAGGGACTGGTCGCACTATTTCGAGAACTGCAGACTCTCCGCCGCCGCCTACGAGCCACTCAGGCGAGAACGATTGTCAGGACTAGCCGTATCCCCAAAGCCAGTCGTAGACGGAGAGCACTTCGGCGGACATAGCTGTCGCGAGCTCGTAGAGCCGTTCAGTGCGATGAAAGAATTCGGCACTTCCGCTTTCTAGGAAGCTCGCGCCAGATCGCTCTACCGACACCTCATTGTCCAGTAATCAGGGTATCGAGTGTTGCAGATGGAATAGTCAGCAACAGCTCAATCGTGAAGTGAAAGAGCGTATTTTGGCGGCTCGTCATCTCGGCGGACAACAGCGCGCTGAAGATGTAATTGTAAAGTGAGAGAACAGCGTTGCGGAACCCTTCGTGCTCGGCGGGGGAGTAGGAGTGCGCGTCATCCAGACCGAGAACATGACCATCAAGCTGAAGCCGTGCTGGCAATGAAGAAGGCGATCGCAGCGACCTGTCCGGCCGAACGGACGAGGTGGTTGCAGGTGGCTTTGGCATGCAAGAGCTTGGCGCGCCTTGTCGAAGGATCGGTTCCTGCGCCTACAATCTCATCTTGATGCTGCGCCAGAGCGCTCGACATCCGCGGGCATTGGGATCACAGCTTCCGATAGGTAATGTGTGCCGTCGCAAACGGGATGCCCGCACGTCCGGCGCTCCCACGCACGATGCAGGCGCGATCATCTATTGCGTAGAACCAATCATCGAAATTCAATTTGATCGATTTACCGCCTGGTTGCGGCGTGTCGCGAGTGTACTTCCAATGAAAGGCGCAGCCGGCTTGCTCTCCAAGAGCCTCACCTTCCAGCCGGTTTTCCAATCCGGTGTACTTGCCTTCGTTACCTTTTCGTATGGTCCAGTGCATCGTGTCGCAATGGCCATCATCGAATGTGTACGTCTCGGTGAAGATCACGATTTGGGTATCTGTCTCGAATTCGCCGTGCGCCGCAATCGTCGCGCGCTTTAGCAATCCGCCAACGAGGCTTTCCAGCACCGCCCAGCCTTCGATCCGCCCCACAAAGAATTGCTCCGGAAGAAAGATCGGCCTTGTTTCTCTGAAATCCTCGATCGCCATCGGTAGCACCCAATCAAGGGATTCTCCGTACTAAGTCCCTTGTTACCCATTGGGTTCCGATTAGCCGCGCCTTGCAGCGCCGTACTTCAAGTTATTGCGGCCCGCGAATAAGGAAAGGGCCGCTCGGACATTCCGAGCGGCCACCGGGGCTAAAAACCAGGGCGGTGACCTCAGCTCCGGCGGCATCTGTGATAATTTAAGCTCTGCGGGTGAACAGCCCGGCGTGCAAAGTTCCGAGCCGAAGGTGGAGATCCGTTGCATCTCGGTCACAGAAAGGATGCCCTGGAAGCTTTTGGTTAGTGGCATTCGGCAACTAGATTTCAGTTTATTTCAAATCTGAGATCGAATTTGTAGCCAACTGATCCGCTCAGGCGCTATCTTCTGCATTCAGACCTTTTGATCGCGAAATTGTTTGGCTCACGTGATGAGCCGCTTTGAGTGTCTTCTTACAGAGCATGACCGCATGCGCGTTGTGTAGGGGATAGACATGTTGGATCACGAATTCAATGAACAGCGCGCTAAGTTACTGCGTGAACTCGCAGAGCAGGCTGACCCATTTGTTAAAAGGCGCCTCCTGAAACTGGTGGAGCGGTATGAACCTAAGGGGCGAGCAGCGCCGCTTCACGAGCTCACTTTGGGCCTCGGCGATGCCGCCGATCGCAAGCAAGCGCCACCTCCCGATCCGGGCGTACCGCCGTCTACCATCAGCAGAACACGGGTAAGTTCTGATTGAAGTTCGTCTTCTGAATATCCGTGCGTTCAGCCCGATAAAACCCGCAACTAGCAATTATGGCAATCCAGATCGTCATGGACCGCACCGGCGACAGCCGTCATCTCTTCAATCTTCACGACGCACAGGAATTGGTCAGGGCCGAACAGCGCTTCAATGAGCTGACGAAGGTTGGCTTCACCGCTGCGGTCCGTACCGGAACGGACCAGCTATCACAAATCAAATCATTCGACCGGAATGCGGAAGAGACCATCTTTTTTCCGAGGCTCGTTGGAGGTTAGTGGGAGCCCAGCCATGTTGGCCTTCCGATCGTTGGCCATGGGCAGCCGTTCTCGCATGAGAGCGACACGAGCCCTTTTCATCAAGCACGGCGCCGAAAGCACGCCGGAAGGCCGCTCGCTCCGGCTCTTGCGGGAGTGGCTTTCGCAGGCGCAACGCGAGCAGCTAGCTCGCAAAGGTTACTTCGAGGTGATCGGAAACGAGAGTGGGAGCCAATACAGGGTCTACGCCGGAACTTCCGGTAATGTTTGCGTGGTGGACGAGCGCGATCATCAGCAAGAGGGATTGTGTTTCATGCCGGTGGGCTCTCTGCCGATAGGAGACGTGATGCTCGCCCAGAAGATTGCGTTGGAGACATGCGAAGCCCACGTGCGCGCCGTGGCGAAGGGGTTCACTCCAAGTCGTTTTCATTTTAGGCAAGCCCGACTGCTCGGCTGACTGGCGGTCGCATCATTGCGCTTGCGAGTGGCGGCGCAGGCGTCCTGTTAAGTTGGTTCGCTGCTGAAGCTGGCCGGCGGAGTTTAGTGCTGGGGTTCATCCAATGCCTTGAGTCGCGCGTGGAGAAACGCGCTAGCATGGTCATAATTTGCATCACCGTCCACGACCGCGCGAGCGCGCGGATGGAGCACGCGACCGACCAATTTCGGACCGACTGCGCCAACACGCTCTGACCACTGGTGCAGACGTTCATCGGAAAGGTTTTGGCTCGACGTGAATAATTTCAGCCACCGAGATGCGCCGTCATGCTTGTTGTGGTGTCGGGCAACAAATGCATAGAAGGCGAATAAGCTTTGGACATCCTCACGGGATACTGCTCGCTGGGCCATGAACATTCTCTTGTGAAAATAATCATCAGCGAATCAAATACGGATAATACATTTCTCCGGGTGTCGAATACCAAGAAAATTAAATGCCGCTCGGAGGTGAGCTTCGAGCTCTGCAGCGCAGCGAACCTCCATTTAGCTGCTTTAATGCGAGCCGCGCGCAGCTTGGGCACACTGCCCGTCCGCGCTTTAGCGGAACGCGGCCCCCGGCTCTTCACCCTCCTCCCTTCAAGTGCACCGCCGGGTCGGGGCCGCTGGCCCACTTCCTCTCCGAACTCAACGTCATTCACGCGTTCCGCGAAGGCAATGGTCGCACGCAGCTTTCGTTCTTCCTCCTTCTGGCCGATCATGCCGGTCATCCCATCGACCTCGAAGATCTTGAGCCGGATACTTTCTGGATGCGATGATTGCTAGTTTTAAGGGGGACGAAGGACCTCTCGCCGTGGTTATCAGCGACCTGGTCACCTACTAGGCCCCTATCGACAGCTGCTCAAGACGCGACTTCCTTCGTTCGTCGCTCGATCTCTTTTTAGGAGATCCGAACTCATGGCCGAAAAGGCTGCGACGCGTTCGCGCATGCGCGCGAGCTCCGCCTTTCAGGACAGCAGCATCCTGATTTTTTGAGCCATTTCAGAAGTCAAAGCCGTCCGACCCACACAGTCTACGCGGTCGAAGGCGAAGGTGATTCACGACCAAGGTCGGCGCCGCCTGGGCGCACGAGGACGGCGACGGCTACAACATCTCGCTCACGGCGGCCCTGCCGCTTAACGGGCGCCTGGTGGTGCGCACCGCCAAGGCCGATGCCAAGAACGAGGCGGCGCGATGAGCGCCGCTGCCTTCCGCCGGTTCGTCGTCAAGGCGTTTGAGTACGAAGAGTGGACGGTCATCGTCGAGGCCGGCAGCTCCGCCAATGCGATCCGCAAGGCCGAGGCGATCTGCCGGGCCGACAATTTCGGTGTAGCGAACCGCTTTGATCTCGGCTGGAAAGCCCAGCCGCTGGTTCAGGAGGTGCGCCAGTGAGCACCGCCGGCAAGCTCCCTTCGCAACCGCGTTATCCAGGGCCACTGCATCCAGGTCATGCGGCAGATGGCAACCGGGTCGGTGGACTTCATCCTGACCGACCCCCGTATGTCTGCCGATACAATCGAGTAGCGGGCAGACCATCCGCAATGACGACAACACGTCGTGGATCCGACCGGCATTTCGCGAGATGCAGCGCGTCGTGAAGAACCCCGGCCTGTGCCTGACCTTCTACGGCTGGGGCCGAGCCGATGTCTTCCTTGACTGCTGGCAGGCTGCAGGATTCCTGGCCTGTCGGCCATCTCATCTTTCCGAAGCGGTAGGCCTCGTCCTCCCGGTTCGTGAAATAGCATCACGAACAGGCCTTCCTCCTTGCCAAGGGTGACGTGCCCCTGCCGGAAAATCCGCCGGCCGATGTCATCGACTGGGTCTGCACCGGCAATCGTCTGCATCCGACGCAGAAATCCGCGAAGATGCTGCAACCGCTCATCGACAGCTTCTGCAAACCAATATCCTCGCGTCGCTTGCGGGCCGAAACGGTACGAGCTGCAGGAGCCAGAGCACTGCCAGTTCCGATCGGGCCGCTCGTTGAGCGATGCCAAGGGCGGACCGCCGCGAGACCACCGTGGCCCGGCGGCGCGCGGGAGAGCCGCGGCAGATCAACGCAAGGAGCTACAGCGACAGCCCATCGACCATTTCACGATCGGTCGCCGGCCGCCCGCCAGCTAGACCAAAAGTTCCCCATCTTGGGCATTGACGTTAGCATCGATACGACCCTAGGTTTTCCCAATTCATTTTACTGCTCGATCCGGTGGGTGCCTTCGAGGCCCATTAAGGAGACAAGCATGATTACTTATTTGATAGCCGCAGGCGGCGTGTTCGGGTTTCTCCTGACAAGGTACGTTGCCGCGCAGACCAGGGAAGGCTCACTCTGGCGCGCAGTATTGCGCAACCTCAATCGTTTCTTCCTGCCGTTCGCTATCGCCGGCATTATCTTTTCCGGCCTTCAGATATGGCTCTCCCTCACCGACGACCTCGAAGGAGCCAGCCGGACCATCCGGGAATTGGAGACGGAACTGGCCCGTTTGCGGACTGTGGCCACCTTTCTGAAACCCTCTCCGGCGCTGGAATTCTCTATTTATCTGGCCTTGATTTTTCTGTTTGTGGCACCCTTCTGGGCCAGCCATCGGACCGTAATTAGCGTCTTCAGCGGCTATCTTCGATCGGTAAGCTTCGCCTACGTCTGGCTGACGCTGCTGACCTCTCTTACCTTCTTCGGCGGCATCGTTGCAGGTCCTGATGGCTTGCTCGCCCAACGAATAGCGACAATCGAGCACCACATCGAACGGATTGATGAACGATATGCAAAGGCCCTTCTGGAAACGAAAGCCGTCCTTCTCGCCGAGCTGATGCCTCGTCTCGTGAAGACCTACGAGACGAAAAAGAAGGATGATGATGACCAGCAATGGCCACATATC
This sequence comes from Bradyrhizobium sp. BRP19, assembly GCF_020194195.1. NCBI lineage: Bacteria > Pseudomonadati > Pseudomonadota > Alphaproteobacteria > Hyphomicrobiales > Nitrobacteraceae > Bradyrhizobium > Bradyrhizobium sp. BRP19. The sequence goes on along the minus strand of NZ_JADYVZ010000026.1, from coordinate 26,835 downwards.
GTTCTCCTGGCCGACAAGCTCCGAAAGGCGCTTGGGAACCTGCCAGGACAATATCCCTCTCTGCTGGACGGGCCTCACGGCCCCCCGAACGGACCAACACCATCACCTGTACGTCCGCCAGGACCTCCGCCTGCGAGCGCTTCGGTCGCTTTGTCATCGTTGAATGTCGACGAACCGCCGATCGTCAGGCCTCTTCCGCCTCTGGAGAAGCTGCAAGAGAAACCGGCATCCCAGCCGCTGAGCGAGCGCCGTGTTGCGCCCGCAAAATCGGATGCTCCCACCGCTACACCGCTCGCTCTCCAGTCGGTCGCGTACGCGTATCGTGGGCGGATCCAGCCGTTTGACCAGGCTCTTCGCCTCAAACCGACCTCGGTCGCCGTAACATTCCCGGATGTGCAGGCAACGCGTCCGCAATGGTCGCTCGAAACGGCCGAAGCGATTGAAAAGGAGCTGAAGGCGTCCTCGGCAGAAAAGCGAACTGTTCCGGAAGAACTTCTCGCTTCGACGGGAGCACGCGCAATTGGCGCCGCCTACGAGGGAAGCGTCGACGCCGTGATGGATGTTCTGAAGAACAACGAGGACCTCGGCCTGCCGCTAGGTTTCCTGGCCGGCTTTGTGGAAGCCTTCCTCAATGAATCAGTAAAGACCGCTATCGAACGAGCCATCGAGAAGCAGAGCGCACGGCTTGCGACCGGCGCGAGCAAGCTCGCAGCAGCGGTATCAGGATTCACGGACGACGTGGCCGCCGCTGTAGCCAAGGGGTTTGGGAGCAAGCTCCGCGCGCGCACTGAAGCGGTCGTCGCCAAGATCGATGCCATGGAGAAAAGCATAGCTGACGCTCAATCCAAGATTCCGAACGACATGCAGGCGTTATCGATCCAGCAGTTCGAGCCTCGGTGGGGCGGTCTCGCAGCCGTCTGGGGGCAGGCGACCGGTCGTCTTCCCGACGAGTTGCGCAAGCCAGCCGCAGAGGTGCTTGGCGAAATTCGTGAAGCAATCGAGAAGCTCGGACCTGTCGATCGAATGACCTTGCTTTACAATTGCGAGCAGGTCTGGCTCGACTCGACGGAGACAACCCGCCTCAGCTACATCTCGGCGATGCTCCGGTGCGAGGAGCTCGCCGGGCGCACCACCGCTTCCTTTCAGCAGTCTCTCCGCAAGGCGCTTCCCGGACTACTCGCTGGCGAAATTGCTGATAAAGGTCTTCTTGACATGGTTCCGTCAATGGTCGGCGATACCAAGATCAAGGACAAAGATCTGAATGAGCTAGTGGCAGCCCTGCAAAACGCCCGGTCCGACGCGCTCGGCACTCCCGGTGCAGCCGCTCGCTTCATTGCTGAAAGTCGCAAGGCTTCTCCATCGCGGGCTCGAAGCGGATTCATGGCGGCGATGGGAGCGACTTCTTGCAACATTCGCGGGGAGCTTGTGACAGAGCATTACGTGAACAATGTGCGCGTCTCGGTCACGCGAACTCCGATAACGCTGCCCTGTTTCCGGTAGCTGTTTCAGAGTTCTTCTCACCTCAAGAGGGCCTGCGATCGGGCTCGCGAGTATTGAGGATAGACCGCGATCGCATTCGTCGAGTGGCGGCGCCCCGACAAGAACGTACGGCTCGCGAGCGTATACTTGCCGCCGTTCTCTGAAGCCCTTGCGCGCAACACTCCTGCCACTCTGTTGAACAGACGAGGGACGAAGCGCCCGCCCCTTCCGTAAGCTGCAGGCATGCGCGTCGTCGTGCCCGCCTTGCTGCTCGCCCTATGGGGTGCCAACGCCGTGGCACAGGACTGGGGCAACATGGCCGTGATCTCATCGACGCTGGGCAACAACACCAATCGGCTTTGCATCGGCGACCACGCGCGGAGCTCGTTATCGATGAGTGCCGTAACGGTTGCCAGTTCTCGAATTGAGATAAGTCCCGCCACGGTGTGATGAGCCGGATCCGCCCAAATAGCTGCCGCCATGACTGGTCGTGTGATGTCCGCCGCCGTAGCTGACGCGCCCTCCATGTCCTCCGCGTGCGTTTGCTTGGCCGATCACGCCGAGCAGCAACAGACCGGCAACTATTGCAATCAACTTCATATTTCGCCCGCCCCTTTCGAATGTGGAAGCGTATCCAAGCGCAGCCGATGCGTGATAACAACCTTTGATACGCGCAAAATATGCAGCTTTGCGCCGAGAACAACTGGAGCCGAGCCGTTTTTCGGCGCGAGTAAGGCGCGCGCCTGTCCCCGAAACGTCTCGATCTCCAATGGAGCCGGTGACCTCGTCTGAATGCCCAATCCGATCGTGCAGAAATACCGCAGATGAACGACCCTCTACGCTGATTATCATCATGGCCGCCATGCTAGCATAGGCCTGCTACTTGCTCGGGGCCAACATTGTCATCACAGGAAATTTCCACCCAGTCGACTGCTGCAGCCGATCGGGATCTAATCTTCGTAGTGATTGAGCGTCATCGCGAGCTGTCGGCGCATTACGATGCGGCCTTGTCCGTATCGGCGAAGCTCGATGGGCCCGAGTTTGATGCCGCCGACGAAATCAGCAGTCAAAGGACCCATGCTCTCGCGGAGCATGCGAATGTGCTCATCCGTTCAACGCCAACGACGATCGCGGGCGTTATTGCTCTGACCCGTTACGTCGGCAGCCTACGAGAGTGGGAACTTCCCGATGATGATGCATGGTATCGGGTTTTCTTAGGAGGACTGGCAGACGCGATCGATGGAATCACCATGGCGCAGCGGCTTGGGCGAGACGGCGATTAACATGGCGCTCGCTTTCATCTTCCGCGGCATACTTTTCTGGGGGGCCATTGCTGCGCTTCTCTATTTCGTGTGGAATTTGCCCTTCTGAAGCCCGACGACTAGGGGCTCTCCCGAAGCTGATCCGTCTTGAAATCGTCGACCACGAATGCCTTGGGAGCGGCGCGGCAGGCGCGGCCTGATGGACTGCTGCAGAGGGAGGCATCGCTTGAGCTAGATCAAGAGAACGGCTCCCACCTGAGGCGGCCTTGAGTAACGCGGGCCCAGTGTGCCTAGGAGGCCGCGCCAGCTATCAGCCCCTTAAGTGCCAAAAAAATTCGTTTCCCTGGAAATTGGGATACATCTGGACATTACAAAACAAACGGCCGCACGAGCCGCTTTGGACCAGCCCTTGCGGCCGGTGCCACGACGTTCCTGCACGATCGCGACGGCGCCTGCTGGTTAATACGTCCATCTGCCAGCGTGGACCGGCGCCCCCCGTTACGGCCTCAGCTGGAACTGCCCAAGCGATCCTCGATCACTCGGAGGTCCTCAAGTAGAGCATCTCGAGGATAATATCGCGGACTTCCTCGAGGCGGCCTACAAGTACATTGGCGAAGTCCAAGCCTTGCAGGAGGACACCGTGAAGCACTCAAAGGACGAATACGTTCGCCGCGAGGGCGACAAGGTGATCTCCACCAATACGGTTGAGGGCTACCACAGCATCTTCAAACGCGACATGAAGGGCGTCTATCAGCACTGCAGCGAGAAGCATCTGCATCGCTATCTCGCAGAATTCGATTTCAGGTATAGCAACCGCGCCGCGCTCGGCGTGAACGATTATGAGCGCGCCGAACTCATGGCGAAGGGCATCACTGGTAAGCGTCTCACCTATCGACGGCCAACCGCAAAGCAGACGCCGCGTCGAATTAAGAAGATGCTCGCGGCTTATGCCAAGTGGCGATCCAAACGAGAGAAGTGCAAGGACTAGCCGCCAACAACTGGATAGGTGGCCGCTGGCCGCCGAAACCAGTTTTTAAATAGATTCCCGGTCATGGAGACTTGAAAGCGCAAAGCCTTCTCTCCATAGACGCTTTGTTGCGCAGAATTCCAGCACGTCAGGAACAAAATCCTGTAAGGCGGCTCCTCATCAGCTGAGAATTCATCCAAGCAAACACGCGCTTCGTCCGCTGTTTTGCGTCCCTCGCGCATACTGGCAAGCAGTTCATAGTACCGACGCTTCATCATCGCGTGGGAGCGCGCTCGATTAGACAGATCGAAGGTCAAGTCGAGCGCCGCCAAAATCGCGGCACCAGCCGCAAATACCTCTTTAAGGAGTGCCGCATCGATAGTTACGCTGGCAACGTGCAGCATCTTCGGCAACACATCAGTAAGGGCGGCCGTCCCGAGCGCTATAACAGCAAACATGAACCAGCGATGCACAGTATCAAGAAAAGCCTCACGGCAGGAGTGATACTGAGCATTCGTAAGACAGCTTATCGTAGCTTGCTCTAGCGGCGAGGCGGCCATGGGTCCGGATGCGGCTCCTGATGACGGGGGTCCTCCCGCTTCTCGATGTGTCTGTCGGGCTCCCACCTCGGAGCCGGTCTTGGCTGCTCCCGTTGCGGCTGAGGTTGCGGCGTCGGCTCCGGGCGTCTCGGCTCGTTCGCTGCTCTCCATGGGCTTCCCATTGTGCGCCGCCCCCTACCGCTTGGATTTCCGAGGCGGCCATGGGTCAGGATGCTTAACCGCAGACTTGTGTCTTGCTGCTTTTTTTGCAGCCTTCTTCGCTTTCTTCGCCTTTTTCGCTTTTTTTACCATGCGCCCCCCTCTCGCGCAGCATATACAACTAACGGCTGTCTCGGCTATGATCTTTTGGACGGCTTCGTTTTTTTCATTTTACGACGCCTTTCCCGGACCGATGTTGCGGCGGGCTTTTCGCCACCACGTCAACGGCGCGCTCAAAGCGCTGCCAGGCGTCGGGCTCTATTAGTTCCGGCCTCTAGGTAGCTTTCTTGTAGTTGGAGTCGAGTTGGTGAGCGGCTTAAATGGCACTAGTAGCTTCCGCTTGCTCAACGCCGGGCTGATGCTGGGATCGCGCTAGCTCGCACCCGAGTCGCATCAGGTTACATTGCAGCCAGAGCTTCTGCTGTAAATCATGCTTGCTGCGCCGAAATAGGTTCCCGACATACGAGCCCATACGGAGACGGTACAAATGCTTAGCCATGTTCTGCTCCTGTGCAGCAATAGCCAAAACTAGATGTGGCCAATTGTACCGTTGCCTTCCAGACCGCCGAAATTTCCTAAGTGAGGCATCTCGTTCAGCGCCGACATTGTAGCGCTCAATGAAAATCGATTAATGCAACAAATCCAGGATCAGCGCCTAAATTCGGCGGTTTGTCGACTTCTTTCGTGGTTTTTGTTACACGGATTATCGGTTTGCGGCGGCAGAGCGCGATGCTCGACCACCACGCCTGCTGTGATCATGAAAAGCCCGCGACGTAGCGGATTGGGAAGAAAGGCGGTAGCTGTGTTCGGCGCCGCAGGCTCGAGCGTGCCGCAGGGTCGAATTCGCTCCGTCGCGCCAAATTCGTGCTGCGATCAGCTTCCTACCGGTGCTTTCGCTGCGGTCACGGAATTCAGCGCATTGACGCGTCCGCGCCCCCAAATGTTCGGCAATGGCGCAGGCGGGGCGTCGGCGTGGTCACCAAGCAGCTTGGCGACTTGATCTTGCTTGAGCGTGGGCTTCACCTGCAGCATCGCCGCAACCACGCCGGCAACATGCGGAGCCGCCATACTGGTACCCTGCTTGGCCGTAAATGGCTTGCCAGCAACATCGAGCTCCGGGTGCGGCTCGGCGTTGATGGCCTTCGCCGAAATGATCAACTGACCGGGCGCGCACAGGGTAGGAAATTGACGGTCGTCCAACGTCGGTCCCTGGCTCGAGAACGCCGCGGGCTTGTGCAGATCGGCGGACGGTCTCGTAACGTATGCTCCAACCGAGATGGCCTTGAGCGCGGTCGCCGGAATCGTACCGGTACTCGCGGCGCTCGTTTGCGACGAGGTGAACGCGGTTGCGGGAATCCCCTTGCGTCCTTTCGGGGCACGCAGATAACCATGATAAACGCCAGCGTCGGCACCGGTCCCCACGGTGACGCCCGACAAGGTAATCGACCATGTCCCGGGAGCAATCCGCAGACCGTCCCGACGAATGGCGATGCTGATCCGGTTCTTGTTGTGGGCAGGAACGGCAATGGCGGATGCGAGACTAACGGTCGAGCGGCCGAGTGTGCGCCGCACCGAGCCCCCGCTTGCCGCGAGCGACATTGAAACGCCCGAAGGATCGGTGACAACGACATCGAACCTTTCCGCAGTCGACTTCAGACCGTACCAGATTTCGATGTCCAGCTCCTTGGCCATCTGCCTGTCATCGATGCGGAAAGTGATCCGATCCGTGGCGCCGCGCGCGATCCTGCCCCGAACGTGCTTGTTCTTGTTTCCATCGTTGCCGGCCGAGACGACGATGGCGCGCCCTTCAGCCCCGAGCGCAGCATCAATCGCCCTTTCATCCAGGCTACGACCGTCGCGCGCGCCCAACGGTTGGCCCAAACTGAGATTGATAACGCAGGGACAATTGCGCGCTCTCGCTCGTTCCTGGATGTATTCGATCCCCTGCCGTATCAGCGCAAAGTTGAACTTGGTGGCGACAACGATCAGATCCGCGGCCGGAGCCATTCCGACGAAAGCTGTCGCCGGGCTGCCGGGCGAAACGGCGCCGTTGCCAGCGGCAATTCCCATGACATGGCTTCCGTGTGGATCGTCGGGCACGTCCTTGGTGCGCAGCGGCCGTCCACCCGTTCTCAACGCGTCATTTATGGCGGTTTCGGTGAATTCCACGCCACTGCGTGCCGTACCGTCAACGTTGTTTCCCGGGGAACCTTCCGAGGGAAAGCGGGGCGGACGACCCGGTCGTGCCGGCACCGGTTCGAGGCGCTGGTCCCAGATCGAGAGGATTCGGGTCTTGCCATCGGGCTTGCGAAAGCTCGCATGCGTATAATCGATGCCAGTGTCGACGATGCCGATGATCACCCCCTTCCCCACTTCGCTTCCGATCACGGGCTGCAGCACGTCGGCCTTGATGTCGGATCGGCTAACGTCGAATGGCGAGTATAGCGTGCGCGCGAGCTCTATGTATTCGATGCCCAGGCGGTGGACCTCGGGCAGGCTCGACAGGGGCATCTCGGCAGAGATGATGCCGCCGGCCGTCGCGTGCAGCCGCATTCCCAAGGCCACAAGTTCATCAAGATCGCCATGCCATTCGAACGTGACCGGCACCCGTGTCGTCGCCCGCTCGTGTGCGGGCGTGTCGTCGTACATCCATTGCAGATGCGGATCGATGATCGTCATGTCGCTTCTCGCAATCGGTGGAGGGTAAGACACGTTCCATATTGACCGATCAAGCGTTCTACGGCAAGTTGCAAGAGGGTCTCGGACCATTTCGTCCGACCGCATTTCTAGACTTCCTATTTTCGGACACGACGTTTTTGCTTAGGGGATTGGACCATGGCGGGCGTCGCTGGGCCGGCTAGAATTTCCTTTATCGCCATTCGCGCGATGGAAGACAGGTCGGATGGCCCGCTTGAGGCCGTCGTCATCGGCACCAACGATCTGGACGGAACCGACTGGCGCTACGTTTGCTACGATCTTGCGGTCTTCAAAAACCTTCTCAGGGATCGTGACAACCCGTTCGCCCCGAAGAATCCGCTCTACGCGGCGAATGCCCGTTATCACGACGGCAGCGACGCGAACGACCCGCATCTGGGTCACGTCGCCGTCGATGACGATCAAGACCCAACCCCGCCAACATCTGCGATCGAACTTCGCGGCATCGCTCTGTTCACGGCATATCGCGCGCCGACCAACTATGCGGCGGAGAAGGATCCGGTCAAGCGGCAGCAGAAAGCCTGGGACGTCTTCGACGAAGGTCCGCTCGCCCGCTTCGATACGATCGCCCTGGCCCGCACGCTGGCCGACAAGCCGGCGCCGCGATGGCAGGTTTCGAAGCTCGTCATTACGCCGGCGACCGGAAAACCCGGCAACTTCAAAGCGCTCGCGATCAGGCTTCAAGTTCGCCTCGCATTGAACGGCCACTGGATCAGGCCGAAAGTCGCCACCTCAGGCGACCGCTATGACACCCGCTTTCACGTGGGCCTCGATGTGGTCCAGGCGACAACGACACAATCCTTGTGGAAAATCGCCGCCGCGCCGAGAGGCGCGCTTTGCCGGCTTATCCAGATCGCGCTCACGATCGGTCCATGGGATCGTGGAGAACCCGCGCTCAGCATCGTTCCACTACGCTATGCAGATAGCGATTTCATCGACGCGATCGTCAAACCCGATGACGGCAATCTCTCCACCGATCAGGTCGACGTAATACCCCTGTTCGTCGATCAGGGCATTCCCAGTCAACCGCCCAACCGACCGCGCCGCGAATTCGGGCTTCGTGCGGTCGAGCACCAATTCAACAAGGACACGGGCTCCCACGACATCATCCGTGTCGCTCTGCGCTTCGAGCTAACCCTTTGGAACTATAGCGGCAAGATCGGCAGCATCCTCAAGCGGTTCTTTTCCAAACCCGAGCTCCTGCCGGTCAAAGGCCGGGTCCGCTTCTCCCAAGAGCAACGCGTCGGTGACATCGGCGCCCGCGGCCTCAAGCCGCTCTTACCGGTGCAATGGATCGTCGCCGCCCGCCTCGATCCGCTCAACGTCGACCCTAAATCGGACCCAAAGCTTCGGCGACCCGATCAGATAACCGACTTCGTCATCGACGCGTTCGATGTCGTCATCGAGGATGAGCATGACAGTCTGCGTAAGGTCCGTGACGGGGCGCCACTAAGCGTCATGCCCGCGCTGGCCAAACGCAAGTCGGAACGCGGAATGCCGTGGCACGCAGTCGGGTTGCTGCGCGAGAATTACGCCTGGCGCCGTGTCATCGTGCCGACCACCGGCACCGTCAAGGATGCGGCCGATAAGCGGCGTCAAACGGCTTTCCTGTCCTTCGAGCCGCGCTTCATCCCCGATATGTGGCAGGGGGTCACCGCATTCGAGCTCGTCGAGAAAGGCAAGTCGGACGAGGATCCGCGCTTCGCCTCGCCCTGTACGGCGACGTTCGCTCGTATGATCGCAACGGAGGGCACGGCGCCGGTCTGCAAGGCGCGCATCTCCGCGCCGTTCGTCGCCGCGAGCACCGATGTCCAACCCGGCGCGTGCACGGACGGGCCGGCATGGCAGCCCGCTATCACGCAGACCGACGATCTCGGCACGGTGCCGACGATCAAGTTTGGCTTCTCGCTCGAAAGCACCGATGGCTCCGAGATAGCGCTCGGCGCGCTGGGCTTCTCGCTTCTGAAGGCCCCGGACCTCACGATGGTCACCAAGGCCGATCTGACCGGGCTTCTTGCCCGATCCGGTGGTGACGAGCTGCCAGATGCGCAATTGCAGGCGGTCGTTAAATTCCCGATCGAGCGCGTTAAGCCAATCGGCCAGGACGACCTGCCTCCTCAGATCCGCAGGCAGTTGCTCGGTCGCCCGACGCCCATTTCGGATGACCCTGACGAGCCGCTCCTGCTCGAACTGGACTACCGCAGCGGCTCCGAGCAACCCGATGACGAAAAGCTCATTCAGGCCTTGGTCGCCACGGAATCACTCGCGCCCGGTGAAAATCAGTCGGTCTCCCTTTCGCTGCGCGCGATCAGATCGATGACGACGACCAGCGCAGCTCCAAAGCGGCTCGCCTTGGTGATCGACCCGACCCCGTTCCGGGTCGCCGCCGTGGAGTATGTCGAGCCTGCTCGGGCCGCCACCGATCAGAGCAACGAAGTCGCGATATGGAGCGACGAAGGTGACGTGTCCTGGCGCGTGCTTGATCCTTCCGAGGCGGTACGGATGGTACTGCCGCCTCAGGTCATCGGCGAGGCGATGGAGAAGAACGCAACCGCAATCGCCGGCGCACCGAAAGATGTCGAACCAGGCCGCCCGGCGGCCGCGCGGTTTGGTGCGCACGCACGCCTCGAGGTCGACCCCACCTTTGCGGACACCAACTTCCGCGAGCCAGGCTGGAACCTCCGTCGTAACATGGGCTATCCGACCATGCGGACGCCGGGCTCCCGCTTGAAGGAGCTTCGGCTCGAGCTGCTCTACGGTTTGACGACCCGGATCAGCACCACCGACAAGAGCACCGACGCCTTCGTCACCGAGATCGGCGCAACGATCGGAGCGCCCGTATCTCCCGTGTCCGATACGGCGAGCGCGTCTCGCGCGACACTGAAGAGCCATCTTCAACTCGCGAGCCTCGTGTTGCGGGCCCAGCGCAGGCGACTTGCCGTCGACAAGCTCTGGAGCGGTCGCCCCGATGCCGAGCTGAAGATCGAGGACGGCGTAAGTTTCAGGCTACGCACCGGAGGATCGGACCCGGCGCATGGACCCGCGACCCCACTTCGCTGGCCTGTACAAGGCGACATCCCGGCAGATACCGGTGGTCTGATCGAATCCAAGAAGCTCGCGCAGACGTTTTCGACCAGCCAGGACGACCGGGAGAGTTTTCCCGGCGGGGTCGCCTGGGCTTTCGAGAGCGCCAATATCCTGATGAAAGTCTACAGCCGACCGGACGCGGACGGGGGTTCGGCGAAAGGCGTCCACCTCTCCGCGCACGGCGGCTATGGCGGCCAGCGGGCGCTGTTCGACGAGAAGAAGACCGTTGTCGAGACCGAGACGGGCCAGGGCCGCGTCCACCGTTACAAGCTCGAGCGCATCGGACGCATCGGCGGCCTCTGGAATCGAGCCAAACACGTCATCATCTATGAGCGGTCCGTCGTACCTTCCGCGCAATTCTTCAATTTCGACCCGATCGGCCTGTTGCAGGACGAACACGCCGGACGCCCGATCCTTCGCAAGGTCGAGGAGTACGTCGAGCTGCTGCAGCCGGTGCGCCGCTATCCCGAGGACGGCAAATCGATCGCGGCCGCCGGATTTCTCGTCGGCGTGGAGTTCAAGTCGGGCAAAATCCGTGTCGATAGCCGCTGGGGCGGCGATGTGCGCCGCGAAGGCTGGCAAGTGCCTCTGTGGAACAAGGCCTTCGCGAGCCTCCCGCCGGTGTTGGCCCCAACCAGGCTAGGCGATCCCCCGATCAATCCAGACGATCCCTCGCTGATCTATCCGAAGCCGCAGATTCGTTTCCTGCTGGCGGGAGAACGCGGCGGCGAAATTTCCGTCGAGGTCGACGAGCCGGAAAAGCTCGTCTTCTACACTTCCGTGGTCGACGGCGAAAGCGGCGACGACACCGATGCATGGCGATCGGTGCGCGATATCGATTTCATCGATCTACCGCCACCGGCCGCGGGCCGCATGAAGCCCAACAGCGCCAATCTCACCGACGCCATGATGCCGTCAGAGCCGGCGCACGCACCTGGTTTCGAGCGGATGACCATCGGCCTGGTCCGTGCGAAGGAGCCGGCTGTCCTCACCCACGGCCGGGCTCCGAGCGGCCCCGGGACGATACTCAAGAACATAACAATCGCCCGCGCCGCACCACGGGCCGCCGTCGGCGCCCCAAGCCCACTGACGACTTTCGGGCAGTCACTGACGCAACACAGTTCCGACCTGCGGGCGGCCATCGATGCCAAAGTCGGCCAAGCGCTCGGCGTCCTCGAGAAACTGGACCCCGAGAAGCCTCTCACCGCTGTCAAAAACGACGCCGTCGCAGCCATCGGCGCCGCACTCAGCCATCCGAGTTTCGTCGGCGATCTCAGGGCCGCGACTTCCGATGTCAAGAACTCGCTCAAGTCAATCGATCTGAGCAAGATCGACCCAAAATCGCCCTGCGCCTCGCTCGCAGACCGCCTGAACGATGCTGCCCAAGGACAGGTCGAACGTCTGCGTAAGATCGCCGGCGAGGCGATCGATTCCACACTTGATGGGGGCCTGAGGCCAATCCGCAACATCGCTGGCATCGTTCGCGACGTGAGCGTGTTCCTCGACAGCGAGGATGCATGGCTATCGCCGGATGAACGCGCCGACCTGATCGACAAGCTGTCAGGACTGCAGAACCGGATCGCCACCATCGCGGACGAAAGGAGAGCGGACATCGAGCTGCTGTCAAAGCGGGTGACGGCGGATCTCGAGGCCATTAAGGCAGTAGCCGGCGCCTCACTCGGTGAAGCGCAAGACGTGGCAATTCCGGCCGCACTCGGCAAGATCCACGATACGTTCAAGACGCTGAAGGACGACGTCGGCGCGGCAACGGTGGTCAACGATTTGATCGCGGCGTCCGCACGCGCGACGCTTGACGAGCTTCGCAAGCAAGCGCAGCAAATCGACACTGAACTTTCGCATATCGACGATACGGCAGCGCTCATGGCAGCGCGCCGCATCCTGCCGGCCATCCACGACACGTTGGGGCAGGCAATCACGCTCGCCGATGGTCTTACTCACGTCGGTGCTGCGATCAGTGACGACGTGAGGACGGCTCTCGCCTCCTACGAGGCGTCGCTCAAGCAGTTTGAGGACGCATTGAAAGCCCGTCTCGGCACCGCCGGCGGATCACTCCAAGCGCTCGCCACCAAACTCGATCAAATCATCGCCGAGGCGCAGAATGCCGCGCGCGGCCTCGTCGTGTTTCTCGAAGACACGATCGACGCGGGCCTTGCCGAGGCAACCAGCATCTTCGATCGGATAGCCGATGCGATCATTGCCCTCTCGGCTCCCGAAGATCCCGACGACGATGCCGATTCCACCGGCGCTATCCATCGGGCGCTGACGGCGATAGCTGACACCAGCGGGTTGATCGAGAAGGCCGTGGTTGCGCAGGGCGAAATTGTCGCAACCGTTCTACGGAAGACACTCGACGCGCTCGCTGCCGGCATCACCGCCGCGATCGTTGACGTGGGGAAGGAACTCAAGGATGCCTGCGCGGTATTCGACAATTTTATAGGAGAGATACGGAAGGACGCGCAGAAGGTCGCCGATTGGCTGCAGAACGCCCTCGACGTCGACGGGTACAAGAAACGGTTGGACGATGCGGTAAAGCAAGCCATCAACGATGCCCAGGGGTCCATCGAAGACCTGAAGCGGCGTGCCGCGGAAGAAGCCGAACGCGTCACGCGCGAGGTCGAAAATCGTGCACGACAGATCTCCGGCGCGGTCCAGGAGACTTTGCGCGATGCGCTGGGAACGGATCCAGTAAAATTAGCCGATCAGGCCAATCGGCTCTATCAGGAAGGCAGCGATACCTTACGGCTCCTTCGTGCCGTCGGCGACCCTCCAAAAACGGATCGGCTCGGCTTCAATCGACCAGAAGTCGCCTACGTGCTCGCCGAGGCCAACAAGGTCGTCGACATGACCCCGGCGATTGCGCTGGTCAACCGGGTTTCGGATACGCTTGCGGCGGCCGATAAGGCCGGCAAGGCGGTCGGTGACATGCTTCAGTCGTTCGGCGTGCGGCTGCCCTCGAGCGGCGTTGCCGAGCAGTTCATTCCCGACAAACTGAAGCAATTGTCCGTCGCGGATCTCATACCGAATATGGGCGGTATCGATTTCCGCGGCCTGCTTCAAAGATTTGCCTTCCCGGATCTTGACGACTCCAAGGCCATCAAGGTTCAGCACGGTTTCGACAACGTCCAGATGCGCGCCTGGCTTCAGACCGACATCGACGTCCCCTTCACCGAGCCCGCGCCCCTCCTGTCGTTCGGCCCCGTTGAGATCGTCGTCGACGAAGCCAAGTTCAATGCCAAGGCGCGGATGTCAGTGGGCCGCGACGGGACCCAAAAGACATTCAATGGCCGCATCTTCGGCGACTGGAGAGTCGTGACCGGCGGACAGGACATCCTCACCTTCCGTCAGACTGGCTTGTATTTCGACGACTCCGGCAAGATCGATTTCAAGATCGACCCGGAACGGGTAGAACTCGCCGACGCGCTCGCGTTCCTGACTGATTTTCTCGCCGCTTCCGGCGAGGGGGACGGGCTGGTCATTGAACCGCTGATGCGCGGCGGAGTGCCCGCCGGCATCGCCGCCACGCTCGACATCGACCTGCCGGACCTGCAGCTCGGCGTGTTCGGAATCTCGAACCTTTCGTTGCACATTCTGTTCGGCATCGCCGCGGTTCCTCAGTTCGAGTTGATGTGCGAACTGTCGGTCGCCACCAAGACAATGCCATTCACGCTGAGCGTCTGGATCCTGAACGGCGGCGGATTCCTGACGCAGCGGCTATCGTTCCTCCCGGTCGCCAAACCTCACCCGATCCTGACCTATTCGCTCGAGGTAGGTATCGTCGCCGGCGTTGGACTAGGCTTCAACTTTGGCGTCGTCTCGGGTGGCGTCTGGCTTCAGGTCGGCTGCTCAATAACGATGACGTGGTCGACCGGCGCCGGTGGTAACACCACTGCAATTTCAGTCTTCATACTCGCGCGCGGCAACGTCGACGTCGCAGGCCTGATCACGGCGGCCATTTCGTTGTTGCTGGAGGTCACCTACGACGGCGCGCTGATGATCGGGTCCGGAACGCTCCGGCTCAGTTTCAAGATCAGCGTCTTCTACACGCTGCGTGTCTCCCAGCACGTCGAATATCAATTCGCCGGCGAGAAGAAGCAGTCTGAAGGCTATTCCGATTCTTACGCTTGATTTTGTCGTACCAAGGACCGTTCGTCGATGGCTTCCGATCCGCGCAATCTCAGAATAAAGGTCCAGGCGGATCGTCTGCCAGACGTGAGCAACAAGGCTCAGATCTCGCTACGGGTAAGCGCCGTCATCGATGGATCCGACGGAGCGCTTCTGACGGACGCGATCGGTGAGATCCTGCCCTGGAAGTGGCGCCTGGCGGATGGCAGCGGGACCTGGAATCCGCACAACGTCACCGCCTGGCGATTCTGGCGCATCGTCGACGTGACCGGAGTTCCTACCATCCAGGATCTGGATGCCGGAACCATCGTCACGGCGGCCGCCAACGCGCCGGCGGGTTTCGATCTTCCCGGCGCCGACGGAAGCAGGCGCTTTCACCGCCGGCTCGAGGAGGAAATCACCTCGATCGTCAACACGAGTGGCCTCGAAGCTGCCCTGTGCATGCCGGCGGGTACGGCAGAGGTGACTGGGCGCACGGTGTTTGGGCTTGTCGAAAGCTTGACGGGATTGCCGAACCCGGTTCCGGTTGCCAACAAGGTGTTCACCGTATTTACGATCGACCCCGCGCCTGACAAGAGCACCACTTTCATCGCGGCACCGTTGTTCGGTCCGACCGGCGGCGGTACCTACACGCTCGATCCGGCCGGTCCCACCGTGATGTCGGATCAAAACGGCGACTTCTGTCGCGTCGACCTTGTACCTACGCCTGGTCCTGGTTCCGCGCCCATGTTCGCGGACGGGTCCGTCGACATGCGACCGAGCTTGTCATGGGATGATCTCAGTCCGTCCGGCGATCCCCAGCGGCTCATCGACATGGAGACCATGCTGATCAAGAGGCCAGCCGTCGGGCACGGCTTGACCGATGAGGACTGGGCCGCCTCCCTCTCACGACGGATCGCCGAAGTCGTTGATCCGTGGGCCCGTGTGTTCGGCGTGCTGGACGCCACCGTGACGAGCGAAATCACGAAGGTGGCGGGCGGCGACGAGCTGCGACGCGCGCTTGCCCGGGATCTCGCCTCACAACCGACGCCAAAGTTTCTCGTGGCGCTTGATTCGATTTCATGGTGGGTCGTGGGCAGGCGCAGCGCCGCTTCCGCGATTGCGCTGCCACCCGGCTTCTCGATACTGGAAGGCCTCTCCCTCCGCCAAGCCGACTTCTGGAATCTCACAGCGGCCCTGATCCTGGGCGCCGCCGAACGTGACCCCGGAAGCGTCAGCAACAATCCGCGCCGCGCCCGCTTTGCTTCCATCAATTCACGCAGGTTGAAGGGGCTGCTCGGCTTGCCGCTCGATCCGCCGGGCTCGGCCATCGCCCCCGAAATCGAGAGCATCGAGTCAGACGATGGCCTGCGGAAGTTCGTGGCACGCAATTGGCTCGGCGGACCGGATCTTTCGTCCGACGGTCCTCATCCGCTGCTGATCGCTGCGCCTCGCGTGATCGGCGCACGGACATTGACTTTCCCCCCCGACGCTCAAGCGTTCGGCCCTGGAGCCACCCAACCAGTTTCGGGCGCCGTGCTGGATCTCGGGCCAGCCGCTTCCGCGGCCCCCATCGCGCCGGCGGCACCGACGAAAGTGGCGTTCGATCTCGCTCTCACGCCACCTGCAGGCGATTTCAAGCTAGTCGTCGCGTTCGTGACGGCGCCAGGTCGCCCGATCCTACCCGAAATTCGTATCGCCGGGACGGCGGCGTCTGCCACGTTGGACGTTGCCATTTTTCAGGATGGCGCCTCCGTCATCGCAACGACGCTCGCGCGTGGAGCGACGATCCGCGTCGAGATCGCGATCATCCGACCTGACGCAAATGCGGCGGTCACCGTCACGCTATCGGCCGGCGGTTCCACGCCTGTGCCGGCCGACCGTCTGCTCGGGGCAGCCTTCTATCTGTCGATGAAGGCAGAGGTTTCAGACATTCCGGACGTTGCCATCGTCATGCCCGACGCGACTGCAACGCCGCTACGTACCGCGTTGGACCGCATCACGACCGGACCCGGCCTTCGCGCCGATCTCGCATTGGCCGTGATCGGGCCGTACATTCCTGGACTGACGGCCGGACGATTGACATGGGACGCGCCCCAGCCCCAGAACGAGCAAGATGCGGCTGCGCAGCTTCCACTCGACGAGCGGCTGATAGCCAGCGTTGCCGCCCTCGTCGGCGCCGAGCGTGCCGACGGCAGCCGTCCCGCCGCGTCATTGTATGATCTGATCATCGGTGCAGCGCTCACCGATGCGGGACTCGCGGCTGCCAATCCCGGGAGTGATGAGGAGAAACTTGCCAATTTGCTGAAAACCGTCGTCGAGGCCGCTCGCCGCGATGCCGTTCGTCTCGCCGGCCGCCTCGTGCCATCAGCCACAGACGAGTCAGGAGGCGGCGATGATTCCAGCGGCCGCCTCACCGTCGATTCGCCTCCACTGGTTTTCCGCTTCGACCAGCTCCAGAGCATTG
Source organism: Bradyrhizobium sp. BRP19 (assembly GCF_020194195.1). Taxonomy (NCBI): domain Bacteria; kingdom Pseudomonadati; phylum Pseudomonadota; class Alphaproteobacteria; order Hyphomicrobiales; family Nitrobacteraceae; genus Bradyrhizobium; species Bradyrhizobium sp. BRP19. The sequence continues at coordinate 9,978 of NZ_JADYVZ010000026.1, read as the reverse complement.
CCGGTGCCGCCGACCTTTGGACCCGGCTGTCTGGTGTGGGAGCCCTGATGGCCCGTACCGACACTTTGAGCGATCCGATCCAAGCGTGGCGTAGTCTCAATGTTGCCACGCTGCATGCCCCCGACACTTCGTCGCAAGGTTCGGCGCGAGCTGCGCTCAGTGAAGCCAATGCGGTGATGGTCCGTAATCTTGCCTGGGCCGGCGGAGCTATCGTCGATCCGGTCCCGCTGCAGGTCGGAGAGATCGGCGGCATACGCGCTGCCTTGCTTTCATACGACAATCGCTCGCCGGTGGCCGAGATGGCCACCGATGCCGCGCTAGACAACGTTCCATCCTCGTTCGCGCGCCGCATCGAAGCCTATCGCTTTCCGCCGACCACGGGCGATGGCGCCACCGACTATCGCCTGTTCGCGCTATCATTCGGCTATGCCTTCCACGTCGTCCCATACGTCATCGGTCACGGCGGGACCCTACCTCCGATCTTGCGGAATGATCCCAATGATCCATTGACGATCCGGCCGATTGAACCGACCGGGCCGCTCAAGGGACAGGTCAAGATCGCAACAAACATGGATGCGGTGCGTCGGTCAGCGCTCTACCGACGAACACGTCCAATCGGCGCACCAAGGCTTGCGGGCGACCGATCCAAAGCGATTCCCGACGGCGTCGTGCCGCTCGCCGGTGAACTACCGATACGGCCAGCCCCCGTGACCATCGGAGGCGATGTGCAAGGACGTTTCTTCCTCGATCGGCAAGGACGTGCCGGCGTCCTCGAAGTCCGCGCCGGTCCCGACCCGGGTTTGCGGATCGACATCGGCCGCATGGAGTGGCCTGAAACAAACGAAGCGCGTAAGCTGTCCATCACGTTCCGGGGCCGCTCGGGGCCGAGCGAAGCCATCACCGACCTGCTGACATTGACGCACGACATTGGCAGAAGCGGAGCGATCCGGGTCGAAGCGTTCACGACCATAACGACGATCGCCGCGGGAGTTGACGAGCCCGAATGGGCCGAGGATGAGTTTGATTTTGCGGCGGCAACGCAAGACTTGCAGCTGCCCGCCAGCGACATCGCGCAATGGCGAGACGTCCTGATCATTATCGCGACGGACAAGGACGTCGACATCGAACCCCCGATCGTCACACCGATCGTCAGTCAGCTCGACGGTACGGGAAACTTCGCAAGCGTCGCTGTCGGTAAGCCGCGAATTGCGCCGGAATCGGGCCATCAGATGCGCGCGACCCACGTGCTCGACGGCATCCAGGTCGGCGCCGCGACGGGCGCTCGCCAGATGACGATCCGATTGCAACGACCGACGGTGGAATTTGGTACTTACGGGCGATGGGTCAACCCTCCCCTGTTCGACGATCGAGTTGTGGCCAACCGACCGCTCGTTGCCAAGGCGCTCGACGCCGCGCTCGGCGTAGCAACGAGCCCAAACAAGACCAAGGACGATCGGTCCCTCGATGATCCGGCCGTGACACAGTTGTACGGTGAACTGGTATGCATCTTTCCAACTTTTCGGAAGTTCAAGATGGCAGCAGTCGGAGCTGCCTGGACCTCCCTCGAGGACGTGCTCGGCTTCGATGGCTCTGGCCGTCGCCATGTCGCGCCGATGCCGTCCATGACCATCAAGGTCGATCCAAACGGGCGGGAAGGTCTGACCGGCGATACTGCCACACTCTTGCCAGGTCGTATCTACGAGTTGCGCGTCTATGCAGGATTGCCGGACAAGCAAGACAAGCTTTGCCCTTTCACGCGCGACCAGCGGCTTTCGGCCGCCGTTAAGGCCACGCTCAGACACTGTCCGATCGACGCGAAGATGCGGCTGGCGGGCCCCCTGGTGCTGACGCTCGAAGTTGCGACCGAAGCCGTGCCCGAGATCTTGGGAACACAGCCGCTGAACATCGACCTGCGCCGCGCCCCCGAATATGCCGAGCAGGCATGGATTTCATTGACGGCGGCGTTCACAGGAAGAACGTCGACGTATCCGGCTTTGCGCTATTGCCATCTCGCTGCGCTCGAATCGCAACGCTGGAGCTGGCGCGGCAGGCCGCAGGACGACCAATGGTACCGGTTGGCCACGACCGGAGCTGAGGCAATCGACCAACCCCGGTATCGGGAGCTGTTCGACACATCGTTCTCGGACCGTCGCAACGATGACGTTGGCGAAATCTTCGAACGTCGCATCGAGCGTGCCCATGTCTATGGCGGATTGAGGCGGCGCAGCGATCCTGCCCCAAGCAACCCCATTCCGCGCCTGTTCGACAAGAGCCTCGACTGGCGTGGCGGCATGAATTTGTGGCGCTTCGGTCTTCGCATCGTAAGCCGCTACAAGGCTATGCGGCCTGGACGGCCGGAATTCATGCGCTCCAGTCATCGGGGGCCCAACGGCAGCGCGATCTGGCAGAACAAGGTGCTGGCCGATCGTTCCAACGACCGTCGTCCCAAACGTCCGGGTCTGGCGATCGTTCTGCCACTGACCGAACGCGCCATGGCGTGGGGAACCGTTCCTCCGCTCCTGGCCTTGTTTAACGAACCGCTCTATCCGAATTTCCATGTCGGAGATGGCATCGACGCCATGGTCGAAATGGCCCGGCATCCGATGACACGAGCCGAACGAAAAACGCGTGTCGCGACGATCGATAAGCTTTTGAATCCATCGGACGGCACCCCTCCGCCGACCGGAGAAGCGCTCGACAGATTGGTTGCGGAACGAGCCGCCCTCCAACGCAATATCGACGCCGGCACCGACGGGCCGACAGATGCCCTCAAATACTGGCAGGAGCACGGCCCGGACTCGATCCGGAGCGCAACCGGCTCCGGCGGCGCGATCATACCGCTGCGGATCGACGGCCCCATCGGCTACACTTTCGACCTCGCAACAGAGGCCGGGCGTTTCGATCACGCCGGTTTAATGATTACACCCGTCAAACCCGACATTGTTCCCTGGTCGTTCGTGAAACTGAAGTTTCGTCGTTTCGAGGCTCCGGAGAGCATCGACCCTGCGACCGCCCTCACCGGCCAGGGCCTGGCTCCAGCATCGTACAATAAATTCTATTGCGAACCGCGCCTTCTGGCGATGAACGATGCGTCCAACCGCTTCCGGCTGTCCAACAGCCGCAAGATTATGCGGGACTTTGCGCCGGAAGACTTCAAAGACCTCAAGGACGTCGTCGGCAAGGGCATCTTCCCCGCCGAGCACGAAGGGCTCGCGATCGACATTGCCAGCACGGAAGACCTGGACGGCTCGGCGATCCGGTTTCAATTCACTGACGACAGCGACAGCGAGTTCGTTCGTATCGCATTCAGCGTGAAGGACGACGGCGCAAAACGGAGCATTGCTTTCCAATTCTTCACGCAGTTAGGCGATGCCGGCACCTGGACGCTGGACGTCCCGGCCGGCGGTGACGTGCGGTTACGTCTGATCGTGTCGGCCCGGGACAAACCGGAGAAAGGCGAAACGTACAAGCCACCGGTGACATCGCGGTGCGCGCCCGAATCGCACGCGATACGACGGATGAGATTCTGTCACCGAGCGAAAATCGCTGGCTATCGGTGGCGTGCCTACCGCTGACCAGTGCAATCGAGGTTCCCATCAATCAGCCCCTCACGATGGTCATGAAGGCGACGGGAGCTCAGGCGGCCGTTTCGCCGGCAAGGCTTTCTACGTTTACACCATCGCTGTGGTGGCAGTTTGCCGAGCCCATGTCTCTGTTCGACGCCGTCATCGACGGAGTTGCGTCGACGGTGTCGACGGATGATCTCACCGCCTCGGTGACGGGGACCATAGTCTCAATCGAGCGCAAGCCCACGGCGCAAGGACCGTTGCAGAAACTGCAATCGCTCGCGCCAGCGGCCGATCAGCAGGCGGGACAGCTCGAGGAAGTCCTCGTGCTGGTGCTGACACGCAACATCCACGATGCGCTCGATCGCGTTCGGGAGCGCCCGGTCGCGGTCAAGCTCTGGGATGGGACGTCCACATCGCTGAACCTCGCCAAACCAGACTGGCCAACATTCGAGGATCCGAACGAGGGGCCAAAGCTCGGCGATGGCGGGCAGATCCGCTTCCTGCGCATTCTGCGTCCAAAGACGCGCGCGATGGGCGGCTATCTCGAGACCGCGCCGTCGTTTCCGTTGGATTTCTTTCAGTACGAAACGATCGAAGGAGACCTCGACATGAATCCTCCGGACGCCAAAGGAATGGTGCTCGGAATGTCGATGCCGATTCCCTGGAAGCTCGTGTGACGCGTCCAGGCATTCGTCAATCGTGACTTACGATCGCGAGACTAGTGGCAGAACGCTCATCATCGGGGGACCAAATGGTTGAGGGGGACGTGGAAAGGCTCGCCAAAATTATTTTGGGAGAAACGAGCGGATTGACCGCAAAGGGAACGGACTCAGCAAAATCGTTGGAACGCCTCTGGTCGGTCGTCGCCGGCATTGCAGTAACTGCGCGCTGGAACGGGCTTCAGGATCAAATGAAAATCGCCGGCAACATGCTGTCTGCCGACGAAGCGGCGAACTACACGATCATGAAGGCCGTTGCCGAAAAGATCTCGCAGAACCGCTACGACAGTGCCGTCGCATTGCCCAAGCAAGCAACGCTCTGGCAGATCGACCGAAATGGCGCGCCATCGAAGGACGTCGGCACGCCGCCCGACTGGATCTACAAGACCGGCGCAACCGAGGGCCTCGAATTCCAGGACAAATCAGGCCTGACGTACCGCCTCTATGGAACGAGCGAAGAGGCTCCCGGCAAACTTGGCCTCACCTCGTCGTATAGCCTAACTGGCCTGGCGCCGCGATCATGGAGCGTTCCCAAGCCGGTGAGGATAGCCGCATGGTGGCTCGGTTCGATCGCGGCCTTGATCTTCGTTTTCGGTGGCATCTCGGCCATATGGTCGGGACAGAGCGACGGCAATGCACGGAGCCAACTCCGAAATCTCGACATCCAGTACCGTGTGCTCGACAAGCTGGCCGACAATTGCATCTCGGATGCAGCTCTGCTTCCCAACTGGAAGCGGAGCGTTTGCAGCTTCCTTGATGCCGGCGGCAAGTACGTGAAGCCAGCCGCAGTTGCCCCTGCCGCGCCTCCGCCGGCCGCCCCACCGGCCGCTCAGGTGCCGCCGGCCGCCCCATCGCCTGCGCCGGGCGCTCCCGCCCAGCCGATCGTTCCGTACGGACCGAAGGTCGGAATGGCTCTCGCTACGATCCGGAGCTGCCTCGACCATGGGCCTTCCGCGGCGGACACAAACGCTGCTTCACCGTCGAAGAAGCCGCCAGAAACAGATGGCGCGGCCGCAACGGACGCGACGCTGTCGTGCGAACTTGTGGTGCGTAGCGCAGTCGATGCCGGCATTATCGCGGTCACGCCGAATACGTCCATTTGGTCCGGCATCGCGAATGCGCTTCTCGGACTGCGAGACACTCCCGGCACGCGGTCGATCATCGTGCAATTTCTGGCGATGACCCTCGGTATTGCCGGACTCGCCATCGCGCTCGGCCTGGGGACCAAGGGGCGCATGGTCGGCATCTGGGTCGACGAGCGTAACCGCGTATCCCTGGCGCGGGCGCAAGTGACGCTCTGGACCATCGTTGCACTTGGCGGCTTCGCCACCGCGGCGCTTTTCAATGTTGGCCTTGGCGGACCAGGTACGTTCCCACAGGTCCCGGCATCCATCGCCGCCGCACTCGGGATCGCCTTTGCCTCACCGATGATCTCCGCGTTAATCCTGAATACGAAGGCATTCGGAATGGCCGGTTCGCCGTCGGATCAGATCACGACGATCGGTGGGAGGCCAAAGGACAGTAACGACCAGTCCGATCGTGGCCTGCTGACGGGGTCGAGTGACTCTTCGGCCGTCGAAGTCCGTTCGGACCCGACGATGGCGTCTCTTGCCGACGTCTTCGTGGGTGAACACGTGGCCGACTCGGGCGACGTCGATATTTCCCGGCTGCAGAATGTCGTGCTCACCGTCACCCTGGTCCTGGGCTATTTCGCAATGCTCGTCGAGCAACTCCGCGGAATCGCACCAGACGTGCTGCTGACTGGAATCCAGAGCCTGCCCGACCCCGGAGGTGCCTTCACGTCGGTGCTGCTGATCAGTCACGCGACTTACCTAGGGACGAAAGCCTACAAGGGGAGCGGGAAAGGCGACACAGCTCACTAGCGTTCACCATTGAGGACCCTGCTATGCCCGACTCGAATGCAGCAGCACTGATAGGTCTGGCTTTGACCGCAGCCGGTTTTGCCTTCGGCCTCTATCAGTATCGGATGAATAGTGAGCAGGCGAACTTGACCCGCCAGCGCGAGCGCGCGCTGGCGGCATCCGACCAAACAAAGGAATTCTTCGAAGATGGGGACGTGCGTTTCGTCATGCGCCTTTTGGACTACGGCAACGCCCAGTTTTGGAAGGAAGACACGCTGAAGGGCCAGACCTTCGACATCCGTGACCTGCCCACCGCGCTCGCCGTCCACTGGAAGCTGGAGCCAACTGAAGAAATCGAAAAGAAAACATTCACGGACCAAAATCTGGCCGTCCGCTCCGCTTTCGATAACTTTTTACTCTGGCTGGAGCGGATCGAACATCTCATTCGCTACGACGTTATCGGGACCATCGGCTTCGGCGAGCTCTTCTCGTATTGGCTGGTCCTGCTCGGCGAAATCCCGCAACCCGGTGACAGGATCAATCATCTCTCCAATGAGGGGCGTGCCGCGCTTTGGGAGTACATTCGAGCCTATGAGTTCAATTCTGTCGTTCGCCTTTTCGCGCGCTACGGTCGCGCCGGCCCCGTCGGAAGAGATGGATTCCTTCCCCGCAAAACGACCTCGAAAGAGAACGTCTGAACACGTCACGCCGTACACGCCCTCCACTCCCGTCATTGCCTAGAACGATTTACCTAGAGGAGAAGCAGCAACAATGCCAAACATAAGCCTGAGCGGGAAAGCCATTGATGGCGATCCAGATAGGTACTGGATTAATTTATTCGCCGCAGATAGCACCTGGCAGTCCGGCGAACCTGGGAATGCGACCAACGTATCGACGACGAAACAGGGCAAGTGGCTATCCAAGCCAATCCCCGACAAGGGCGTGTATGCAAACGACACAGCCGGCAAGGTCGTGTTCTTCTTTCGCAACCTCGACCCGTCGACGGTGAAGATGGGAGATCGGGGTCAGGGGCACGCCTATGAAACAGCCCGTGCGATCGATTGGCACGTGGATAGCCTGTAGCTCCGGCGCGCCGGCGCCTCGACGGCCTAGGCTGACCTCCCGCTCAGGCGCTTGCCTCGAAAGGTTATCGTCCGAATGTCGAAAAACGGCGGATCGCACCGTAAGCCTTTGATAGCGAAGTTTCGCCTTTGAAGACAAGATGTTCGCCCAAAGGCGAGAAAAAAGTGCGTTCAGGCACCAGACAACCCAGACATCCTTTTCGAGTAAGATGTGCCGGACGACCTGAGTTGGACGCGGCAACGCCGAGCGCCTCTTGGCGCTCGGCGTCAGCCAGGTTTAGAAATCTATCCGACACGGAGTTCGCTTACCGGCTTGGCAAGCCAAGTCGGAAAGGAAGAAGCAGCGGACTTCAGCTCCTTCAGTTCGGTCAGGGTCAATTTCTGACTGACGGATCTCAACGCTCGTTCTGCCGTCTGTGGTCCCACCCAGGCAAGCGCACGCACTATCTCACCTGCACGTCGGTTCGACAGGGCAAGCTGCCAACGCGGTGCATGCTTGAGCTCCACGACTTGCTTACCAAGGCGGAGCTTGCGGGAAGGACCAGAGGTCAGATAAACCTGACGGACAGGTACTTGCGTCGTCAAACCAAGATGATTGGCCGCCACCGCGCCGCTGGAAACGATGGTTTCGCCGCTGCGAACCTTGATTTCCTCGACGACTTTCTCGACTGACGGGGCTCTAATTCCGAAACGGCTTTCAACTGGACGCAAATATATCCCTCGTCTCGCGCGCAGAAGTCTTCCTCGCTCGGCAAGACGCGACAGAGCCTGATCGACGGCGGCACGCAAGATGCAAAAGCGCCTTGGCAGCGATCGGCGCGCCTTCGGGCAATTCTTTGGTTGCTTCCAAAATCCGGGTGCTCAGGTGGGTCATGGCTCACGCTCCGGTGTCAGAAATATAAGAGAACTTCTGACACAAATTTATTGGATCTCTCTTTTTCCAGCAGGACGATTTCCTGCCTCTTCCCTTCCGGCGCATCGAGCGCGATCGCATTTTCGCGAGAATTACCCAGAAGAAGAGCGCGCCGCAAAGATGAACCGCAAGCGGGTCAACACCTGACATCCCATAACTGGTCGTCGTGCGCGCAGCGCATCGCCGCAGCGAAATGGCACCCGGGCCGCGTGAGCATAGCGACCCTCGGCGAAAGCGGAGGGACACGCGGGCCGAGTGCAGCGACAAGACCGGACTCTTGTGGCACCCGTCTGACGCGGCAGTGATAGCGGCGGCGGCTTGCCGCCGGGCCGCTTCAGCGAGTGCCCGGCGAGGAGCTCCTCAGCCCTTGCGCGAGGATCGTTAGACGCAGCCGAGAGGTTTGCCGCAACATGTAGGATCGCAGCCACGGCCGCTAGGATCCCGGCGAATTGCTTGCTGCAGCGTCTGCTTTGGGCTCGTCCGGAAGGCCGCGTACGAAGCTTATGGCTCGTTCCTGAAGTTCGGCCTCCAGCTTTGTCGCCTTGATACGCTCAACGACGAGATCGCGATTGAATGGCCGCGCCTTATGGTAACCCTCCACGAACTCCTTGTCCTTTTCCGACAAGCGAGCGAGCTTGGATACAATAATGTCTTCAGGACATGGTGCGACGGCAAGAACCTTCCTGTCGTCAACATCGACAGTTTTGGTAATCGCGCGTTTATTCCAATCCCCAGGAAGCCGTGCGGTATTCTCGTCGACACCGTCGATATAGAAGCCGTGCTCCCGATGGAATGTAGAGCCCTCGCCGTAGAGAGCATTGATCTCTTCTGAGGCCTCGGGATCATCTTCGGGATCCAGCTCCTTCTGCTGGATTTCCCATATTTTCGCGTTTTCCGGATAGGCGTCGATCTCACCAGAAGTGCGCAGGAGGACGGGCGCATCAGGCCATGAAAGCAAGATGCTCTGGCTGCCAATGATGAAGACCTTGTCGGTTTTAAACAGCCGGGCGATCACCCTGACCGTCTCGACAAGGTCTTCAATAGTTCGAACAAACGAGTTTTGTGTCACGCCGCCATCCGCGGAAGTGCCGCGGTCTGATGGATCGCAGATCTCTCAGCAATCCGCTTCGCCGCCTTCCAAATACGACGGCGCAGAGTGTCGTCCTCGAAATTGATACCTTCCGCCAAAACGAAAGGTGAGGACAGACGCAGACGCGTCATCTCTTCGTCGCGGCTCGTCAGACGGCGGCGTACCGTAGATGGAGGAAAGCCGAGCATGTCCGACCACTCGCGAACGAAAGTGTAGCCTTCGAAATGTTGCGAGTTACGGGCCAAAGAATCCTTGGCCCTTTCGACCAGCGACGGGTCGCGACCGATCTGCCGCGCGATAAGCCGATGCATGATCAGCTTCGCGGTGTCATTCACGTATTCCCGGTTGATCCGGACGCTCATGGCTCTCGACCAGTACCTACCTCTCAGGACGGAAAATAGGGCATCTACCCTTAAAAATCCAGCTACTCACCAATCCTCTTGGACGGGGTATGTTCCCTGTCCGTTCAAGCTAGCAGTTCCCATAAGCCCGGGCAACGGGGCGGACAGCTCGAACGAGAGCCAAGATTAACGGACCGACCCGCAAGCACCCCTCCAAGGTTTTGTAGAAAATAGCAAGCGAAATCAATATGTTGTTCATTATGCAGCCTGTTCCACAACGGCTAATGGCCGATACCTCGGCGGCGCCCCCAGCATTTCTTGGCATTCCCCATCCTGCTCATCCAGGCCTGCAACCAGCCCCGCCAAACGCCACGGCGTGGCTGTGCTGCCGCCCCTGGAACC
>NZ_JADYVZ010000257.1:0-380 GCF_020194195.1 Bradyrhizobium sp. BRP19 | reverse complement strand
CGCCGGGGCTGCACATGGCTGACGCTATCGACACCCTGCGCGCGCAGCAGCACGCGTTCACCGCGCACCTGCGCGATCCACAGGCGGTGCCGGCACCGGCCGGCCTGGATGCACGCCGGTTGGCGGTGTACCAGCACCTGCTGTTCAACAACCTGCTCGGGCTCCTGAGCAACGGTTTCCCGGTCTGCGTCCGCCTGCTCGGCGAACCGGCATGGAGCGCGCTGGTGCGCCACTACTTCGCCACCCATCGCTGCCAGACCCCCCTGTTCACCGAGCTGGCCGCCGAGTTCGTGCAGTGGCTGCAGGCACAGCCGCAGCTGCCGCACCCGGCGCTGGCCGAACTGGCCCACTACGAGTGGGTGGAAACCGCGCTGTACCAG
>NZ_JADYVZ010000256.1:0-382 GCF_020194195.1 Bradyrhizobium sp. BRP19 | reverse complement strand
CGGCACCACGCTCGATGCGCGCAAGGCCGCTGAAAAGATGTTTGCGCGACGCCAGCCCTGGATCGAAGCGCTGTTGCGATTGCGCAATTTGATCGTTGCACCGCTTGGCCTGAAGACATCGGGCGAAGGCGACAAGGCACCCCATGGCATGGTCGGAATCTTTCCGGTTCTCAGCGAGACACCGGAGCGGCTGGTAGCGGGATTCGACGACAGCCATCTTGATTTCCGCGTCGTGGTCGATGTCATCGCGCATGCCGGCGGCCAGGAGGTCACCACCACCACGCTGGTAAGAACGCACAACTGGCTCGGCCGGACCTATCTCGCGATCATCCTGCCCTTTCACCGCCTGGTCGTCGCCGCAATGCTGCGGCAGGTCGTGCTT
>NZ_JADYVZ010000255.1:0-382 GCF_020194195.1 Bradyrhizobium sp. BRP19 | reverse complement strand
GCCTTCGACGATGTCGACCTCGGTCTCCAGCGACTTGTTCTCCTCGACCGTGATCACGCCCTCATTGCCGACCTTCTGCATGGCCTGGGCGATCATCTTGCCGATCGCGGTGTCGCCATTGGCCGAGATGGTGCCGACCTGGGCGACTTCGGAGGAGGCGGCGACCGGCTTGGCGCGCTTCTCGAGATCCTTGACCACGGCGTGCACTGCGATGTCGATGCCGCGCTTCAGGTCCATCGGGTTCATGCCGGCGGCAACCGCCTTGCCGCCCTCGCGCACGATCGCCTGCGCCAGCACGGTCGCGGTGGTGGTGCCGTCGCCCGCGGTGTCGTTGGTCTTGGAGGCGACCTCACGCAGCATCTGCGCGCCCATGTTCTCGAAC
>NZ_JADYVZ010000254.1:0-383 GCF_020194195.1 Bradyrhizobium sp. BRP19 | reverse complement strand
CCATCTGGTGAACCGAAGGCGGGCTGACGCGGAAATATTCCTGCATGTCGGTTTCGGCCGGGGGCCTGCGATGCAGCCGGGTATAGAGGTGGATAAAAGCCAGATACTGCCCCTGAGTGGGCGTGAAGGGTTTTGTCGAAGGACTCACGCCGGCCATCCGATTCAGTTGTTCGTGCGTGCCTCGAACGAGGAGGCACGCCATGAATGTACGCTATCGGGTCGAACTCAGCCAAATCGAGCGCACCGAACTGAGGGCGCTGCTCAGCGGCGGCAAGCATGCGTCCCGGAAGCTCAAGCGGGCGCAGATTTTGCTGGCCGCCGATGCCGAGACCCGCGACGAGGAGATCGCAAGGAGCGTCGGCGTGAGCGGCTCGACCGTGTAC
>NZ_JADYVZ010000253.1:0-383 GCF_020194195.1 Bradyrhizobium sp. BRP19 | reverse complement strand
GTGTAGACCTGGGCGGCCAGCGCCCATGCCGCGTGCAACTGGCCCGAGGCGCCGAAGGTGGTGTAGTCCGGCGAGTCCGTCTCGGTCAGGTGGAGCTCCAGCCACCGCCGTAACGCGTCCGGCGTGTATTCGTTCTTTTCGGCCATGGCATCCCAGTCACACCCGTCGAACGTCGTCGACGTGATCGCCGATGCCAGAACGACCGCTAGTGCGGATGCTCGACCCTCGGAGATGTCAATATCGCCGGTCTGCTGGCGACCATAAGGAGTGTCGACGACCTGGATACCGTACTCGTGCAGCCGCGCCGGAAGAACGAAGCCGTTCGGGAGCCCTTCGGCCCGCGCCACCATGCCCTTGATCATGGGTGCGAACTTCTCATGTTC
>NZ_JADYVZ010000252.1:0-384 GCF_020194195.1 Bradyrhizobium sp. BRP19 | reverse complement strand
CTGCAATTCTTCGCAAGACCCTCAAGCTGATGGCCCAACGCATTGCTGAACTTCACGACCTTCGAAGACAGGTGCGCGAGGCCGAGACAAGGGCGCTTGCCAGACGACGCGAAACGTCCTCCAGAAGGTCGCGAAGGCAGAGGACGGGATTTCATCGCAGCCGCCTGAATGCCCGAGTTCGATGCCTCGAAGACTTGAACCGGAGCCGTTCTCCGTAACGAATGCGCTGAGAGCGCTTGTTTGCGTCCGGTGCGCTTGGTAAGTGCGCTCTGTTCTGATTCCTTGGGCGCAACTCGATGAAAAGCGACAGCTTCCGATCCATGTCCACAGATGACCTGTGGGCGCTCCACGAACAAGTAGCGGCCGAACTGACGCAAAGAATAG
>NZ_JADYVZ010000251.1:0-384 GCF_020194195.1 Bradyrhizobium sp. BRP19 | reverse complement strand
CGATGCGCCTGACGGTGAAAGACGGCGGCCCGCGCATCCCCCCAGCCGGATCGCACGCGTGTTCGAGCCGTGCCTGCGCCTGAATGCCAGCCGCGATCGCCACAGCGGCGGCTTCGGTCTGGGGTTGGCGATCGTGCGGCGTATTGCGCTCGTGCATGGCGGTGACGTTCGCCTCGATGCGGCAGCGGCGGGCGGGGCGCGGTTTGCGGTGCTGCTGCCGGCGATGACGATCCCACCGCTGTAGGCGCAGCAGGTCCGGGCGTTGTAGGCGCGCTAAGCCTCGTCGCCGCCCGGTCGATGCAGAAACGCGCTCGGGCTGCTGCCGAACGCCCGGCGGAACATCGCCGAGAACGCGCTTTGGCTGTTGTAACCCAGCTCCTGTGC
>NZ_JADYVZ010000250.1:0-385 GCF_020194195.1 Bradyrhizobium sp. BRP19 | reverse complement strand
TGACCGACAACCGCAACCGTACAGCGGCAGCCGTACGTCATGCGTTCAGCAAGTGCGGTGGTAATCTCGGCACGGATGGTTCGGTGGCCTACCTGTTCGAGCGCAAGGGGCAGATCACCTTCGCACCGGGCACAGATGAAGACGCGCTGATGGAAGCTGCGATGGAAGCGGATGCCGATGACGTCGTGACCAACGAAGACGGCTCCATCGACGTGTTTACCTCGTTCGCCAGCTTCTACGCCGTGCGTAACGCCCTGGAAGCTGCTGGTTTCAACGGCACCGACGCGGAAATCGTGATGCTGCCGACCACCAGTGCCGAACTGGACCTGGACGGTGCGCAAAAGGTGCTGAAGCTGCTGGACATGCTTGAAGACCTGGATGATGT
>NZ_JADYVZ010000249.1:0-385 GCF_020194195.1 Bradyrhizobium sp. BRP19 | reverse complement strand
GCCAAGGCCTTCCTGGATTCCGCTGCGCCGCTCGCGACCGGAAGCCACGCAGACGTGACCTCCTATAGCGTCAGCGGCACCCAGCTCGCAGTGAAACTGAAGGACGGCAGCACCACCGCGCTGAAATCAGCCGCGCAATTCGCGGGCTATCAGGGCGACGCAGCGGCCCCTGGCGCCGTGCTGCTCGTCAACAACGGCCTGCACATCGAGGTCAAGATCGACCGCAATCATCCGATCGGCAAGGACGATCCGGCCGGCGTCGCCGACGTGATCCTGGAAGCGGCGGTCTCCACCATCCTCGACATGGAAGACAGCGTCGCCGCCGTCGACGCCGAGGACAAGGTGCTGGTCTATCGCAATACGCTTGGTCTCATGACCGGCACGC
>NZ_JADYVZ010000248.1:0-385 GCF_020194195.1 Bradyrhizobium sp. BRP19 | reverse complement strand
TCCTGATCCACCGCAACGACAACGCCTTCATGCTCCACACCTGGACGCTCTGACCGCAGCCGAGCGAGCGGACGACGGAGGAAACCGTGACAGCGAAGCGCATCGTCAAGGCTGCGGCGATCCAGATTGCGCCCGATCTGGAGACGCCGGGTGGAACCGTCGATCGGATCCTGGCTTCCATCGCGGAGGCAGCCGGCAAGCGCGTCCAGTTCGCCGTGTTTCCGGAGACGCTGGTTCCCTGGTATCCGTACTTCTCCTTCGTCCGCCCGCCGGTGCTGAGCGGCGCCGAGCATATCCAGCTCTACGACAACGCCGTCGTGGTGCCGGGGCCCGCGACCGATGCGATCGCGCAAGCCGCCAAGCGCCATACCATGGTCATTGTGCT
>NZ_JADYVZ010000025.1:0-72068 GCF_020194195.1 Bradyrhizobium sp. BRP19 | reverse complement strand
CGCAACGGACGATCGGCTGCGCAACCCCGACCAGCTCCGCCGATCGTCCGTTGCTCCATCCGCGCCACTTGGCGTACAAAACCCCGAGACTCTAACTGCCGCTGGATGAAAATGCAGTGGCAGGTCACGCTAAACAAAAGGAAGCTGATTTTCCCCGCGTGGCGAAAAATAGTTCGTCTTGGACTCGCATGGTCGAACAATCTCTGAGAGGATTGATCATCAGGCGATGGTCCCACTCAGGAGCGCGGACAATGCGCAACTACGTCTTCGACAACGTTACGCATTCGATTCCGAGCAAGCTCGTCGACCAGTTGTGTTCGTGTTGTTCCTGAGCGGCGTCTTAATTCATAGAGACGATCTGGCCTGAGATCGCTCCAGCTCCTCGAAATCAATAACGCAAACGCTGGCTGAACAGCAGTGTCGCGCCCGTTCGTCGTGATCGGCGTGGTCGCATGGTGCTGCGCGCTCTCGCAGTAAGTGTCATTCTCAAGGGACAAACCACGAGTCTGTAAACAACGAACCGATCAAATTCGCCTACTGGGTGCCGAACGTATCCGGCGGGCTCGTGATTTCTTCGATCGAGCAGCGTACCAGCTGGGACATCGACTACAACCGGAAGCTTGCTCAGATCGCCGAAAAGGCGGGCTTCGACTACGCACTCAGTCAGATCCGATTCACGGCGGGTTAGGAGCCGACAAGCAGCACGAGCCGGTCAGCTTCTCGCATGCGCTGCTGGCTGCGACTGAAAAGCTCAAGATGATCGCCGCTCTCCTTCCCGGGCCATGGAATCCCGCCGTAGCGGCGAAGCAGATCGCGACAATCGGCCAGCTTACCAACGCGCGCGTTGCGGTGAATATTGTGTCCGGTTGGTTCCGCGGTGAATTCCACGCAATCGGAGAGCCCTGGCTCGATCACGATGAGCGCTACCGGCGTTCGGAGGAGTTCATCAATGCTCTGCGCGGGATTTGGAGGGAAGAGAGCTTCACAGTCAAGGGGGACTTCTATCGGTTCAACGAGTACTCGCTGAAGCCGAAACCGCTCGATCCGCTGCCCGAGATCTTCCAGGGCGGCTCTTCGCGCGCCGCCCGCGACATGGCCGCTCGCGTGTCCGACTGGTACTTCACGAACGGGAATACGCCCGAGGGGCTGAAAGCGCAGGTCGAGGACATCAGGTCCAAGGAGAAGGCTTTCGGCAAGAGCTTTAAGACCAAAATCGGAATCAATGCATTCGGCATCGTCCGGAAAGCCGAAAAGGACGCCAAGGACGTCCTGCAGGAAATCCTCGACAAGGCGATCCCCGATGCAGTTCGCGGCTTCCACCATGAGGGCCAGAACGCCGGCAACGCCAGCCCCGAGCGAGAGGGCAATTGGGCCAAGTCCACCTTCCAGGATCTCGTTCAATACAACGACGGCTTCCGCTCGAACCTGATCGGCACGCCGCAGCAAGTCGCTGAACGGATCATCGAGCTCAAGCATGCCGGGGCCGACCTGATCCTGCTCGGGTTCCTGCACTTCCAGGAAGAGGTCGAATATTTCGGCAAGCATGTGATCCCGCTGGTCCGCGAACTCGAGACAAGGACGCCCGTACGCGTTCAGGCTGCCGAATAGGTGTAAAGCGAGGGGCAGCCACGTGATGGCGATTGCGACAGGGACGCTGAAGCAGCTGAACAGCGAGCAGGGGCTTTCAATCCTGGTCGCGGAACAGAATTCGACGGTGGCGCTGCGCTTTGCCGACCATGCTGTCGTGCTTGAGAGCGGCCGTAGCGTGCTGTCCGGCTCGTCAGTCGAATTGCACAGCCGCGACGACATCAAGGCCCTTTACCTCGGCGGTTCGCCGCAAGCCGACGCCGCCGAGAAACCGCTCATCCATGCCATTGTCGCAGTTTGACGAAACAGAAGCGCCTCAGTAGATCCTGACTCACGCGCAGCTCCTTCCGGAGGCGTGTTGCTAATCCAGGCAGCTTGGGTGGCATCTGATCTCAGGAGCTCCATCCTCGAAACGATTGGCTGCTGGCCAGGCTCAACAAAGGGGACCGATCTTCGCTGATCGCTTCGACGTCCCAAGCGCCCGATCTAAAATCAATCGCCACACTCGGACGAGTTCGTTCCGATTCGATATCTAAGAGGAGGAGCCCCGGTCCAACTTGGACTGTACCACGTAACTTCACCTCATCGTCGTAATTAAATCCGTCAAATACTTGAGAATGTCCGCAGGATTTTCGTAGATCGCGCCGCTTGTGCGCAGTTATTCTGCAGACATATCCTTGATGTCGCGAATCATAGAGAGCGAGTTCGAGCTCGGGTTGCGCGCAGGAGCACCCGATCCACTGTGCCCACCAATGCCAGTATCAAATCCACTGTTTTCCAAGCCTGCTAGGATTTGGACGCATCGTCTCGCAGTGATTTGGTCCTTTCAGAGCGATGTCCGTCTCGACAAGGCAAGTCATCCTACACGGATATTTCTGCCGGCACTTTACCCGAGTTGCCCGTCTTGCGCTCGAAGCTGATCCGGGGCCCCTCAGCAAGAGCGAGTGTAGCCCGCCTTCTCGACTGCCCTAATGTGCCCAAATACGTCGGCTTCGCCATCATCGGGCCTGATAAAGCCATAGCCCTTTGTCGCACTAAACCACTTCACAATGCCGGTTGCCAGTAAGCGCTAAGCGGGAACCCTTGCTTCGCGACTGGGATGGCTGTGCGAAGAAGCCTCCGGTTAGGACGGAGGCTTCGGATGGGATTGGACAGCAAAAAGGACGTCTATTTGGACGGCTCATCAGCGGGGTCGGTGAGCCGGCTGGAGATTCTTGAAGGGCCGTCAGGACGTCGTGTGCGGTCGGAAGCTGAGAGAGCTCGGATCGCCGCGGAGAGTCTGTTGCCCGGCGTCCAGGTGTCCGAGGTAGCGCGCAAGCACGGAGTGACGCGCTGGCAGGTCTACGATTGGCGACGGCGGCTTCGACAGCGAGGTATGTTGCCGCCGTGCGAGGCGTCTCCACCAACGTTTGCGCCGCTGGTTGTGGAAGATGCGTTGGAGGAGCGTCAGGCTCCGGCGGTCAAGCTTGAGATTGCGATCGGCGATGTCGTGCTGCGGACTGACACAGCCATAGATGCTGACCAGCTATCCCGGGTGATCCGTGCGGTGCGAGCGTCACGATGATCGCGGCCGGTGCTGATCTGAAGATTTACGTTGCCACGCGGCCGATCGACTTCCGCTGTGGCCACGACGGGCTTGCGGCGAAGGTACAGGAGATGCTTCGTCTCGATCCGTTCAGCGGCGCAGCCTTCGTGTTCCGATCGAAACGAGCGGACCGGATCAAGATTTTGGTCTGGGATCGAACGGGTCTGGTGTTGGTGCACAAGCGCCTCGAAGGTTGCAAGTTCGTTTGGCCAACGATCGCGGACGGAGTGATGCGCATGTCGCCGGCGATGTTCGCTGCCTTGTTCGAAGGGCTGGATTGGAGATTGGTCCGCCCGGAAGAAGCACGGCGCCCGCAGGTGGCGGGATAACTGCGGCAGAATGACTCGGCAGCTATTTTGATCGTGGCACGGGCGGCGGCGATGTGCTCGAAATAGCGCATGAGCATCGCGACACTGCGCGACGAAAACGAACGCCTCAAGGCGCTTCTGGCGCAAACGCAGGCGGCCTTGAGCGAGCATCAGGGGGCACTGGCGGCATCGGAGGAAGCGCGGCGTCGGCTGGAGATCATTCTCGGCGAATTGCGACGCGACAAGTTCGGCGCGAAATCCGAGAAGCTGCGGCCAGATCAGTATCACTTGCCGCTGGAAGACGTGGAGATCGCGCAAGGCATTCTGGACGCGGCGCAGGAAAGAGCCGAGAAGGTCATCCAGGGTCGATCGCGCAGCGATCCGGATCAAGGCTCCCATCGCAATCGCGGCTGCTTGCCTGCCCATTTGCCGCGAGTGGAACGGGTCATCGAGCCTGCAAGCACGCTCTGCCCGTGCGGTTGCGGCGCCATGACGAAGATCGGCGAGGACGTCAGCAAGCGACTCGACGTGATCCCGGCGCAATGGCGCGTGCTGGTCACACGCCGCCCGAAATACATCTGTCGCCGCTGCTCGGGCCCTGTCGCGCAGGCGCACGCACCGGAACACGTCGTGCCCGGCGGGCTGCCGACCGAAGCGGCTATCGCTCATGTGATCGTCTCCAAGTTTGGCGACCACACGCCGTTTTATCGTCAGGCCGAGATCTATGCGCGTCAAGGCATTCGGCTTGATCGGGCGACTCTGGGCAACTGGTCCGGCCGCGCCTGCTTCCATCTTCAGCCCATCGCGGACCACATGCGCCGCCACCTGGCCATGGCGGATCGCCTGTTCATGGACGAGACCACGGCACCGGTGCTTGATCCGGGGCGAGGTCAAACGAAGAAAGGCTACTTCTGGGCGATCGCGTCAGACGACCGTGGCCACAGCGGTCCAAGTCCACCGATCGTGTTGTTCCGATATGCCCCCGGTCGCAGCGGCGCCTTCGCGGAGCAGTTCCTGGACGGCTTTGGCGGAAGCTTCCTGCAATGCGATGCCTATGACGGATATGACCGGCTGACCGAAGTCGTTCGACCGCAAGGGCCTTGGACGCTCGTGCATTGCTGGAGCCATTTGCGCCGGCGCTTTGTGAAATTGGCCCGCAACAGCAAGTCGCCGATCGCCGAGGCCGCCATTCGGCACATCGCCCAGCTTTACGCCATCGAAGCCATGGTGCGCGGCGCATCGCCGGACATCCGGCTGGCCGCGCGCAAGGAGCACTCGCTGCCCATGGTCGCCGCGTTGAAGTCCTGGTTCGAGAAGCAGCTGTCGATGATCTCCAGCGGTTCGACGCTCGCCGAGGATATCCGCTATGCGCTCAATCATTGGCAGGGGCTGACCCGCTTCCTCGAAGACGGGCGTCTCGAGCTCGACACCAACCCGGTCGAGAACGCCATCCGGCCGATCTGCTTGACCAGGAAAAACGCGCTCTTCGCCGGACATGAAATCGGGGCGGAAAACTGGGCTTTGCTCGCCTCGATCGTCGCCACCTGCAAACTCAACGACGTAAACCCTGCTGCCTACATCGCCGAAACACTCGAGGCGATCATCGACGGCCATCCCCACAGCAGGATCGAAGACCTCATGCCGTGGCGATTCCGCAAAGCGTCAAGCCCGCATCAATAGGGTGATGGCTAAGCGCTTACGGTTGCCACTACAATATCTCCATTTCAAACGAGGCCGATCCAAGCATGGCTTACAGAGGCATCAAGGTCTTGCGCGTAGGCCATACGCAAGTTGCCGGCACGTATGCAGCCACATCGTGGTCGCTAGTCAGCTTTACAGAAGGGCTAGGTGGACCGGCCATCACGCGTCCTCAGGCGCTTACGTCGGCAATGCCTGCGACTGGCGCTGTGGCCTTGTCGGCCCGGGGAAAGCGTGCGAAGCTTACTTGCGAGAGGTTTCTCACCGCTGCCTTCGAGCGCTCGCTCCTGAGAGGTCGGTAGGCCTGTCTGTTCCAGCAAAGCAAGAAAGGCCCGGCCTTTTTCCGTTATGATCCACTGTCCGGGTTCTCGCACAACCAGCCCTTGCCCGAAAATATTAAGATCCGGTGCCCGCTCTGCCAATCGCTTCATACGAGCCGTCCACTCCGGACCGCTGGTGTAGAACACCGCCAGGTAATCCTTCAGGACGGCGAGACTCGCACGGCCGTCCGGTTGGCCGGCGAGAATTTTAAGTATCGAGACCTGAAAACTCACTTTCTCTAACCAAACGCGATAGCACCAACGCCGCACATCTTAGCGGCACCTGCCGGACCCCGCGCTGGACTTCAAAACAAGAACCTGAAAACAAATGCGTGATGTACGGATCATCCGACAAAGATTTGGATGAAGCTTAGACTGTCCTTTCAGATCTGGGGAGGCCCTTTTGACGCAATCTTAGGCCGTTCCTGGATGGCCTGCGGGCTGTCGAGCATCGAACTTGACTGATCGTGGACAGCCCAGAGCCTTGCGAAACAAGCTTGCGCGTGTCTCACGTCAGGTCGAAACTCGCGGGCGCGAGTTTTCGATCTAAGGTCGACCTCGCAAGAAAGCTGAAGACTACCATACGCGCGTGAATGTATCGGCGCCCTTCAGTTTGCTGGGCTTGCCGTTCTTATCAACGTAGAACAGCATCCATGATGTTGGCATTTGAGGACCGTTTACCTTTCCAACCCACCGAGTGAAAGAATTGCACTGACCAAAAGTAACAACAAAATATAGTCCGGTTGGACGGACGGCTCCCGAGACGGGATAAGGGATACCCTGGCAGGCAAACCCTTGCGCATGGTTTGTGAAGGTCCCTTGTATGGCGCCGCCATTGGCGGACCAAACAAACAGTTCTGAGCCCCGTTGATTCTTCCAGTATGAGGGAGCAGGAAGCCCCTGCGCCCAGGCCTGACCGCCGGCCAAGAAAAACTGAGCGATCAACAAAAATGCCAGAAGTCTCTTCATATTGAAGCCCCAAAAGTGTTCGCCTAAAACTGGCAACTCGGATCACCAGTCTGATACAATCTGAGGTGACGTTCGCTGCTCTTATCTCGCGTTAAGCAAAGGATTGCGGCGCATATGCACTAGTTCGTGCTGGATCTCGACGGCGCTCCAGGCCCCGCGTTCTGCATCCGCAAGCCAGTCCGCCCAGCGGCCGAACTCCGAGCCATGATCATTAGCCGTCGTCATCGTCCTCGGATGGAGCTGCTTAAATACGCTAGAAAAGCCGGCCAAATGCAGGATTTGGGCGCGAATGTGCGTCTAGTTGCATTAATCGATCAAACGAAACGCCCCAATGTGAAGGCGGGACGACTTGCTCGGGTAAGAAAGGAGATTGTTCGTTCGTTGCGTACAGTGTTGCCGGAGCAACTGGCAGAGTCAGTGTGCCGGCGCAGCCCGAACAGGGGCAACCCGGATGGGAGATACAATGTTCGAACGCGATGGTGACTTGATCTCTCAACTTCTGCTCTACGCTATCCTGTTGCTTATTCTTGCGTCTCTGATGATTGCTGCATGGCAGACTGCAGGATGACCGAAACCGGATCGCCGCGAGTTGCTGAACGCTTTGACCGAGCGTGATCGTAGCTGGGATATCGGGTTCGGGCGGCAACACTCTGCCTAACAATCAGTCCGCCGCCACGTAGATCCGATTCAGGTTCGTGCCCGAATGTCGGCCCCAAACAAGCTTGCGCTCTTCATCGAGGGCGCCAATCTCCATGCAACCGCCAACCAAAGCTGCGAAAGCTGGCATGGCCCCATGGGTGCTCCATTGCGCTAAGCGTCCAGGCAGCCTCGTTCGCACACTTTAAGAGATGTCCATTTAGAGGGTGTCCAGCCGGGGACTGGCTCAACAAACTGTAGTGACGGGTACGCGAGACTAACTTGCTTGCTGTTCGCAGGAGGCCGTAACTGGGAAGAGGAACCAAGGTTTGATGCTGATCCCTTTGCGAAGCGAATACATGTAAAAGATTGGAAGCCTTTGCGGAAAAAGCCCTCGAAATTCGCTTCCATTGAAGGTGATAAAAATTGAGTCGGGAAATGCACGTTCGACCGCACGTTTTTCGACCATGTTCATCCGGTAATATTCTATTGCGCCCTCTTCACAACTTCCATTCCCACGATACCATTTCATTGCGCTGGTAAGCAGCCGCTGGAAGGTCGGCTCCGGTACGATCTCGTCGATAAAAGGACTTGTGTTATCCGCTTCCGCAGCCTTTGTGAGGTCGCCCAACCAACAGCTCTCGAAACCGCGTTCGCGGGCGCCATCCGCAACCTCATTAAAATATTGGCGTATGTCTTGTGATGAATGTCCGTTCAATTCCGCATGGGTATCGGTGAAAATCAACCTTAGTGTCGCCCCGGGCGCATATACTTTACTGATCCGGCTGGTGAAGGCAGCCAAATAGTTCAGACATTCGAAGTCTGGCTTATCGATGTTGGACCGCGGACCTTTTCCCCAATAGAGCACAAACGGAACGGGATTTCTGACCGCAATTGATTTGGAAATGCTTTGCAACATTGCAATAGAGTTGTCAGGCTGCTCACGCTTAAATGCCCAGGTATTAAAGGCTTGCAGGACCTTTTCTGGCGCAATCTCCTTGGCTCGAGGAGTGACAGGCACCGCAATTTCGATTGATCCTTCAAATACTCCGTCAACTGCTTTGTTGCTAAAGGGTTGCGGACAAGCCGCTATTTCAGTGTTGGTTAAGGCGTCTTCTTTCGGACCAACCGCATCGCAACCCGACATATGAACTCCGAAAGAAGATCTTTTTATCGCGAGTTAATAATCCGTTATTTTTCTCAACGTCAACTCGGAAGAGCAGTGACCCATCTATTAAGGTTAACCTTCCACGCACCGGTGGCCGATCAATGAAGTTAAGTCGCCCGAAATATCCGACGAGTAAGCCCGGCCGATAGGGGGCCTGTTCTCGGCATGAATTTACAAATCCTAGAGCTGCCAAAGCTGATTGCTGAGCGTCGGAGCTCGGCAATTTTCGGCCTGGTGATCATCACCATGATGTGGGCAGGAGTTGTTGTAAAATACCTCGGCGATGTTCGGGGGGACGAAAGAGAGGCGCATCGAGACGCTCATAACTTTGCGCTGGTATTCGAAGAGAATGTTCTTCGATCAATCGGAGAAATTGATAAGGCGCTCTTATACCTACGACGGAGCATTGAGACCCGGAAAAATTCGGTTAGCTTTAGCGGCATTGCCAACACGACCGACGTGCTGAGCGACATCATCGTCCAAGTCGCCATTATTGACGACAAGGGAATTATGCGCGCGTCGAACAGCGGTCCTCAACCCGCGCCTGCCCTTGATCTGAGCGATCGCGAGCACTTTAGATTTCATCTGAACAGCATCGCGGATCAGCTTTTTATCAGCAAGCCGGTGGTTGGCCGTGCCAGCGGAAAATGGTCCGTGCAATTCACGCGGCGCTTCGTGAATAGTGATCAGACGTTCGGCGGCGTCGTCGTGGCCTCGCTCAATCCGGACCATTTGACGAAATTCTACAACAATATCAATTTTGGATCGGCGGCGGCGATCGCCCTGATCGGGAGTGATGGCGTGGTTCGTTCGAGTGGCGGGAGCGCGGTCGGTTACGCACTTGGAGACGATCTTAGCGGAACGCAACTGCTCGACCAAATGCGAGCCGGGATCGAAACTACATTTGAAAACATTGATCCCGCCAACAACGAAACGCGTTTCATTACTGTCCGCAAGGTCAAGGGCTATCCATTGTGGGTCAGCGTTAGCTTGAGCAAAAGCCAGATCATGGAAAGCTCTCGTAACGCCCTCAAGTTGAATTCGTTGGTGGGTACCATACTTACCTTGCTGGTTCTCATTGCTCTTGAGCAGCTTCTACGGATAGACGCGAAGGCAAGGCAAAAAGCGAATCAGCTTGACCTTACGCTCGAATATATGAACCAGGGAATTATGCTGGTTACTTATGATCAGCAGATTCCGATTATCAATCGTCGCTGCGGCGAGTTGCTCGATTTGCCCGCAGAGTTCATACAGAACCCACCAAGAGTCGATCAACTCGCCGAATACGAGACACCTAAGGGCAAACTGACCGAGGCTTCTGTTCGGATCTTGGGAGATCTCGTCGCAGGAGAACTCGGCGTTAGCGAACGAACGATGCCCGATGGATCAATCATCGAGATTCGCAGGGAAAGTCTCCCCGACGTTGGGTTCGTCCAAACCTTCACTGACGTCACGAAAAGATCGCGCGCTGAAGCAGATGCAGTCCGCCTTAGTTCCGAGGATTCACTCACCGGTCTCCCAAACCGGCGGATGTTTCGCTCCATGCTCGACCAGATGAGCCACCGGCAACCATCGGCAGTAGACAACGGGCAGCCAGCGGCGGAATTCGCCGTCCTATTTCTTGACCTTGATCGTTTTAAAGCTATCAACGATACCCTTGGCCATCAGACCGGTGACTTGCTGCTGCAGGAGATGGCCCGGCGCTTAAAGAATACGCTTGGTGCAAATGAAGTGCTGGCGCGGCTCGGCGGCGATGAATTCGCAGTTGTTGTGCCGACGGTTGAGTCTCGACCAGCGATCGCGTACCTGGCGAATAGCATGATCGAGGCGGCACAGAAGCCCTTTGAGATCGGAGGTCACCGAATCCGTTCTGGCATCAGTGTAGGTATCGCCATTGGGCCGTGCGATGGAGTAAATTGCGACGACCTTCTGATTGCCGCCGACCTGGCACTATACGCGGTCAAAGCCGAAGGACGTGGTAGCTATAGATTCTATCATGCTGCAATGAACAGGGAGCTTAGGGAACGACGGCAGCTAGAGATCGATCTGCGCGAGGCGATCGAGCAAAATGAGATGGAACTATATTATCAGCCCATCATCAATTTGCGGAGCAACATCATAACCGGATTCGAAGCCTTGGTGCGATGGCGCCATCCTGTCAATGGCATGGTACCGCCGACAACCTTCATCGCGGTAGCGGAAGATACTGGACTGATTCAACCTCTTGGTGAATGGGCGCTGAGAGAGGCGTGCCGCTGCGCCGCGCACTGGCCGAACAATCTTAAGATAGCGGTCAATCTTTCCCCGATTCAGTTTTCGGCTTCCAATCTCTCCGAGGTCGTGAGGCACGCCCTTGAGGAAACTGGACTTCAGCCGCATCGACTTGAGCTTGAAATTACCGAGGGAGTATTCATGACCAATAATGAATCGACCCTATCTACCCTGCGTCAGTTGAAGCAACTCGGCGTCCGCATTTCGTTGGACGACTTCGGTACGGGGTATTCCTCTCTGAGTTATCTCCGCAGCTTCCCATTCGACAAAATCAAGATAGATAGGTCGTTTGTTTCTGACCTTGCTGAAGGCACAGAGCACGTTGTGATTGTGCAAGCTGTGGTGAGTATTGCTCGCGCGCTGGGAATGACGACGTTGGCAGAAGGCATCGAAACCGTCGGACAGTACGATTTTCTCGCGGCGCTCGATTGCGACGAAGGGCAAGGCTATCTGTTCAGTCCGCCTGTTCCAATAGCGACAGTTCCTGAAATGATTGCCAAATGGTCGCCCGGGCGCAAATTTGTCGCCTAGAGCTTGGGACCCGCTCGTTTACCCAGCGACTTTCTGAAGGCTGGATTCTCCAGTTTGTTCACCGAAGATCGGCTTCTTGGTTGGTCGCCGAGCCTCGTGAACGAGCAGGAACAGGCCCGATGCAACAACAATGCCGGACCCGATCAGAAGAAAAAGCGTCGGTACGTCGCCCCAAACGAAAAATCCGATCGCAAGTGCCCAGACGAGCGTCAGGTAATAGAATGGCGAGACGGCGGCCGCCGGGGCTAGGTGGAGCGCCTGCGTCCAAAAATATTGTGCCGCGGCGTTTGTAAGACCGCTCAGGATCAACATGATTGCGTCAGCCGGCGCTGGCACCCGGAATCCAAACAGCAGTAAGAAGGAGTGAAAGAAGGTTACCGTAAGCATCTGCCACATCAACAGCGTCTTTGCAGACTCAGTTGCGGTCATTCCGCGAACGGCAACCGTGACGCTGCCATACATAACCGCGTTTGCCAGCGCAAATAATGCGCCAATCTGCATCGAATCTGCGCCTGGATTTACCACAACGATGACCCCCACGAATCCCGTTACCAGCGCACTCCAACGCGCGATTCCGGCACGTTCCTTAAGCCAGATCAATGACAGCAAGGCCGCCCACAACGATGCAGAAAAATTGATCGCGATCGCTCCTGCAAGGGGCATCAGACTAACGGCGATGACCGTGAACGTTTGCGAGATCGACTGCGACAGCCCGCGCGCAAGGTGGGCGCGGGGCCGCCGAGTGTTAAAGACTGACATGCCCGTTGCCGGGAGGATCAATGCGGCGCAGAGGACAAACGCAGAAACGGAGCGAAAGAACATAACCTCGCCGACGGGATAGACAGCGGCTTGCCATTTCGATAGTGCGCTCGATAATGCGAACATCACGCTCGCGGCGATCATGCAATATATTCCGCGAACAACGTCATCCTTCCGTAAGCCGGGAATGGCCGTCGGGTTCTGTGGATGGCCGACGGTGTCCGTAAGATCGCTCATCATGCGTTTCCATGAAATTGGAAGATTGCGTCAGCGTTTGCCGCGCGACTATCGCTTGCGAGCCACTAGCAAACCCTAGTCTCGCTTAGCTTAAGTCTTAAGAAAGTGTTATTGGTAACAGAAACAATTCTTGGTTAATTTTCGCGAAGCATGGCGGCGTCCTTGCAGAACAGCCCAGCCAATCACGCCCTTGCCTAGCCGCGTGCCCCAGGTAATTGCCGAGCAAATGCCTAAAAGTGTTCATTTTCTTCCAACCAAATCTGGAGCCATTCGGGATAGGTTGCCGAGACCGAAATCTGAATTGGGTGGGAGCGGAAATAGTGAAAGTTGAGCTTAACGACCCGCGTTCCGGCAAGGGATGTAAAAGTCTCGTCTCTGCACCCTTGATATGCTTGGACGGAACGTGGTGGGCAATCGATTTCAACGATCCAGATCTAGAAGTTTATTTGAAGCGGTCGGCTCGCTGCGGCCTTGTGCCGGCAGCTGTGCGTGAACGGAAGACCATTAGTGGACCCGAACTGCCGACCATCATGCCGCGCGACGCCGCGTGCGGCGCTGGCATTGCTAGCGGAATCAATGACAAGACAGGCATGTGACCGACTTGCGATATTACCCCGCGGCATCCAAGTCCGTCACATCGTCTTGTTGTTCAGCGCCAAGGGTAACACCGATATCGATCAAATAGGTCGAAGGTCTATCGGCAGGTCCATCGGAGCCCCGAAGGCGCCGCCCTGCCGCAGCAGGGCATCCCGCAAATAGCGAACCAACTTCCACGATGATAATTTGCGCGGTTCTTTGGGGACGACTAGCAGCATCAACGTTCATCAACCAGCTTCAACCGCTGGCGTTGCGCGACTTCTGAACCTCGTCGAGTAGACCAAGCCGCGTGACTCGCGATGCGTGCCGCAGTCAAGAGGCCATCTAAGCCAGAGGCCGGAAGGGCGTCCTACCGGCTCACCTCAGGTTCGGCAATAAGCCCTGCCGCGACAATCGTTCCATGCTCTATAAGGGCCTACCGCGACTGTTCGCCGAGCTCGCCTGGTGCGCGGCGGTCGGCATCAACGCCTGTTGCACGATCTCGGCCGCATCGAGCTTCTGCCCCTCTACCACCGCGGTCTTGAGCCGATCGATGCTGGCGCCCCTTGCCATACCCTCGAGCCGAGCGAGGTCTTCCTCATAAACCCGACTGTCCCGGACAGCTTGGACGGCCCGCTATTTCGGCGCGCTTCCCGTTACCTCGAAGCCAGCCACAAGAGCTTTTTGATAAAGGCAGGCGGCTCCGTCAAGAATTGTCAACTACTAGCATCGCCAGTTGCCGCCGGGATGACCACCAAGCGACAGCTGTCGCCCAGTCCTGCTGAGCACTGAACCGATGAAGAAGCTTCAACTCGAGATGGGGGCAACGGTTTGTACAGGGCGTTTCAAGCGGCAGGTGTCGACCATTGCTTATTTTGATCGAGCAGGGCGAAGACGCGGTCGGCTGATACCGGCCGACCGATGAGATATCCTTGGACTTCATCACAGCTCGTTTGGCGCAAACACCCGAGCTGCTCGGTAGTCTCGACGCCTTCCGCGACCACGCCAATGTGCAGATCCTGCGCCAGCGTGATTATTGATTTTACGATCGCCGCGCTATCCGGCCGTGTCAGCATGTCGCGTATAAAGGACTGATCGATTTTGATGCGGGTGTAAGGCAATTTCAGCAAATAGGTCAGCGACGAAAATCCTGTTCCGAAATCGTCGAGCGCCACCGTCACCCCCAGTTGCAGGAGTGAGTTCAGGATCGATGATGCCGGCCCGTACTTTGAAATCAGCATCGACTCCGTTATTTCGATTTCGAGTCGGCTAGGGGCAACTCTGGCCTCCGCCAAGGCCTGCACGATTGTTTGCAGGATGCTGGTGTTATGGAATTGAGCTGCCGAGAAATTCACGGCGACCCTGAGATCAGAGGGCCAGTTCGAAAGCGTCGAGCAGGCGCGTCGGACCACCCACTCACCGAGCGGGTGGATCAAGCCGGTTTCTTCGGCAATCGGAATGAACTCAGTCGGCGAAATGACTCCCCGGACAGGGTGTTGCCAGCGCAGCAAGGCCTCAAAGCCGGTTACTCTGTTCTCGCGAATATCAAAGAACGGTTGGTAGACGAGAAACAGCTCGTCTTTCCCGATCGCCTCCTCCAGATCCCGTTGCAGCGCCCTGCGATCGCGCGCTGATTTGTCGTCGCTGACCTCAAAGAAGCGAACGGTTCCGGGCCCCGCTTTTTTGGCGCGATAGAGCGCAAGGTCGACATTTTTCAGGAGCTCATGAGACGTATTGCCGTCGCGCGGGGCCAACACGATCCCGACGCTCATCGCGCCCGCGATCTCGCATCTTTCGATCAGGAATGGTTCACCGAAAGCGCCGACGAAGCGCTCGGCGATTTCCAACGCGTCTTGGACTTTGGCCAGATTGGTCACGATCAGCGCAAATTCGTCCCCGCCGATCCGCGCGACAGTATCGGTCTCACGCGCGCATCTTTGCAGTCTCGCCGCGGCCTGAACGAGGAACTCATCTCCTGCGGGGTGGCCGAATTTGTCGTTCACTTCCTTAAAGCGATCGAGATCAAGCAGAAAAACCGCGAATTCCTCTCCCGAGCGAGCCAACCGGTTGACGGCGGCTTCGAGGCTTTCGTTGAAGGCGAAACGGTTCGGCAAGTGGGTAAGGGGATCCCGCCGGACCCTCCGTTCGGCTTCCAATTGAGCAATGGTGCGTTTCGTGAATTCGAAAGAATGGGCGAAAACGCCGCGCAGAAGCACGAAGCCATAGGCCACAACGAGAATAGCGACGAGCAGATAGACGAAATCGCCATTTCTGCCGAGGCAGATTGCCGTACCCACAAAAATCGGAGCCGTGAATGCAACCGCCGCCACCGGAATCGTAGCGAAGGCGAATGCTCCGCCGGCGAGCATCCCGGAGCAAAGACATGTGATCACGAGTTGGCCGCCATTCGAGGCGTCGGCGAAGAAAGCTACCGGAACGACCGCCCAGGCGGTTCCAAGAACGAGCGCATTTCGCACCAGCCGATGCATGGCCTGTCGGGAGACGAACTGCGGCTTCGTAATCCGTCGTGATAAACTCGCCTTCAGGCCTATCGATAACGCGCCGCAAACCACGGCAGCTGCCCAGATCAGGGCATAGTTTCTGTTGGGCGAGTGCCAGAGGGAAATTGCAAGCACCGTCGCATTGCAGGCGTTGGCAAGCATTATGCCCAGGGAATAGCCGAGCACGAGGGAGATCTGCTCCGCGCGAATGTGCCCTGCGACCGTTTCATCTGTCGCAGGGCCGCCGAAAGCCGCCAGATCCCCCGCGAATAGCTTCGAGACATACGAGCTCAGATATGTCCTCATCTCGGACCCCCGCAGGACTGGTTCTAACGTTGCTGGCCAGTGCTGGAAGGTCGCGGCAAACATTTGAGAAAAGATAAATTCTTGAAGTTCGCCACGCCCGGCGGCATGGGTGGCCGAACTCATTATTTAGCGGTGGCGAAGGCGGGGCAGGGCGCCGGGCTGACCTCCCGTGTCCTCTATCACCGCGCGCGGGGCACAGTTCTGTACATTGCGTACTGACCTGTGCCTGTAATCGATCGCCGAATTCAGCTAACCGGCCATGATGGCAGCTTGCGCGCTAACCTGTCGGTGCCGACCGTGGACGCCCCACATCTCGCCGCTTTCCTGCGAAATATCCGATAGAACGAAGCAATGCTGCGCGTTTCACCCCAAGAAACGCGCGATGCGAACGCAAGGCCAGGTCTAATATCCCCCAGGCCAATAGAGGTGATTGTGGACGTTTGGTCATCGCCGCCTTCGTCTACGCCAGAGCCTCAGTCGCGTAGCCGCACATCATCTGCCCACCGATCGGCGCTTAAGGCAACGCTGTGGCTGCAGCGATAGTCGGCGCAAAAGACGATGACGCCGCGGACACCCATCTCGCGCACCTCGGCGAATGTGAGGAGCGGGCGACCATCGGCGTGGGTGGGAGTGTGGCGACGGACAGGGCCGGGCATGCCCGCTATTCCGCAGTAAACCCAAGCAGATCGCAAACTATCAATCACTTGTAGCCCAGGGCGCCCTCGGGCCGCTGCTCATTGTGGCTGTGGGCAAACGTAGCGCGGGCCAATTGCCTCCTGCTGGATGTTCGAGTTGGAATTCTTGCTTTGGTTGTATCGTCCACTACAATCGCAGGAAAGGAAGTCCGAAGTGCAGGGGAGGGTGCCGTGGTCAGTGTGTTCTCAGACGTTCGCGCGTACTTCCAGTCTAAAGCCGACAATGCGCCGCCGCCGCCAATAGCCACGGCGGTAAATTTGGCTGCACCTGCCGCCGACCACGGGGACGAAGTCGTCTCGCGCAAATCGCCTGGTTTGATTGAGCATGCTGAGGGCCAATCATTTGTCCTGCATTATAGAGATTCCGATGGACACTTAAGCGTTCGAGCAGTCAGCGTTTGGGCTATTCGCCACACAGACTATGGTGTTCCGGTTTTGGTCGCAAAATGCCATCTTAGGAAGGCCACACGCTACTTTCGCGTCGATAGAATTGAAGCTGTCGCAGATTTTAATGGCGTGATTATTGAGCCCACAACCAAGTTCTTGAACGACACTTTCGGAGTTGTCTGGCCGCCGTCAGATGAAGCACTTGTTCAAGCCGACGAGTTTCAAAGGAGGTGGTCGCGCTTGAGAGGAATATGCAGGGAAAACGGGGGTATTCTCCTCGCCGCGGTCGGATTGGCCGACGGTGAACTGATCCCTGATGAGGTTGGAGCCATATTAGATTACGTAAAGACATGTTGTGCGCGCATGAAGTTTGAATTTGGGGAGAACGAGGAGAATCGCTTGCGACTATACGTTGGCCGGCTTCGACCTACCGCAGAATTAATCGATCGCGAGATCGAGCGCTTGACGCAGGATGATCCCAACCGAGTCGTCGCCACGCTATCGGCGTGCGCGAAGGTGATGGAGGCGGATGGCGATATCCATCCCGCAGAAATCAAGGTTCTGGACCAATTTTCGAGGGAGATGACCGGGTTGCCGCTGCAATATCCTTGATGGTCCACTATGCCGCCCCGACTCAGGCGCGCCCTTCCGCAGCGCAATTGCGCTTTGCGACCCTGTACAGGACCACTGATGAGACGGCGGCACGCGGTGGCTTCGCGGTCGAACTCCACAATCCGGTGGATCGAGCCTTTCGAGCGCCCGGCAGCGCGGGAGCAACGCAACTGACTAATCGACGCTGGATCATGTCACGATAACCAAGCGTATCTGAAATCTCTTGCTTCGCATCCTCAACGGCGAGTTCGAACGCATCTTTTAGGGCAGAGAGCCGAAAATAAAACTGCGTCACCGACAGCAGTGTACCTGGTTCAGTTGATGCCAGCGCCCCTCAGACGCCAAGGGCGGCCTCTTGGTTGTTTCGCACGAGGGCGAAACGCGTCGCGGCTCCGTTCCAGATACTTAGCACGCGACGAAAATAACGTTTGAGGCTTCCAATCTCCTTCACAACCTTTGTCGCAGGCAAATGCAACCGTATTTAACTCCGGGACGGCGACAGCTCTGTCTTTAAGGGATATCATCTCAGACATCCTGCAGACGTGGCTTCAGAAGTGCTGCATCACGCATGAAGGCAACACCCAGCGCGATGCCGATGAGGCCAATCAGGATTGATGCCGTAGCCAGGGACGTGATGCCGCTAATCTCTACAATGATGCCGCCGAGAAAAGCACCGATGGCGATCCCTGCGAAGGTGGTCGAGCTGTTCATTGCCAGGACCAGTTTCGACCTATCTCCGGCCAGACCGAGAAGCCGGTGCTGGATCGGGACCAGATACATGTAGCTCACGTTGCCCCAAAGGAAAGCGATGAGCACGGTGAGGGTCCCATGCTGTCCGAACGCAACCAAACCTACGAGCAGAATGAGTTGGGCACCTACGGCCGCGATGAGGACTTTATAGGGTCCAAAACGGTCAGTCAGAACGCCGCACGCAGCGTTTCCGGTCACGGCTCCGAAACCATAGGCAAAGAGCGCGGCCGAGAGCAGCGGCACTCCGACAAACAGAGAACCAATGATGAAGACGCTCACATAGGAATAAACGATGAACTCGGAAACGACGATGAACAGCGTCACGGAAAGGAGACCGTAGATGGTCTTGGGGAAGCGTCTTGAGATAGGGGCGTTTTCGCGCTCCGGCGCCTTGTCAGGTATTCCAGACATCATTGGAGCGAAGATTATCAATGCGAGAAGTCCAGCAATGACGACGAAACCGAATGAGAAGCGCCAGCCGATAGCATCAGCGATCCAGCTTGTGGCGGGAACGCCCGCAACCTGTGAAACGGTCATGCCGCCGAAGATCAGGGACAACGCGAACCCTTTGCGGGCTGGCGGCAGGAGCTCCGCGGCCAGCGCGGTAGCCGCCGGGGTGAACATCGCGGCGCCGTGGGCCGAAATGACGCGACCTGCCGCAAGGGCTAGGAAGTTCGGAGCGATCGCGCAGATCAGGTTACCGATGATGAAGATCGAAACGGACAGAATCTGAACATTGCGGCGGCTCATGGCCTTGAACATCCAGGCATTCAGCGGAGCGAAGATGGCGTAACAGAGCGCGTAAATCGAGATGATCCAGCCCGCCATGCCAGTCGAAATTGCAAGATCACGAGAGATCGCATCGAGCGCCCCAATGATGACAAACGTGTCCAGCCCGATAGCGAACGCAGCAATGGTCAGAGCCGCAACGACGAGTTTCGTTCGCGCGCCGGGAGGGGATGAGGTCATGAGGGTGCTGGTACATGTCGTTGTGATGCGTTTCCAGACAGCAGCATATGCAACTCAGGATAGGGACTGGCGATGATCGTACCTGAGTAGCGGGGACGCGGGCCGTATAGTAGCCACGTCGTCACCACCTCACCGATCTCCTGTACGATCTCAAGCTTGTCGGGATGTTCGAGCACTGATCTGCTGTAAGCAACCCCGGCATCATACACGCCTTCAAGCAGTTTTTTCTCGACAATCGGCTTTGTTGTTTCGAATATCAGCTTATTCCATGCTTTTGGGTCGATATACCCCATCGTTGGCTCAGGTAGCCCTAGCGTCCGAGGCTCCTTCACATCCTTGCGTCTAACGACCGCGATGCTCTGGGTGGGCAGTATGAAGGTGTCGACCACCTGAAGACGATCTCGAAATTTCTCGGTCACGAGATGGACATTTAGGTGCGCGCTGCACTGAAGGACGTAGCTGTCTCCGCGATCTGCGGCCTCGCCCGCCGCAGTCACAAGATCGTCGACGAGTATGACGTCGCGCGCCTCGATCCTTTGGAACTCAAGATACTTCAAGGTCGCATGATGATGACAGCTTCTCGCTGGGCCAAGCGTGTAGATGCGGACCATCAGGAGACGACTTTCTGCTCGTCTATGATCATCGCTTCGAGCTCGCAGGCTTCTCCTATGATTAGCGCATAGAGATCTTCGGTGAATTCCTTGCGCAAGCCACGTTCTGCCCCAATCTCGGCGCAACGTGCCTTTACCTCTGCAACGCGATCGGGGTGCATCATGGCGATTCCACGTTCCTTCTTGTAGCGTGCGACCTCAGCGCAGACGGAGAGTCTTTGGCTAATTATCTCCACCAGTTGGTTGTCCAGCTTGTTGATAAGGTCCCGAAATGGCAGAAGACGGGCGTTGGGGCTCGAGGTGACCGTCATGTATGGCTCCTGTCTATTTCCTTGATTCCAAGTCGCAGGCCCGCGGCTAGATGCTTTGCGCAGGCCGACAACGTGTCCAGGCGGTAGCCGCCCTTCTGTATGATGCAGATCGGCTTGCCAGTAGCAGCCAATGCCAGACCGATTTCTCGATAGATTTCCGCCGGAAGCGTCCAACCGCCATGCGGATCTCCGACGACGATATCGAAGCCCATACTGACAACGAGAACATCCAGCCTGGTGGCCCAATCGGATTGCAGAATCCCAAGAAGCGCCGACATGTATTCTGCCGGACTTGGGGCGGCCAGAAATTCCACATACTTGTGACTGTCGAGTGCTGGTCGAAGTTGCGGGATCC
This sequence comes from Bradyrhizobium sp. BRP19, assembly GCF_020194195.1. Taxonomy (NCBI): domain Bacteria; kingdom Pseudomonadati; phylum Pseudomonadota; class Alphaproteobacteria; order Hyphomicrobiales; family Nitrobacteraceae; genus Bradyrhizobium; species Bradyrhizobium sp. BRP19. Next base: position 51,926 of record NZ_JADYVZ010000025.1, on the reverse strand, counting down.
AGGGAAAATTTACGTCAGTCCGGGCGTGCAGGCTGCCGAAGGCGATATCTGGATGTGCGCTCAGCACATCGCTAGTTCCATTGCCCGGGTGGAAATCGAGGTCAAGGATCGCCAGCTTCCGGAGGCCCGATTCGCGCAGGCGCAGCGCCGCGACGCCGACGTTATTCAGGAAACAATACCCACCCATGAAGCTATGGCCAGCATGGTGACCGGGCGGCCGACATAGTGCGTAACTTACTGGGCTTCGCTTTGAGGCAATTGTGGTCGCCGCTGCGAAGCCGGTAGCGGCGGACAAAAGCGCGCGCTGATAGCTTCCTGTGTCGACGGATGTGTTCTGCGGCACACCGGGCGCGGCATATCTTCTGGCAAGCTCGGTGATTTCCGGCTCTTGTGGATGTGGCCCTAGCCGGAGTGCATCAAGGTAGTCCGAATCATGAAGGGTTCTCAGGACTGACACCACCTTGTCTGGGACGTTTTCAGAGAGCGAGATAAACTGCACACCAGGTGAGCTCTCCAATCCGGTCCGGATCTCGTTGAGACGGTCCTCGACTTCTCTTGAGGGTTTGATAGTTTCCGCCGCATTAGCGATAAGGCCCTCAGGGCTGGATGAGGCTGGTGTCACGTGAACCGTTAGCCAGGTCACGGAAGCCTCCTTCGTCGCCGCTCTCCAGCCGATGTGAAGCCCATGCTTTCATAAAATGCGACCAGCCTCTCGGCGCCGGGACGGTCGGTCAAGGGAAGAGACACCTCGATCATGGGCCATCCCCACGCCCGCGCCTCGCGGTCCACCGCAGCCAGAAGCCGTCTCCCATTTGAGCCGAGCGATAGCGCGAATCAACCCAGAGCTCCTGCAGGATTCCATAATGGCCTGAAGCCCTGATCGCGGTGACCTGGGAGACGACCGCAATGCCGATCATTTCGCCGGTCAGCACAGTCTCCATGATCAAGGCGAACCCAAGCCGTGAATCCGTCGCGATTTGCCCAGCGACGCTGACTGCCGCTTGCGGATCGAATTGCGACCCCGGTCCTCGTAGCTCCGTGAGAAGCGTATTGACACATTGTGCGATCGTGTTCCGGTCCTGGAATGTCGCGAGGCGGACACGATGAGCGGAATCGGGTACAGCCTCCTCGCCAGCATCGTGATCCGCTCCATGGATCTCGGCGCTATGATCCGGGTCGCCTGTCAAGGCCTCGACAATCGCACGGATCGGCTGACGTGCCTTGAGGAGTATCTCTTCGAACTCCGCCTCGGGGTCAGACAACGCGACGACGGCCCCGCCGCAGCCGATGCTCAGGTGGCCTCCCCGGCAGATGATCGTCCGAATGACGATATTCAGGTCCAGCTCGCCGCACACAGACAAATAGCCGATCGCCCCCGAATAGATTCCTCTCGGCGCCTCCTCCAGTTCATCGATAATCTTAAGGGTACGGATCTTAGGCGCGCCCGTCATCGACCCGCCCGGAAAGCTCGCAGTAATACAGCGGATGACATCCTCGGGTGACGGCAATTCGCCACGGATGGTGCTGACCAGTTGGTGCACGGTCTTGTAGCTTTCGATGTGCATGAGGCTTGGCACATGAACACTTCCGATGCGGCAGACGCGACCAAGATCGTTCCGCATGAGGTCCACGATCATGAGATTTTCGGCCCAGCTCTTCTCGTCCAAGCGCAATTCTTCAGCGATCCGGTCGTCTTCGTCCGGGACTTCGTGTCGAGGCGCGGTGCCCTTGATAGGCTTGGTCTCGACAACGAGGTTGCGATCGATCCGCAGGAATCTTTCCGGGGAAGAGCTGGCAACGCAAATATCTCCAAGCCTGAGGAAAGCGGAGTATGGGGCCGGATTTCTCCGCCTTAGGATCCGATACAGGTTGAGCGGGTCGATCTCTGTCTCGACGGTGATCTCGTTGGTCAGACAGATCTCGTAGGTCTCGCCAGCTCGGATCTTGGAAAGGCATTTTTGATGTTTTGCAAGTATCGGACCCGTCCTGACGAAGCTTGAACTGAATTGGACCCCGATTTGCGTGGAGGGAGGACGGGAAGACGCCAGCAGCAGGTTCAATGCCTTGGATCTCCCGCTCGGTCTTGCTGATCCAAAGGGCAGCATCGTCGGACAATCCCGTCTCGATGTCGGGATAGAACGCAACGATGTGGATGCGGCCATTCTCATGATCAAAGGCGAGGAATCTTGTGCAGAAGATGAAGACTGCATCCGGATATTTCGATGGTCGTGAGCTGACGCCGCAGGTGAGTGACTTCAGTTCATAGCCGAAATAGCCCACGTGGCCACCTTTGAAGGGAATGTCTTGCACATCAGCCTGATCTTTCAGCTTGTGCGCGGCACGTCTAACGGCGAGAAATTCGAAAATCGATTTGGAGATGATCATTGGTGATGCCTCGCCGTCGCGAGTGATCCCAATTTCCTGGCGAGTTGCATCGTAGCATGCCAGATAGCTGCCCGGCCCGCTAAGCCCTCCCATGAAGGACCACCGCGACCCCCCGGCACCAGCATGCTGCTGTCCAGCCAGAAAGCAGGCTGCGCACCACCAAAGAGACGCACGAAAACATCCTCAGCGCTTGCGGTGCATGAGGCCGTTGAACTTCTCGCCCTATACGTCGCCGTCTTGAAGAGAAGGTTGCTGGCGCGCGGGACGTTCATTTCAGGACCCCGCCAGTGCTCTGAGCGAGGATGGGGGCGCGGACGAGGCGCACAGATCAGAGAGGAAGTTGGCAAAAAGTTCTCGTCCGTATTGGGAGCAGATGGATTCCGGGTGAAACTGCACACCGTAGTGAGGCGCCTGCCGATGGCGTAGCCCCATAATCACGCCATCCTCACACATAGCACTACATTCAAGGCATTCCGGAAGCTCACTTGTCACTGCCAGAGAATGGTATCTGGTCACATTGAAAGAGCGCGGCAGCCCTTCGAATAGGCCCGTTCCGGAGGTTCTGATGCTGCGGATCCGGCCATGGAGCGGCTCTGGTGCGCGGGCAACGGATGCACCATGAAAATGGGCAATGCATTGATGTCCCAGCACACGCCCAAGACCGGAACGGCGCTCCCGGCCAAAACATCCATCGTTGAGCCGACATCCTTGGAATTTTGAGGACTTCCTGGGCCGGGTGAGAGAATGATCCGCTCATGAGGTATTTTGCGGATTTCGCTCCATGGCACTGTGTTATCCAAGACAATGATTTCCCTACCATTCACCTCGCCGACCATCTGGGCAATGTTGAATGTAAAGGAGTCGAAATTGTCGATCAGGATCACCGATCTCTCAAAGCCTCTCTCGTTTGCTGGCATCTCCATTTCCTGCTGCGCGCGGCTAATCCCATACAACGGAGAACTCCGCTGCGGTGAACGGCAGCGGCATGACCCAGCGTCGCGGTAGATGCGTGCTTCTCTGATCTGCTACGGCTCGAGAAGGCGCAGGGCGTTACTCTGCTGGATCCTACCTGAGCATGCTGTACTTTTGCCGCTGACACGTCAGCTCATTATGTCCATTGCGAGAGCCGACTTTGGTCGCTGCGAGAGTCTTTGTACCTGAGCTTGATCAGGCCAGCATTCGTTATCCGATTGTCCTCCTATCTCTCATCTCGATCAATCACCAGTGCTGGTAGTTGACGGGGGCGCAAAGCTACCGGGCTAAGATTCCGCCATATTGAAGAGGCTGCTATCGGCGCCCTCATCGTGAAGGCGAAGTAGATCGCATTCGGCACGAATGTCGGCGGAGAGTTCTTCTCGATCGCCAGCTGTGGCAAGCGCAGCACGTTCGGAAGCCACCGCTTGTCGGCCCGCAACCGCTCGGCGGCTTCCGCCATCGCGGGCTTCTTCAAGTAGACGAGTTGCGCGACCGACATGCCTACGCGGACGGCATCGACGATAACCGCCGTATCACCGGTCCAAGGTCGTTTGCCGCGTCGGCTGCCAGTGCGGCGCCATATCCAGCGAGACCTCCTCAAAGAGTGCCTCGGCGTGCGTACGCGTCCGGTGACTTTCAATTACCCACAAATGCTTGGCTCGACCGCGATCCGATCGAAAAAACTTGAAACGGATGAATCGCTTGTGATTCGTTGTCGGGCAGCCACCGCAAACCTTTGCCATCGTTGGGGTCGAACAGCTCGCGGGTGTGAGCACCCCACCATGGCGGGGCTTCCGCCGACCTTCGTGTAGAAGATCGCACCCGGCTTGAAGCAGTACTTGAGGGCTTCCTGCAGCGACTTGCGACCCGTGACGGTCAGCGGCGCGAAGCCGCCGCGCATCTTCTCGATCCGGACCATCGGGTCGTAGTCGGCGCGAGGCTTGCCTTCCAAGCCGCGCGCAGCTTTTCAAAAGAGAGATATTCCTTGCTGCCAGGCTCGAAGTAGCTGGGGCCGACGATAAAGATGCAGTGCAGGTGCACCATGAAAAGGCCCGTCTGTCCGTTGCCTGATTTCGAGCGCGCGCAGCCAGGCAAGTAAGGCCCGCCTTATCGCAACCGTGCGCATCAAACTGCGGTAGGCTTCGGGGATCTGGTTGACCGCGACCCAGAGGTCGTATGCCGGCACAGCCCGGGTCGTGAGGGTGCCCATCAAGGGCCGTGAGCCAGGGTTCTAGCGGATGTACCCTCGATCGCGGCGCCCTTCTCCTCGACCAGCTTGGCGGCCCGGCGGCGTTGAGCCGTCGGGCAGACGAGGTGGTTGCACTCGTTCATGGCGCGAAAGACCGCCTGTGCGGCGTCGATCTCTCCGTCCTCAAGCGCGTCGGCGATGCTCGGCCAGACTTGGATCTTAGTGCGCGGAACCTGCGGTCCCGCCACCGAGTTGCGCCACGAGCCAATCTGCAAAGGCTCGTACCGCAGATCTCTGTCGGCTGGCCCGTGGGTAGATCAGGCGATGGCCGACGTAGCGGATATCGTTGGCGCGTCCTGCCAGTGGCGCAACCAGTCGCCCGCTCGCCAGTTCGCGTTCGGCCAAAAGGGTTGATTCCATCGCTACTCCCAATCCCTCCGCGGCCGTTGCGATTGCCAGAAAGCTGCGATCAAACCTCATGCCGTGCAGGGCGGGGGCTTCCAATCCGTTGGCGGTAAACCATTGGTGCCATTGCACCTGCTTCACGTCGGAGCGGATCAGCGTCTGATCGAGGAGATCGGCCGGCTTCCTTATCGATTTTGCGAGAGCAGGGGAGCAGAGCGGGGTGACCGTTTCCTCGGGGAGAGGAACAACCTCCACGCCCTCCGCCCGCGGCGGACCGTAGACGATATCGATGTCGAAATCATCGTTGCTGAAGCGAGCGTAGTCCGTGCTCGCAGCCAGCCGCACTTCGAGCTTCGGATAGGCGGCGAGAAATTGTGCGAGGCGTGGTGCCAGCCACTGCGCAGCAAAACTAGGTGCCGAATGGACGCGCACCAATTGCGGTCCGCGCGCGGCGACTTCCTCGAGGCCACGGCGGAGCTGATCAAATGCCGCTCCCGTGTGGCGCATCAGGTTTTCGCCGGCTGGCGTGAGCCGCACTGACCGCGCGCTGCGCTCGAACAGAACGGTCCGAAGCGTGTCCTCCAGTTTGCGGATGGCATGACTGACCGCACTCGGTGTCAGGTGAAGCTCATTCGCCGCATCGCGAAAGGATCCGGTGCGGGCGGCGGCTTCAAAGGCGCGAATTGCCGATATCGGGACATTCGACAGCATCCCATAAGTGAACCAGATTCATCGATCCGTGACAACTGTGCGTTTGTCTGTGCGCGTCCGCGGTTCATTGGTCTTGCCAAGGAAAAAACATTAGTGGGAGGAACTGATGCTGCTCAGGGGTAAGACGGCCATCATTTCGGGCGCGGCCTCGCCGCGCGGCATCGGGCTTGCCACCGCACGGCGGTTCGCTACCGAGGGCGCGCGGGTTACCATTCTCGATATCGATGCCGCAGCCGCAGCGGGTGCAGCGAGCACTCTTGGTACAGAGCATATTGGGCTGCCGTGCGACGTCGCCGACAAGTCGTCATGCGAGCGTGCGGTCACTCGCGTAATGGAAGCATTCGGCGGCGTCGATATCCTGATCAACAATGCCGGCATCACCCAGCCGGTGAAGCTCTTGGAAATTTCGACCGGCGACTGGGATCGTATCCAGGACGTCAATTTGAAGGGTGTTCTGTTCCTTTCCCAGGCGGTGATCCCGCATATGCGCGCCCGCAAGTCTGGATCGATTGCGTGCATGTCGTCAGTCTCAGCCCAGCGTGGTGGCGGAATATTTGGCGGCCCGCATTATTCGGCGGCCAAGGCGGGTGTGCTTGGTCTCGCCAAGGCGATGGCCCGTGAATTCGGCCCGGACGGCATCCGCGTAAATTGCGTGACGCCCGGCCTGATCGGCACCGATATTACCGCGGGCAAGCTGACGGACGAGATGAGGGCGAAGATCCTGGAAGGCATTCCGCTCAATCGCCTTGGCACGGCAGACGACGTCGCCGGCATCTACACCTTCCTGGCTTCGGATCTCTCCGCCTACGTGACTGGTGCCGTGATCGACGTCAATGGCGGCATGCTCATCCACTGAGCCAGCAAGACAAGGTCCAGATCGATGGAAACACTGACCAACACGCCCAAGCTGGCGGACCGCGCCTACAACATTCGCCGCAATGCGCTGCGCATGGGCGAGGTTCAAGGCCAGGGCTATATCGCACAGGCGCTGGACATCTCGGACGTCCTCGCCGTGGCCTATTTCCACGCGATGCGCTACCGGCCGGAAGATCCCTCCTGGGAAGACCGCGACCGTTTCCTGCTCTCGAACGGGCACTATGCCATCGCGCTCTATGCGGCTTTGATCGAGGCGGGGATTGTCCCCGAGGAAGAGCTCGAAACCTACGGCAGCGACGAGAGCCGCCTGCCGATGTCGGGCATGGCCTCCTACACGCCCGGAATGGAGATGTCGGGCGGCTCGCTCGGGCTTGGGCTCAGCATCGCCGTCGGCATGGGCCTCGGGCTCAAGCGCAAGAAATCCGAGGCGCGGGTGTACACGTTGTTCTCCGATGGCGAGCTCGACGAGGGGGCGGTCTGGGAAGCTATTCAGTCGGCGGGCCATTACAGGCTCGACAATCTGATCGGCATCGTCGACGTCAACAATCAGCAGGCGGACGGTCCTTCCACGCAGGTGATGGCGTTCGAGCCGCTGGTCGAGAAGCTTCAGGCTTTCGGCTGGTTCGTGCAGCGGATCGACGGCAATGATCTCGATGCCGTCATTGCCGCGTTCGATGTCGCGAAGTCTCATCCCGCGCCAAAACCGCGGATGATCGTCGCCGACACGCTGATGGGCAAGGGCGTTCCCTTCCTGGAGCAGCGCGAGAAGAACCATTTCATCCGCGTCGAGCAGCACGAATGGCAGCTCGCGCTGGCTGCGTTGGAAGCCGGGAGGCAGGCATGAAGACCGTCAGATCAGCACCCCAGCCGGGCAAACCGCGCCTGACTACCTCGGCCATGATCGCCTCGATCGCGGGAGAGGGACAGAAAACGAAGCCGGCGCCGTTTGGACACGCACTCGTCGAGCTCGCGCGCAGCCGTCCCGATGTGGTCGGCATGACGGCCGATCTCGGCAAGTACACCGACCTGCACATCTTCGCGAAGGAGTTTCCGGATCGTTATTACCAGATGGGCATGGCCGAGCAGCTTTTGTTCGGCGCGGCCTCCGGTCTTGCCGCCGAAGGCTTCATGCCATTCGCAACCACCTATGCGGTGTTTGCATCGCGACGCGCTTACGACTTCATCCACCAGACGATTGCGGAGGAAGACCGCAACGTGAAGATCGTCTGCGCATTGCCCGGGCTGACCTCAGGCTATGGCCCGAGCCATCAGGCCGCGGAGGATCTCGCGCTGTTTCGCGCCATGCCGAACATGACGGTCATCGACCCCTGCGATGCCCATGAAATCGAGCAACTGGTGCCCGCGATCGCGGCGCATCAGGGCCCGGTCTACATGCGCCTGCTGCGAGGCCAGGTGCCGGTCGTGCTGGACGAATACGACTACAAGTTCGAGCTCGGCAAGGCCAAGCTGATCCGTGACGGGAAGGATGTTCTAATCATCTCGTCCGGCATCATGACAATGCGTGCGCTCGAGGCGTTGCAAAGTCTGAAGAACGACCGCGTCGATGCCGCGGTGCTCCACGTTCCGACCATCAAGCCACTCGACGCCGAGGCGATACTGCGTGAAGCCGGTAAGTCAGGCCGGCTGGTCGTCGTTGCCGAAAACCACACGACGATTGGCGGTCTCGGCGAGGCGATCGCCGCACTCCTGATGCGTTCAGGCGTCCATCCGCTTTTCCGCCAGATTGCATTGCCGGACGAATTCCTTGACGCCGGCGCACTTCCGACGCTGCACGACCGCTACGGCATTTCGACCGCCGAGGTCGCAAGGCAGATCAAGCAGTGGCTTTAGCGGACCGGCACTAAACGCCAGTCAGGCTCCGAGTGAAGAGTTCCACCCGCTGCAGATTGCGGCGGGCGAGCGATGGCTGTTGCCCGAATGTGGGCGGTCGAAGAGCCCGGACAGCTGGAAACCAGCGCAGGCCCATGCAGCCGGCACAACGTCAATACAGGATCAGGAGGAAAACATGACTGTGTCGAAGCCCGGACGGATCAGCCGCCGTTCGCTATTGATGGCGGCGAGCGCCGTACCTCTCTGCGGGATTCGGACCCGTCCAGCATCTGCCGCCGAGTTCGTCTACAAGTTCGCAACCGGACAGGACCCGACCCATCCGGTGAACATCCGCGCGCAAGAGGCGATCGACCGCATCCGCGAAGCGACCAGCGGACGGCTGGAGATCAAGCTGTTCCCGGCCAATCAGCTCGGCTCCGACACCGAACTACTGACCCAGGTTCGCAGCGGTGGCGTCGAGTTCTTCAACCAATCGTCCTCGATCCTCGCCACCCTGGTACCTAGCGCGGGCATCGTGAATACCGGCTTCGCGTTTGCCGACTACGACAGCGTATGGAAAGCCATGGATGGCGATCTCGGCACCTATATCCGGACGCAGATCGCCAAGACACCGATCATGGCGGTGTCGAAGGCCTGGGATAACGGCTTCCGCCAGGTGACCTCGTCCGGCCGCGAGATCCGCACCCCGGATGATCTGAAGAATTTCCAGATCCGCGTCCCGCCCGCGCCGCTGCTCACCTCACTCTTCAAGGCGCTCGGCGCCGGGCCCACCCCGATCAACTTCAACGAGGTCTATTCCGCGCTGCAGACCAAGGTCGTCGACGGCCAGGAGAATCCGTTGCCCATCATAGCGACCGCGCGCCTCTATGAGGTGCAGAGCACGTGCAGCCTGACGGGGCACGTCTGGGACGGCTACTGGATCCTCGGCAACAAGCGCGCCTTCGAGCGCCTGCCTAACGACGTGCAGGAGATCGTGACGCGCGAGCTCGATCGCTCCGCGGTCGATCAGCGTGCCGACATCGCAAAGCTCAGCCAGTCACTACGCAACGATCTCTCGGCCAAGGGTCTCAAATTCATCGACGTCGATCGCGCCGCTTTCCGCCAGGCCTTGTCCAAAACCAGCTTCTACGCCGACTGGAAAGCCAAGTTTGGCGAGGAGGCATGGTCGCAGCTCGAAAAAGCCGCGGGCCAGCTATCATGACGAGCGTGAGCCATCCGCCCCACGCCGATGCCGGTGTGGCGGCCGGCCCGTCGCAGGCTAGCCGGCGCAGTTGGGTGATAACGACGAACACGGTGCTTGGTCACGTTGTGGCGGTCCCGGCAGCACTGCTCGTGCTGGCGGAGATAGCGGTGCTGTCTGCCGGCATCGTGGGTCGATACGTGTTCCGCTCGCCGATCATCTGGTCTGACGAGCTTGCCGGCATTCTCTTCCTCTGGCTGGCCATGTTCGGTTCCGTGATTGCGTTCCAACGCGGCGAGCACATGCGCATGACCGCTATTGTCGGCGTACTGAGTACAGAAGTTCGCGCGTTCCTGGACACCGTCGCGGCCGCAGCATCGCTGGCCTTCCTCGTGCTGGTCGTCTGGCCGGCCTATGAGTTCGCGGCCGACGAGGCCTTCGTGACGACGCCGGCGCTCGAGATCGTCAACAGCTGGCGCGCGGCGGCGTTGCCGATCGGGATTGGATTGATGCTGGTCGCAGCGGTCGTCCGCCTCATCCGGATCGCGAGCCCGCGCAGCTTGCTGGCTTCCTTAGCGCTCGTTGCAGCCATCATTGCGACCTTCGTTCTGCTCGCTCCCGCCTTGAAGCCGCTCGGCAATTTGAACCTCCTGATCTTCTTCGTTGTCGTCGTGGGGGCGATGGTTTTTGCGGCCGTGCCGATCGCGTTCGCATTTGGTCTTGCGACGGTCGGCTATCTCGCCTTGACGACCAGCACGCCCGACGTGGTGATGATCGGGCGAATGGACGAGGGCATGAGCCACCTCATCCTGCTCGCCGTGCCGCTCTTCGTCTTTCTCGGCCTCCTGATCGAGATGACGGGCATGGCGCGCGCCATGATCAGCTTCCTGGCGAGCCTGCTGGGCCACGTGCGGGGCGGGTTGCACTACGTGCTGGTCGGAGCGATGTATCTGGTCTCGGGCATTTCCGGCTCCAAGGCAGCGGACATGGCTGCGGTGGCTCCTGTGCTGTTTCCCGAAATGCGGCAGCGCGGGGCCAAACCGGGTGACCTCGTTGCGCTTCTGGCGGCAACCGGAGCGCAGACCGAAACGATCCCGCCCTCGCTAGTCCTGATCACAATCGGCTCGGTGACCGGCGTGTCGATCTCGGCGCTCTTCACTGGCGGGTTGCTCCCGGGCGTGGTGCTCGCGGTCATGCTCGCGGCGGTGGTCTGGTGGCGATATCGCCGCGAGGACCTGTCTCACGTCAAAAGGGCGAGGGCCCGGGAGATTGGCCGCGCCTTCGTCATCGCGATACCGGCCATCGCGCTGCCTTTCGTGATCCGGACCGCGGTGGTCGAAGGCGTCGCGACGGCAACGGAGGTCTCGACCATCGGCATTCTTTATTCGGCCTGCGCGGGTCTCTTCGTCTATCGCCAGTTCGACTGGCGTCGCATCTATCCGATGCTGGTCGAGACAGCCTCGCTGTCAGGCGCGATTCTGCTCATCATTGGCGCGGCGACAGGCATGGCCTGGGCACTGACCCAATCGGGATTTTCTGCCTCTCTGGCCAAATTCATGACCAGCCTTCCCGGCGGGGTCCCCGTCTTCCTGGCCGTGACGATCGTGACTTTCGTGATCCTCGGCAGCGTGCTGGAGGGAATCCCGGCTATCGTCCTGTTCGGCCCGCTGCTGTTCCCGATCGCGCGGCAGGTCGGGGTGCACGACGTCCACTACGCGATGGTGGTCGTTCTCGCCATGGGCATCGGCCTGTTCGCGCCGCCGTTCGGCGTCGGTTACTATGCCGCCTGCGCCATCAGCCGCATCAACCCGGACGAGGGCATGAAGCCGATCGTGGGCTACATGATCGCGCTGCTGATCGGCACCCTGATCGTCGCAGCCGTGCCCTGGTTGTCGATCGGCTTCCTTTGACGAGCTCGGCAGGAGCCTCGCGGAAACCCGTGCCTCCTGCTCGGGCGAATTTCGGCAGGTAAAGGGGCAGGCCGTCGCAAGGCATATCGATCTGCTCGACCTGGCCCTTGCCAACCTCCGTCACCCGGAGCTTCTTGCCTCCGAGCGTGAAGGCACAGTTCGTCGGCTGAGGCCCATCCAGGATCAGCCGATCGACCACTTCGCCGCGCTGGTCCAGCATCGCGACGTTCTTCTGGTTGTAGACGGTGCAATAAAGCCGGCCGTCCGCGCCGAAGGACATCCCATCCGGCCCTTTGAAATCGAGGTTGGCATCGGGCTGCAGGACGTTGCCGAAGAGGGCGCGTTTCGGCGCAGCTTCGCCGAGCACGTCATATCGATCGATATCAACGGTAATGGACGCGTTGCCGCGCTCACATCGGGACGCTGCGAACGCTAGAGATCACCGGCGTCCTGATCAGCGGCGATCGTGTTGAAGGCTTTCGTGAAGGCGCTTCGGCGCTTGTTCAAACTTTTGGGCGGCCCCATCACTAAGCACCTTGTGGTTTCGTGCATCTTCCGCCAACCAAGAACCGTCCGATTTGACCACCGCGCAGTATGCGGGGCGCGACGCGCCCGCGTTTACAAGGCTAATCTCCTGTAAGGTCGCAGAGCAAACGATCTTGACCTTAACACCCTCAACTTCGCGATATTTGTCCCCGTGCATGAGCGCAACAAAGCTCAAAGCCGTGCGATGGCCGTCTCGCACCGACTCATAAGCTTTTCGACGACTGGGTGTATTCCTGAGGATCAGCCGCACCGCGAGTCCGTGTTGATCACTGTGCAAGACCAGGCGGTCGTCAGCGGTGGCGATTAACCAACGCGCCAACCGCAGCGGAAACCATCTCATTCATAGGAGGACGCCTGATAATGTGGTCTGAAGCAAGTACCAAGATCGCTTCAATTGCTCTTTGACGCAATGCAGAGTTTGGAGCGGACCAGAGCTTGCTCGGTGCCGTTGCGAGGTCGGCCCGGTCTCGGAAGACCGGGGCCGGGCTTCGCACCGGCGGGGGTTATAGGGGGAGCGTGCGAACATCTAGTGCGAAGGTTTTTCGAGCTGGTGCGAGGGTGCGAAGATTCGGCTAAGTTTGGTGGTTTTCAGTCAACTACAGCTTGACTCAACCATCGGAAGAGATCGACCATCCGGCAACCAAGCGCTATGGGAGGATATTGTCATGCCCAGAACGTTGGAAGTGCCCGAAGGGCAACTGATCGAAATCGCGCGCACTGTATATCGGTCAATGCCAGCAACCGGCGACGATGCTGTGCAACGGCAGCGCCGGTTGATCGCCACGACATGGCTCCGTCAGCTAGTAGAAGCTGTACACAACTGGAATCTTGAATTCATCGCTGTTCTAGGAAGGTATCCAGGATTTGGGAGGTCTATGAATCCGTCCGATTATGCCGAATTCTTTCGAGAGTTGGACGAGTATGAACACCAGTTGCGAACGCGCGGAGGCGGGATCAAGGACAGACTCTGTCGCCGGCTGATCCAGTTGAACAAGCGGCTCGACAAGGATTTCGGATGGCTTGCGCAGGCAGATAGCGGCGCTTTCAGCCAACTCAAAAGAATCTCGAACGATTCCTATCAAAATGAAGTCGGTGTAATTGAACTAGCTCGAAAGGTGATTGCGGAAATAAGATATCCAAGCGACTTGCCTCGTGACCTTCAAGGAGAGGCAATATCAGACGGTACTGACTATTTAGCTTACCAGATCGCTCGAACCGATGCAGTCCGAAAGATCATAACTCAATACGCAGCAACGAGCAGGCAGATCGTCGATAAACTGAGAGATTTCAGCGCGTCTGCGGATGCGCAACTCCTATCGTTGGAAGAATTCGCGAAGCGAGAGAGTAATTATTCTCAGCATTCAGACAGTGATTTGTTGGAAACTGAAACATGGATTGAGCAAATGTCGAATCGATCTCACATCGTGAACACGCGCCTTTATACAATCCTCGCGTTTTGCTTTGGCGTTATTTTTCTTGGAGTGCTGCTCGCGCTTACAGCGGCGTTTCCCAACCCCACGAAAGCGCAGCTAAAGTTCTGGGCGTCCATCTTGGCTTTATCTGCGGGGGCAGTATCGACCGTGATGAGCGGTTTGATCAACGTGCGGCTCTCGTTTGGAAAGCAGTTGGTGGTCGGCGCGACAGGGGCGTTCGCTGTCTTTGTGATCACGTTTTTTTGGAACCCGGCGATCTTGGAGTAGGGACCCGCGGCGTCGCCCAAGCCAAATAAAGGCATGTCCCGGCCTAAGCGGAAGTGGGACATGCCTCATTGGCTAATTGGTGTTGGTGACCAACACATCATACCGTCGCGAAGGCGGCCCTTGCGTTTCAATGCGCAATACGCCCGTATCCAACAGCCGCCGCATAGCTTCGGCCATCTGGTGCTTTGAATAGCGCTTCGCGTCCGAGTGTTCGACTATCCGCTTAGGCGCATACGCCGCACCCGGCTTTGGACTGAGCCGGTGACCTTGCGCAGTCAACTTGATGAACGTTGCAAGAAACACATCATCAGCGGCACGCTGCGCAAGGCTAGCCGCCGCCGAAATCGGCATGCACGCCCGGAAATCAGACCTGTTTGAAATTGAGGTTGGGGACGACGATGGAGCCAAGGCTGCGCCACGGAATGATCCGCGTGGCAGATCAGTTTCTTGGCCGGACTCGCTGTTGCGTCAAGGGACGGCCAAGTGCCTCCACGGTTGACTTCTCTGCTTTCCGGACGCTCTTGTTTTCCGCATCTCGGTCCTGAGACATGTCGTCCGTTCCTGGGCAAACGGTGCCTGCCTCATCTGCACACAAGCAATACGCGCGCACTGTCATGGTATTGACCTTATCCATCCGTGCGATGAGCTGGTTACCGATGGCGCGGCACGCCGCGGGACTACGGGTTTCGACTCGGCTTGTGCTTTGGAGAGTCCAGTTGATTTTCGTTTCTAGGTCGCCCTTGTCGATGCCCTGGGATCAGCCGGAGGTTGCCCAATAAAGTACAAAATCAAGAGGGTTGTCTGTAGTGAATCTGCCATGGTGAACCTCTATTGGCCGACTGCCCGCAGAGTTTGCAATTGTTGCCGAATCTGCTGAAGTGAGACTTGTTGATCTTCGAGGACCGAAATGGTTGACGTGACCTGGCGCGCGCGATTTCGTTTGAAACCAGCGCCACCTTCGGGCAGCGTCAAGAGGTCATATTTCGCGACGACCGCCGGCTTCTTCGTGAAGATGATGCTCAAGGTCTCGTCGAGCTGATAATACCCTCCCAGTGTGAGAAAATCGGTGCCTGGCGGGAATGTGTAGGTGTAGCTCGCGGTCCCATTGAATTTCACGGCGAACTGAGCCGTGAATTTGGGGTTGTCGATGGCCGAGCCTGCGAGAGCCGTGGCCTGCACGGAACGATAGAGCCAATCCTTGATCGCCAGATTCTTTGTGAGCGAATGGTACGAAATCGTTTCGCACTCGCAGGGCAGGGCACTATCTAGGATAAGTTTCTCAGAGTCGAAATTGAAATCGACGCTTCCGGTATGGCTGCCCCTCATATCAAGGGTGACGCCGTTACCACCGCCGATGACCCAGTTCGAGAAGCGTGTCGTCGCCGTAGCGGGCACCTTCCGCGTCAAGCCGACACCAGGAACGATATCCGCTTCTGATTTTGGATTGAGTGTGACCGCGATCTTCCAGTTTCGTGCATTGAACAGTTCATGCGGCACCTCGCGGTCAAGCGTGCCGAGCGCATCCTGGAGCTCGCAGGCCGAATGGAGCATGATCTCCCCCATCGGCAGAGCCCAGTCCGGAGCAATGTCGGGCATGATGACGCATCCGCCGAGCCCGCCTGCCAGCACAAGCGCTAATCGCCGCGATCCTGTCACGTTCGTCCCCTTGCCTCGTTCGTTCCCCGCTGCATGCGAAATCGCTTCCCCTCGCGATCCTGCCTTATGCAGCTACCCGCTCGCACTATTGCAGGCCATCCCCCGCAATGCGCTCCTGCCGCAAAGTCACGTAACCGGCCCACCATCCGCGCCAGCGATCGACAGCGGGCCCACTTTCCAACCGATACGCAAAGACCGCCGAACCGCCACCGCTATCGATACTGCAGGTGATATCGTGTGCATTATTTTCGCTCTCTGCCTTCGGCACACAGGCTACAACCTTGTAGCCGGGCTCTGCAGCAAATCGGGACTGGTAGTTGCGGGAATGCGATGCCAGGGCGACGGGGTGATCGTCCTTGGTCTCTGAAACCGTGTAGCTTCTCTCAAGCTTGGCGGGGCCCAGGGGCGCTTTCGACGCCGTCCCGTCGACCGCAATGGTGGTGTTCGCGTCGACCACGAGATCGTCCTGAGCCACGCGCCAACACCGCTTGTCCTCGGCAATGTCATACAAAGGACTTGCGATTAGCTCCGACGCGGGGATGAAGTAATTCACAACGTTTACTTTGCGTGTCTCGCCGCCGAAGGTCCACTGGACAATGCCGCCTGCCGCGATACCCAACAGAAAGCCGTGATCTTCGAAAACCGGGCCCCCGCTGTTGCCCGGGTTCATCACAGTGTCCGTCTGCCACCGCAGTTCCTTGGGTGGGGAGCCGTGATTGCTGATCAGACCGCCCGACAAGCTCAGGTCCTGATTGAGCGGAAAGCCCAGTACGAGCACCGAAGTGCCCATCGGAGCCTGGGACGGTTTTAAGACAATGGGGATAGGGCAGCGCTTCCCGCCCGCGTCGGAAACGGGTGTGCTCAGCTGGAGCAGCGCTAGATCACGATCCGGATGGAGAAGAGAGGAGTGGGCGGACAAGTGCCTCGCGCCGTCTGGGCTCATGTCGAACCGCGCGACACTTTTGCTCTCGCTGCGGTCAGTCCAGGGGGCTGGCGATTGCCAAGGAAAAGCATCCGATCGTAACCAGCTACTGACATCGAACCAACCCTTGGGACAACCCCACGAGCCAGACGTCTCTCATACGGGGGCTGACCTCCAGTATGTCGCTCTGCTACCGCCGATTCATCCGCAGGGTGCCGATCTTGAGAGGCTCCGCCGCAAGTGCGAAGGTGAGATTTTGCTGGGACTTTTTCTCGTGGCCGCGAAGCGCTTTAATGATGGATGGGTGATCCGTCGTGAAGAGAAGCTTCTCATCGAGGCACGCCTCAACTTCCTTCTTAGGCCGCTTGTCGGATACGAGGCCGAGCATCAGGATTGGGCGGATCGTCGGCTTAACATTAATGCCGGGCGAGGTAGCTCGCGCGTCACCCATGACGGGATCCGTTTCCCAATACTTATCGGGATCGAAGAAAATCATGGGGGTCACTTCGTCGAGGGTCTTCGCGTAGTAGTTCCGCTCCACGTCCTGGTAGACCTCCCGCATGGTTCCGCCGCCGCCTCGCCCATAGACGATGCCGGCACGCGAATTGTTGACGAGGGCCTCTTCCCTTAGGCTGTTCTGAAAATACTTTGCATAGTGTGTTGCGAAGGGCATAGTCGGCTCGGCACCGTAGAGCCAGGTCGGGATAGCGAGGCTGACGGGGAGAATTTCGGGCGCCTTGGCTCGCGCCTCGAGCGCTACTTTCAGCCATCTGCGTGCGTCGTCAATGGCGCCGAGCTTTTCGTCCTTGATGGTCCAGGTGTCAGTAAAAAGGTCATCCAGAATGGGCCCCTTCGGTACAGCGCTTAAAAGGCCGATCGCTTCGTCGAGCGGACCTACGCTCTCGAACGATGAAAAAGCCACGCCCAGATGAGCGGCCTCCATCACCCCCGGCCCTCCGCCCGTGACCAAGAGAAAGTGCGCGCGGGCAAGTTCGCGCGCCAAATAAGCAATGGCTTTATAGGCCGCATGGTCTCGCGGAAGACTGTGACCTCCCATCACGCCGACCAGCGGCCGTTGAACCGTTTTCAGAAAGATGCGTAGGGCATCGGCGATGGCTGCGTCGTGCGCGGCTTGCGCGGCGCGGACGGCGAGTGACGTTGGCACCGGCCCGCCGTCGGTTGCGAACTCACGGTAGATCGCAAAGTCCCGGGAGAGCGTGAAGCCCATGGGGTCCCATGGGTTGAAGCCTCCGAGCAACTCCTGAGCGGTGTACAGTTGGCTAGGCACAATGACGCCCATCGCAAAGCCTCCGGCGAAAATGACAAAAGTAATTCAGCGTGAGACGTTTCGACGGGCGTTATACACCCGCCGCACGTATTGCGCGAGCGTCGTATTCGTGCATGATGCGCCTCGAACCGGGGGAGCGATCATGGTCGCGGCGGTGACAGTCAAAGCCTATGCTAGCCCGAGCTGCGTGCTCTTGACGTTCGATTGGAAAGACGGCGCCGAACACGAAGATTTCCTTGGGTTCGCCATCCAGCGCAATCCGGGTTATGGGCGCGACAGAAAGCCGCAATTCTTATTCAACAAGCTCGACTTTGTGCCCCTCGCGGAGGACGCCCGCCCAAAGGGAAGCGATAAGGCGCCGATCCAAAAGTTCAACTGGTGGGACGGCGGGATCAACCTAGACGATCAAGGCCAGACGTTCGAGTATACAGTTATTCCTGTGCTTGGCACCAGCCCAGGCGATCTGCAGCTCCAGGACGCGGCGGCCGGAAAAAGAACCGTGACGGTGCCAAGGCCCCTCGAAGGACAGATCGCCACCTACTTCAATCGCGCCGTCGTCAGCGCGCAGAGCTTTGCCAAGCAAAAGGACAAGCCGCTTGAGAAGCGGATGGACTGGCTGGTCAACGGCCTGCAAAACGCCATTCCTCAAATCCTCAGCGAGAGCGACGCATTTGAATGCGCCATCTATCATCTGTCGGACGACCGGTGGATCATCCCGGCTTTCGAGGCCTTCAAAGGGCGCGGCTCGATCATCTATTTCGAGAAAGCTGACGACACCAAGTCCCGCGCCGCCGCGCATCGGATCGCGGAGGCACGACCCAACATCTCGATCCATAAGCGGGATGCCATATCCAAGCTAATGCACGATAAGTTCATCATCTCCTACCGGAAAAAGCATGAGCAGGCCGTCTTGATGGGCTCGACCAACTTTACGCCTGAAGCCCAAACGATCCAGGCCAACCTCCTTCATATCATCCATTCCCGCGAACTTGCCGCGCTTTACGCCGAGCGCGCGAACGTGCTGGCCAAAAATCTCGGCAAGAAAGATATGGACCCGCCGGACTGGAACGACGTCACGGACGTCGACGGCACCGAAATGCGCGTCTTCTTTTTGCCCGAGCCCGGCGAAAGCCGAAAGTTTCTCGACACGGTGACCGAGGCGGTCAAGAACGCGAAGTCCTCCGTGCTGTTCTGCATGTACACGGCCTCCGACAAGGATCTCATGGAGGCAATCTTTGCCAAGGGAGACTCGTCGAAGCACTTGATCTACGGGCTTCTCAACAGCATCGATGATCCCGACAAGCCGACCAAAAAGGGCGAGAAGCGCAAGCTTCCGGAGATCGCCGCGACCATTTTCCATCGCTCGCAGAATAACCCGGACACACTTCCCTACGCCGCTTTTAGCGCCAATGCGCCACGCGGCTTCCTGCCCGAGCTCAAGACCATCGATACCTCACCGTTTGATGCCTCCGCCGCAAAAGGCAAAGCAAAACCGGCAAAGAAAGCCACAAAGAAGAAATCGAGTGGCCCGCCGCCTATCCACGTGCATCACAAATTCATCGTGATCGATGGGGATACGGAGACGCCCACCATTTACACGGGCTCGCCGAACTTCAGCAAGGCGTCGGAAAACTCAAACGACGAGAATGTCCTTGAGATCAAGGGCAACACGCATCTGGCCCAAGCCTATGTTGCCGAGTTGATGCGCCTCTACAATCACTACCGTGCCCGCGCGATCTGGAACAAGACCCACGAAAAGACAGGCACGAAACCGAAGCCGGGCTCGGAGGCCGATCCTCTTGTCCTCAAGCAAACGCGGGATGAGTGGGTGAAAGACGCCTATAAGAAAGGCACAAAGGCCGCTCTCGCCAGGGAGCGCGGCTTATAGGGGCGCTCTGATGTTTTCGTTTCTCAGACGTTGCTTGAATTTTGTTTTTTGTACTCGAACAAACCATTTCCGATCGAACCTATTCAATTGCAATCATGGCCCAAACCCCACGATCCTCAGCCCTTCTCCGTCTTTCCAAACGCTATACCATCATCGCTGTCGCGGCCTGGACCATCGCCGGCGCTGTGATCGCCGGGGTCTGGAAGGTCTACGAGTTTCAGACCGAGCAGGCCCGGCTCCTTAGTGAATCGCTTGCGAAGCAGGCCGAAGTCATTGCCGAGCGCGACGAGGCACGCAGCCAGGCCGCGCTGACCCGAAGGATCGAGGCGCAGAAGCCCTTCTTGCAGAAGAAGCTCGATCTCTTCTTCGAGACCATTCAGCAGGCTCAGCGCCTGACAGAGTGGGAGCTCGACCCTAAAGATGAAACCTGGAAGCAGGCGACCAAGCGCTTTTGGGAATTGCGTTGGGGCGAATTGGAGATGGTAGGCGATGCCGGCGTCCGGAACGCCGCGCGGCTTGTCGGCCAGCAGATCACAGAGACGGAGGAATTTCCAAGCCGCGACAGGCACGATCTCCGTTGGGCGGTTGAGTGCTTGGCGGACGAGCTTCGCTTTGCCATCGAGCACGCGTGGGGAATCGATCGAAATGCCACGCGCGAGAGCGTGCTGCGCGGGGAGGGAGCCACCGGTAAGCTTCCCAATGGCTGTGTCGCTGGCAACCGCGATCCCATCCGCCCGGCCGGCATGCAACCCCTCAAGGCAAAGGGAAACCTTCACCAAGTACGGTCGCCCCAAACTGAATAGGGCCGGTCTGTTGCAAACGTCTGGAGCACTACATGATTCTTCGCCGATCTGTCCTGTTCGCCCTCGTCTTGTTGCTCGGCACAGCGCCGACGGCCCACGCGCGTGACATCCGAATTGCGACATGGAATCTGGGCTGGCATCTCAGCCAGGTCGAGGCGAAGGAGTGGATTCGTGATTGCGGTCAACCTTTCGCCCTCAATCCAGCGAGTGGATTGTTTGAACCCTCGACGGCAGGGGCCACCAAGCCGGGCTGGGAGCTCAAATGGGGACGAAACGCAAAGATCAAATGGGACATCGCGGCAAAGCCGCCATGCGACGTTTACCAGGCCAATTTCAAGATCGTGCCGGTGACCGAAGCCGCCTACCAAAAGCGCTCGCAGCAACTCCAGGATTTCATCCGAACGAACCTCGATCCTGACATCATCACTTTTCAGGAGGTTAGCGGCGCCACCGCCGTTCGCGAGGTTCTGCCCAACAACGGTGCTGATTACGAGATTTGTTCGTTCGACACGTTCAAGGTCCAGCGGCTCGCGATTGCTTGGAAAAAGAACCTCGGGACGGGCTCCGATTGTGGGGTCGTTGCGCCCCTATCACTCCCGGATCTAGCCGCCGTAGATCAGGTGCGCCCGGGCTTATCACTGACGCTGCAGATCGACGGCAAGCCGTTGCGTGTTATGACCGTGCATCTCAAATCCTCCTGCGTCAGCCCGCTCGAAGACCGCGGCAAGCTTGACGGCGGGGGCGATGCGTGTGCCATTCTGCAGAAACAGGTGCGCCCGTTGGAGGATTGGCTGGAAGCGAGCTCTGCCAGCATGCCGGTCGTTCTGATGGGAGACTTCAACCGCAATCTGTCGCACGAGAAAAATTCGATCGGAAAATCAGATATTCGCTCGGACGGAAGCGATCCCGCTTCCTCCCTTCCGAGTGGCGTCCTCGTTCGCAGCCTCTATGGCGAGGTCAATGATGGGGCCCCCACTTCCAGCGCCCTTTCCCATCTGGAGCCGGAATGCCCGGTCAACCCTGTCGCCAAGCAACTCTGCGAACGCTCGAAGCGTGAGCTCTTCGATCAAGAGGCCGTCAAGCCGCTGACAAAGGCCGATAGCCTTGGCTGCCGCAATCCCCTGGGCCTTGATCAGATGCTCGTGAGCGCGAGCCTTTCGATTCCAGATCCTGCCATCAAGGTTGCGATTGGGCGCTTCGGCGGGACGCGCCCGGCAGGCCAAGGCCATCCGGATCCTTTGCTGGCCATTTCAGATCATTGTCCCTCCAAAGCGACGCTTCGTTTCTAGTGCAAGGGCGACTGAGCCGATCCAAAAATGCCTCGCCCGGTTAGTCCGGGCGGGGCATTACCTTGCGCAGGAGCCGGCCGCGATCTTGCGGCAGCGTCGCACCACGATCATGCGAGCTTCGCAGGATGGACGCACTGATTCTGTTAAGGAGCGTCAGTCGCAAGCAACCGAGGGCGCGTTGTCGTGCTTGAGGTGTCGCTTTCGGACATTGTAACTCACCAGCCAGATCACGCCGACTGCGATCGGCACGAAGGCTGCGGTCAGGAACGAGGGCTCTACTCGCAGTCCGACGTCATGCGCGCCCTTGGCAAGATAGCTAAACAAGCTGACCACATAATATCCTATCGCTCCGACCGACAATCCTTCGACCGTGCACTGCAGCCGAAGTTGCTGTCTGGCGCGCTCGTTGATAGCCTGCAACAGGTCACGATGTTGTCGTTCGATTTCGACGTCGACACGGGTTCGCAACAGATCGGCGGCACGCGCGAGCTTGACCGACAGAGCCGCCTGACGATCCTCTACGGTCGCGCAGGTTCGCATTGCGGGCGCCATGCGGCGCGCCAGAAACGACGACCAGGTTGGATAACCCGAGACATCGTTGCCTTCAATGATGGACAGTCGCGATTGGACCAGCTCGTTGTAGGCTCTGCTGGCGCCGAAGCGAAACAGGCTGCCGGTCGCGCCTTTTTCGAAGCAGGCGGCCAGCGCCGTCAACTCGGCAAGCAGATGGTTGTTGAACTGCAGCCCCTCACCGCTTTGCATTTTTTCGAGCGCCTCAACAAGACGGCGGTCGATGCGATCAACGGAAGGTGCAAGCTCAAGGGCGGCCGACAGGCCAAGCAGCGCCAGTGGACGGTAGGTCTCGATCTCCAGGAGCCGTTGCACCAGCGCTCCGAGATCCTGCGACGTCAATCCGAGGTCGCAGACGAGGATTTTCGTAAAGCCTTTTTCGTCTCCGCGGAAGTCTGAGGCGGCAACGCCTGCGCCGTTCTTTGTGGCAACCATGGCCAGGCTGTTTTTGTCAAAAACCTGTTCGGCGCGCCTGGTCGGCGAGGCGTCCTGCTCCACTTCTAGCCTGATCGCGACCAGCAACTGTCCGGTCTGACGCAACGCGCGGATCAGCGATCGGACGGTACCATCAACTTTGTCAAATCGGTCTGCGGCGGAAACATTTGTGTTACTCCAGATCCAGGTAAATGTTGTGAATTCCGAATGCTGCTCCCAACGTAGCGTAGCGGTCCCGATGACAATCTGATGAAGTTTCGCCGATTGCTCAGGTGGCGGAAGATTGCGCTCGAGGCAAAAATCGATAAAGCGGCAGCGATCGCTTGTGGCCGCCTCACCCTGCGCAAGAAAAGCCAAGTGGATCACGCTGAATGGCGAAACAAGGCGCGTGAAAGGGCGTGCGTGCACTTCGCCGAGCACGGCGTCGCGTTGCGGATGTGGCGTGAAGGTTCGCAGATCCAATTCATCGACCATGTATTGACATCTCTCTTCAGGGTGAGCAAGCAACCGTCAGCCGCGCGAGGCCGTGGCAAGCAGGAGCGTCTTCCGTTCCCCCGGCGGGGTGCAGACAGGCAACCTCCGGTGCGGCAACCACACTGTCGATTGACAGATCGAGGCCCAAACACGACTCCCATCTTGCTGCCGCCGCCCTGACGCGGAGAGGCGGTGCAGGATTTGGGCCAGCACTGCAGAAGGGGCACGCTTGTGTCCTTTGGCGCAATGTGGCTTTCGAAGACAGTTGGAGGCGGCTTTCAGACATGAAGCGCGCGCTTGTATTCTGACAGGATGCGTACGTGGCGCAGGCCACAGGAAATTGCCTGCTTCGCACGGTGATCGCTCGCCAGGCGGCTGAGACGCCATGCTGTGGACGGATTTGTCCATGCAGAGACCGGCGACTGACCGCGCCCGGACCAGCCGGGCAAGGCTTGGCCGATGGGCTGATAACGTCACGTCGCGTGAGGATGACGTGATCACGCAGCCGGAGCGCACGCTGTCATAGTCTTTTGAGGTGACATTCAGGGCAGTGCAAGCGCCGCGGCTCGACCGCAGTGAGACAGATACGTGGCGAATGTCGTGAGCGATCGACCGAATAGCGGCGGATCACAAGTACGGCCGACTCGACTTGGCGGGCGTATTGCTCAAGTGCGCTCGCGGAGGTTTTGATCCGTCTGTCGCCACGCGGCCGAGAGCCAATCTCGGTCAAACTCGCTCGCCGGTCTTTGCAGGACGCGAGGATCGCCACGTTCTCGTTGATGTCAGCTCTGTTTCGGATCGAGCGCACGAAGCGGCCTCTTCGATGGGTGGATCTGGCCGAAGGCCGGCTAAGCAGCCTCGATCGCCTATGGCGCAACAGCGGCGTCACAACGCTCATCCCCTGCCGGCTGCGCCGTCATTCCTCGCCAAACAAGAAAGTTCCTCCTCTGCTGTCGAGCCCCTGCGGGGTGCGCCGTCGATCACCTCCGGCCTGTCGATCACCATCGAGGCCGCAAGGTGCGGGCTCGGAAAACAGAGATCAAGGAGAACTACCATGGCGACCATCGGCACCTTCAAGACGACCGGCAACAACGAGTCCGGGCGCTCTATCTGCCAAAGGAATGGACGGACGACCCCGCTCGCCTGAAAGCCGCGCATGTCCCGAGCGATGGGCTTTGCTACGAAGCCCAAGATCGCGCGTCGAATGGTCGCTCCGCGATCGCCGCAAAGGTGCCGTTCTCGTTCGTAACGGCGGACAGCGTGTATGGCACAGGTGAGATCGAAACCCTGCTGCGCAAGGCGGGAAAAGGCTATGTTCTGGGCGTTGCTTCCAATCACGTGTTCCGTTCATGGGGCAAGCAGCAGCCGGTCGCCGGCACCGCCTCCGCGATCGCGCAGAGCCTTCCCAAGAAGTGGCCTGGCACCGCTCCGCCTCCGGCGAAGGGACCAAAGGTCCGCGCTGGCACTTGGCCGATCTCGACGCTGGTGAATACAACGACGACCTTGCCGGAGAATGGACGGGGGGTCTTCTGATCCGTCGCAACGTTACTGACGCCAGCTTGGCCTTCTCCACATGGTGCCCCAAGGGCAGGTCCATGCAGAAGCTGGCGTCGGTGGAAGGCCATCGCTGGGCTATAGAGGACAGCTTCGAAACCGCCAAGAACGAGCTCGGCCTTGACCACAACGAAAGCCGCTCCTGGCATGGCTGGCATCGCCATGTCTCACTCGTCATGCTGGCCTTCGCCATGATGGCCGTCATCCGTCATCGAGCCAACACTGGACCATCGCTCAAAAAATGCGACCGCGGCCTCGACCGAAGCATCGCTCTTGATCCGCTTGTCGATCCGGGAAATCCGCCCCATCGCCATGAAGCTTCCCCAGCGACTCATCTCGCACGCCTACGTCCTCGCATGGTCGTCCTGGCGCAGGGCTCATCAGGCCAACGCGCGCAAAGCCCATCTCAGGCAAAAATTGCAACTGTAATGCTAGTTAGGGCACCCGACGGAACACAGCAAGACCGAGTCGTCGTTCTCAGGGGGCAAATACAGCAGTGCCATTAGCCCACTACAAAAATAAAAAACATAAGTCCAGAACGCACAGACAATTACGCGTTCCGGTCAATCAACCGGCCCTAACGAAGAACATTGGGTTCCAAGCTAGATTGATCCGCTCAGCTTCTTGGTCATCCAGGGACGACTCTAAGTTGACCCCACCGGCTCATATCATGCGGCAAAGCCGGGGGCCGACTTCCTCGAAGCCGTTGCGCAGATAGAAGTCGAGGGTGCGCTTCCATTTCGGCTGCCACGGTGCTCCGACCTCCAGCCGCTTCCATCCTCGCGCGCGTCCTTCGGACAGAGCGACCGCGATCAGATGAGGCGCAATGCCCTGCGATCTCATGTCGGGGCGAACATAGAGCTCCGAGATTTCTCCGAACTTGCCGCCCGCGTAGATCGCAGTGCATTCGTTTAGAACCATGACGCCAACCGGCTCGTTGTCTCCGCAAGCGATCACCGCGACGACGCTGACATCCGCAAGAACTGCCGCCGCGCTTTGCGTGACGATTTCGATCCCCGGGGCCATCCGGCCCAAGAGCTCGACTTGGAGAGCATAAACGAAGCCGGCGACGGTTCCGGCATCTGTGACTTCAGCGCGGCGTGTGGATATGACCGGCATCTTTCTTTCTGCTCCGCATCGGAATTGAATCACTCTGCGCCACGAGCGTCAGCGTGACATTTGTGATCCGCTAGACAGACAAGGCTAGCTGAGATTCCCGAACACCTCGAACCAGAGCCGATTGGAGCACTTTCCAATCAGCTGATCTCTGCTGTGGGTCTTGGTTGTATGAAAACGCCTGATGACCCGCGATTTCGGCTGTCAATCAGCGTCCACAACTGAATTTCGATCCAACCGATGGCTTTCACGTCGCAGGGTTTCATCACGAAGCTAAAGCGCGCCTCTCCAAGATAGGATCATGATCATCGCGAACTTCATTGTCGAAACGGTCCTTCAAGCGGCTGCTGACCTTGTGCCGACAATCCAATGAGACGATCACGCATTCCAGGTCAAAAGGCCGATGGATGTCGTCACCTAGAAGGAAACCGTTCAGAGGTGTATGCACCCCACCGCATTTTGACTCTCGGGAACCGAGCTCAATCGCTCTGTGACGGCAGTCTATGGATATTGGCCATCTCCTTCCTCGATGCTGAATCCTTTACCAGTCACGATGTTTGGAGACCAGCTCTCTGGAATGGTAGCCATGGATCCCTCCCGCCAGAAGGATCGCTGGGTTAGGATTCGACAGCCAATGACAGGATCCTCTCGATCGTCGAGAGCGATCGGGTCGAGACGATAACTCCACTCCTTAGCTCCGCGGCAAAGTCGATTTGCACCGGAACCGCCTCGCTTGGTGCGCTCTTGCTACAAAACAAGGCCCGCGCGCAGGTTCGCAGCACGCGTCGGGGAGTTGCCGTCAGGCCAGTACGCCGCGCCGATCAAGAGTTGCTCGATCGTGTTGAGATTTTCGACGATGAACTCGGCTTGCCGGTCGGGCCGCCTTGACACCGACATCCTCGGCGGGATGTACCGCGTCCACAAAGAAGCGGTCAGGCCACGAGCTGCTGGAGTGTTGCAATCTCTTCCTGTCGCTCGCGGAAGGAGGGCTCGCGGACCAGGTCCAGGCGCTGCTAGTCGGTAC
This sequence comes from Bradyrhizobium sp. BRP19, assembly GCF_020194195.1. Taxonomy (NCBI): domain Bacteria; kingdom Pseudomonadati; phylum Pseudomonadota; class Alphaproteobacteria; order Hyphomicrobiales; family Nitrobacteraceae; genus Bradyrhizobium; species Bradyrhizobium sp. BRP19. The sequence continues at coordinate 25,179 of NZ_JADYVZ010000025.1, read as the reverse complement.
ATCTTCTTCGGCTGCGGAGCCTCGCCATTGCCCGTTCGTATCTAGCTTCACTGGTGCCCGAACCCGGGAGACCACGTCGCTTGGCTTGGTCAGGCGATGAGCGCGTTGCTTGCCGCGGCTTCATGCTGCCATGAGTTTCGCGAGCCGCGTCAACGCTTCGCGCTCTTGGTGGCGATTCACGTGCGCAATTTGACCTCGTCAAATGTCCAAGCCTTGAATAGCTTTGCCGGGCCAGGAATTTCGCCCCGAGCTGCCGCTGCCTGTATAGCTCTCTTGTTCTCGCCTGTTATTTGGGCGACATCTTCGACCTTGACGCGTTCGGATGTCCCGTTCATCGGTTCTTCGCGCCAATCACGGGGCCGATTAACTGTCTGATGACTTCGGGGCGGGTAAGATTTGGTTGCTTTTGCTGGCGCTTCAATCGTGTCCGCTTGTCGGTGTGTATGTCTGAATCCCGACACGAAGTCGCAAATGATCGGCCGTCGCGGCACGATGTATTGATTTTCTCTTCCTCAAGCAAGTCTCGCACAGATACTTTTGCGGCATGCTGATTGCAGGGAGACGATAAAGGACCGTTTCGGCAATAGTGGTCTCTCGGTCAACGACGCAGGAGAGATGAAAGTTCTCGATCGTATGCAAATTGATACTAAAAACTGCCCCGGGTAAGGCACCTCCCTAATTGAAGCGCTTTGTTCAGCGCGTGTCGGCCGCAGATCATGTCGTTCACGCAAACTAGCGAAGCTGCACAGGAGTTCTGATGAGCTCTACGCAAGCAATTCGTGAACGCCTGCGCGACGCCGGCGCGTCGTTTGCGGCAAACGACAATATCGCAGAATATCTGCTGCCTGGTGACATTGATGTGATCCAAGCCGAGGTCGAGCAGCACGTGCACGCTGTGCTTGAGGCCATGGTTATCGACACCAGCCGCGACCACAACACCAAAGCGACCGCGAAGCGCGCAAATTTGTGCGCCTTGCCAACTGGATCATGTCGCGCCCGCACATCCAGGAGGAGGCCGCTGTTATGCTGGCGGACGAACTGGAACGCCGTATCCTGCCGAAGGGATTGGCCGTCATCGTTAGGGCGCAGCACCAATGCATGATCTAGCGTGGTGTTCGCTAGACTGACACCATCATGATAACCAGCATCATGCGCGTGCTTTCCGCGACGACAAAATATCGCGCAGCGAATTTATGGCACTGATCAAGGATCAACCGTGACCTATCTATCGACGAAGACATACGGTCATGAAACCGGACTATCCGCTACATTTCGCCAGTGGCGCGCGCTGTCACACTGTCGTCTGCTGCACGGTTACTCGTTGTCATTTCGCTTCGAGTTCGAGGCCGACACCCTAGACGACAAGAATTGGGTCGTTGATTTTGGCGGCCTCAAAGAGCTGAAAGCGATCCTCGAACACACATTTGACCATAAGACCGTCGTAGCTGCGGACAATCCGGAGCTTGAATGGTTCCAGGAAGCGGCGCGGCGTGGCGGATATCGTTGTGCTACCTGCTGTCGGCTGCGAAAAGTTTGCCGAGCACGTCTACGGCATCGCGAGCAAGTGGCTGCTGACAGAGCGACTTGCTCCGCGTTGCCGGCTTGCATCTGTCGAAGTCAAAGAGCACGGTGCGAACAGCGCGATCTATCGGGGAACGAGCCGTGCTGCCGGTCAACGAGATCTTTGAAAGTATCCAGAGCGAAGCCTGCAAGAGCGGCACGCCGTCAGTGTTCCTGCGGCTACAGGCCTGCCCAGTTGGTTGCCTCTGGTGCGACAGCAAGCGCAGATGGAAGGCAGATCCAGCATGTCAAGTGCCGATAGCCGAGATCACGGGATCGAGGACGCCACCCGGGGCTAGGATGTCGCCGGAGGAAATATTGCTCGCCGTGCAGGGGTTTAGGGCTCGGCATGTCGTGATCACGGGTGGCGAGCCCGCAGCGTACGACTTTCAGCCATTGACGACGCTACTTATCAAGTCTGGCTTCTCGGTGCAGGTGAAGACATCGGGACCCATGCCATTCAGGTGCACCCCTGCACGTGGGTAACCATCAGCCCGAAAGTTGGCACGCCCGGCGGGCTCGTTGTTTTGGATGAACCGCTGCGGCGTGGCAACGAGATCAAACATTGCGTGGGCAAGCCTGCCGATATCGAGAAGCTCCTGGCCCTCAACATCCCTCGTGAGTTCATGCCGATAATACTGGCTGCAGCCCTTGAGCCAAAGCCGGAAGGCGACGAAGCTTTGCATTCAGGAGGCGACTGCGTGCGACTGGCGTGTCAGCATTCAGACGCACAAGTTGCTCGGCGTGGGGTAAGCAACCCTGCGCGTCAAAGCGTTCTGCGGCTTCACCTTAGAGACGATCATGAATTGCGTCCTCTAAGTCTGAACTCAATGAAGGGAAAGCGGCATTCATCGCGGGCTTCTTTGCCGTTGTTCGCCATTGCCAAGCGGGCCTGATTTCAACTCTTCACATTCTAAGCGAATCCTCTCAATGACCGATTTCACATCCGAAGCCGCGCTGGTTCTATTTTCTGAGCGGTCAGGATTCCGCCACCTGCCTCGCTTGGGCGCTGTCGCGCTTTGCCCGGGTTGAGACCGTCGGCTTTGCCTATGGACAACGCCATGCGATCGAGCTGGCCTGCTGCGATCAGTTGCTGAACGGACTGAAGAAGCTGCGCGTAGACTGGGCGAGCAAGCTCGGCGACAACCATACGCTTGAGATCCCCACACTGGCTGCGATATCAAAGACCGCACTGACCGGCGAGGTCGCGATCGAGATAGGCGCGGACGGGATGGCCGCGGCGCGACAGTTGAAGAATGAGACTGTCCGCAATTTCTGCCTGAACGAATTTGAGCGCTTTTCGTTCGGCTACCGAGCCGACGGCACTGCGCCGATCCAAAACAAGGTTGGCGCCGGTGTTTAATCGCCTCCTGGCCGCCCCCGCGCACGATCTCCACGTCAGGCAGATCATGGATGAGGGCAGGGTGTTGCTCGTAAACCTGTCAAAGGGGCGGATCGGCGAGGACAGCTCGTCCCTTCTTGGCGGCTTGCTTGTGACGACGCTCGGACTTGCCGCTTTCAGTCGGGCTGAATTGCCGGCGCGTGAGCGACCAGACTTCTACGTCTACATTGATGAGTTTCAAAACTTCACCACTCTCGCGATGGCAAATATGTTCTCGGAGTTGCGTAAATATCGCGTCGGCTGCACTGTCGCACATCACTATCGTCATCGGTTAGAACCGGATGTGCGCGATGCGGTGCTCGGAAATGCCGGATCGATTATCTCCTTCAGAGTTGGTGCTGAAGATGCGCAACACCTTGCTCGCGAGTTTCTGGGAACGTTCGAGGAAGCCGATCTCCTGCAACTGCCGAACTATAGGATTTTATCTGAAGCTCATGATCGACGGGACGCCGTCGCGGCCATCTAGTGCCGGTACGCTTGAGCCCGGCGTCCTCGATTAAGACACCGCCGTTGATTAGTAAGTCTCGGCGCGTCGAGCTTCTTGCAAACCCGGCGCGGGGGGATAGCGCCCCAGGATCATCGTCTCCGGCTCATTCCGCGCTGGCACTGACCCGCTCCCCCAAGCGGAACCTCTCCTACTTTCAGCTATCGCTTCGGTGGCGACGCCGCTAATATTTCAATTTTCGGCACCTTCGGGACAAGGCTCTTTGCAAAATCGCGCGAGAGATCTCCCCATATCCTTTTGCAGGCGGCAGACAGGAGACTATCGAGCAGGGCGCAGCCGGTTTTCAGCCTTTCCTGTTCTGCCGCTGGTTCGACAGCCTGGGCGAAAACAACAGGAGCCATTCCGCGCCGATGTGCACTGCAGCAACGGTAGCCATCCGTCGAGTAGAGGCATCTCACGTTTTGGATCTCGACAAGCCTATCAATGAACGTTCCAGGGGCGACATCAAGGTGATCTGGATCATGGATTTTGAGAGCGGTCTGGCCGGGGTTGGCTAAGATGAGCTGTCCCCAATCTCCTAAGAAAGCGAGTTGTCTTTAGGGCTGCGGCCGGCTTTATCGACGCACAGCAAGCGTTGCTTTTTGTTCTTTACTGTCGCGCAGTCCGTTATTGGCATACTGGCCCGCCGTACATCGGCTGCCAATGCGGGCGAACACGAAAAAAAGATGATTGCGGAGCTACAAAGGTACGAGAACCATCTCTGCTTTCGAATTGGCTGCCGACGATTCATCCGGACTCATCTTTCCGCAAAGAGAAGGCATGAAGGCTGCTCGCAACTCGGCAACTGCCCTCCGTGGGCGGTTCGCCCGGAGGCAGCGGCGCCGCGCAGCCTACGCGTTGCAGGCTTTCATCGTGCATCGATTAGGTTAGCTATAAGACTTATGCGCTTGCAGACCAATTCACTCAAACTTGTAGGACGCCTCTAAGAAGGTACCCCATCGCTCCATGCTGTACTTTGCGAGTGCAGGGATCTGGATGAACGTGCCTCGGTCCCTGCAGCCGCTGCAGTTGAATATGACATCGCTGTCGTTCTTGGTCCACATTGCCCAGTACCGAGCGCCGACGCCGATACTGAAATTTCTGCCGAGGAGGTACGACAGCGTTCCTTCGATCTGTACGCCCCCCACCTTGCCTGCACTGATCGTAGAAAGTTGTTTCAGGACGGAGGAGATGGTTATCACGACCGGTGAAGTCGTCCATGGTAGGTAAGCAACATCTGCGCTCACGCGCCAGTCCTCAAACAGCATAGTCTCGGCGTTAAGCCCGACGCGCAGCGCATCCCAATTGGCACCTTGAGTACCGATGATTTGCTGGGCCGGAACCGCGCATGCCCCGTATGGCGAGGCTGTCTGCACGCATGCGATCGAATCCGACTTTTGGCCGAAGTAAGTGCCACTGATAAATGCGCCCAGCTTGTAGGTGCTACCGCACATAAAGTCGTAACCGACATCGGCGGTGTAGTACGTGAACCTTCCGTTGGCCTGATCTCACAGAGTGTTGCATAGGCCGTACTGCCGATGCTCGAATCCTCGTTCATTCTTCCCTTGTTGAAGCGTCCGAGCCAACGTTGCCCTTCAGGAATATCCCCCAGGACTATCAAGCCGTGCGAACAGCTCGCCGGAAATGCCGTCCAAGCCATGATAGGTGAGCGTGGAATTGGGGATGCCGCTATCTCCGGATATCGGGGGCCGATTCGTGTAGTCCCACTGGAATGTGCCTCTGCTGAGCCAGACCCGCGAGCCCCCCTTCGAACGACCAGTCGCCCGTATCGAAAACAGGCTTTATTGTTTTGGCGGCCGCTCGTCCCGGATAGACCGATGCGTCGAACCATTCCGCCCCGCTCGCGTCGCCGCCGAAATGGTGATTCAATCCGATCTTTCCGATGTGACAGTTGCTGGACAAGCTGGTTGTCCCGGCGGCAATGTCGGCGGGGCGGGGAACTGCACCGTCGGCGGGGTCGCCAGACGCGTCCCCATCGAAGCCCATGTAGTCGTACTCGAATTTGACACACCAAGCAGGTGTAAGCGCTTGCTCAAGGCGACTCCGACGACGGTCCAGCCGAAGCGACTATAATCGAACTGGGTTGTATGCTGCAGCAAGCCACAAAGCGCCCCTCGAATTCGCGGTTGTTGGCGATGTTGCCTCGGTTATGTTGCCAGGCCATGCCCGCCCTGATGTAGCCCAGCGTTTGGCCTGTTAGGCCGAAGCGGCGTAACCCACTCGAGCAGTCCCTGTGACAAAGGCGTTTGGACTTGCCTCGCAAGTGGCGATAACAACAGCGCCCGAGAAGGCAATACAGCTGTTGGTGCCATCGGAGACAGCATGCTCGCATCGACTTCGGTGCCGGAAATCCACCTATCCGTTTGCCAGTTGTAGCCGGGAGCGGATCGGCATCCAGTATTGGCGCAGCGCCTCGACGGTCGCTGGAATGTCGAGGTGGGCATTGCGGAGAAAGTCCTCGGTCTCGCGGCCGCTTCGCGCTCCCTTAGCCTAAGCCGGGATGAGCTCGAAGCCGGTCCTGGAGGGACCGCCGATTGGCGACGAGGTTGTCAAGGTGCAGCAACTCGTGCCCTGGCCGCTCTCCTTGGGCCAATCGTCGAACCAGCGCCCGCGTGCCGTCCACCACGAAGACGCCGCAATCATAGCTGTTCCGCTGCTGGGCCATGCTAGGTGACTCCAGGCGGGCGCGCAGCCGTCGTGCGAGCTGCGCTGCCGGCTCGTGGTTGTGTCCCCGGACAGAGTCGTAGTGATAGGCAATCGGCTCTCCTCGCGTGCGGCGATCAAGGAGCAGCAGCGACCAATGCGTGCCGAGGCGATTAGGATCCATTGCATCGTTCACCGGCAGGAATAGGAAGTCGGCGGTATCATTACCATTCGGATCGTAGACGATGCGCCGGAATGCACGGAGCATGTCGGGCTCGGCGCCGAAGCGCAATTGATAGTGGGCTATCAGGGGATCCACGAACTGCGCCAGGGCGGCGAATTCCGGACGGTCCCGCTGCAACTCCTGCGCCAGGAGCTCGTAATCCCTGTGGATGTGCTCGTCGCCCAGCCATTCCTTGGCGCCGAGCGCTAGTCCGCTGCGGCCGTGGGATGAGGCTGTCGGATCCAAAGCCCCGATCTGAGCATCGGCGGATGTGCGCGGGACAGGCGCATAACTAGCATCATCACGCGGCTCCTGCGGCGTCGGCGCATTCAGATCAATCAATGGCTCACGACCCCCGTAGGTGTCTGAGCGAGCCCTGGCAAGATGCGCGGGCGCAACATGAGCATCGTCGCGCAACTCGGATGGCGTCCGTGCATTCAGATCAACAAAAGGCTCTCGGCCGCTGTAGGTGTCTGAACGAGCTCGGGCAGGATGCACTGGCGCAAAATCAGCATCGTCGCGCAATTCGGACGGCGTCAGCGCATTGAGATCAACAAATGGCTCAAGGCCAGCGTAGGCGCCTGAGCGAGCCCTGGTCGGATCGGCTGGCGCAAAGTGAGCATCGTCGCGCAATTCGGACGGCGTCCGCGCATTCAGATCAACAAAAGACTCTAGGCCGCTGTAGGTGTCTGAATGAGCCTGGGCAGGATGCACTGGCGCAAAGTCAGCATCGTCGCGCAATTCGGACGGCGTCGGCGCATTCAGATCAACAAGAGACTCTAGGCCGCCGTAGGTGTCCGAGCGAAGCCTGGTAGGATGCGCCGGCGCAAAGTGAGCATCATTGCGCAACTCGGACGGCGTCGGCGCAATCAGACCATAAGATGGCTCAAGCCTGCCCTTAGCATGTGACGCGGGCCAGGATGGTGATGCTCGTTCTTGCACCTGTTCACCCAACCAAACCCAAGCTCCGGCGCTCGGGCTGGCCGGCGTTGAGGGAAGATCCTGCGCCGAGCCCGAGTGCCAATCGCCCTGCGCGGCCGGCGAGTTCGGCTGCTCAGGGCCTGGCAGCCCCAGTTCTCGGTTCGGCTCAATGAGTTTCAAGTAGCTGCGAAGATGCGACAAATCGGGACCGTGTACTCTGCCTCCAGTCCGTTGGAATGCTACCACGTCATTGTCGAGGGATACCTGCTCCCTGCTCGAGCCGTTTAGCCGCCCGATGATGCTCCCTTTGCGCTTCTCTCTAAGCCACGCACTAAGCGCACGAAGACGCCTCGCCCGCTGTTGCGCAGACTGCCTCAGCTTCGCAGTCGGAGTTTTAAGATCTTTCAGAGCTTGGTTCAGCGCGCCCTCGATGAGGGGCGCATCTTCTGGATGAGGAACTAGGCGACGGGGGGCACCGAGGACGCGGGGTTCAGGTGCTTCCACTTCTTCACCCCCACGCAGCAGCCGCCGGAGATGATTCAGAGCCGATCTAATGCGGTTGTTGGGGTCACCGCCCGAGCTCCTGTACTTCGCAATCTCCGCGTCCAGCGATGAACCGTCGCGCAGCCGAGAAGCTACCGGGCCCCTATGACTCGCGTTGACCCAGCGAATAAATGCCCCAAGCCCGTAAACACCGTTGTTGATGGCCCCTTTGGTGAGCTTGTGCAGCTCCGCGTCTCCACGAAACTTCGCCAAGAGCTCCGCGTCTTCGACCGGAAGCTGCTCGCCGATCGGTTCGTCCGGCGACGGCATCGGGGCTTGCATCTGCGATGGTGACGCCACCACTTGATGGGATAGGGTCTGCATCAGCTGCTGCTCAACAGCGACGACCTGCGGAGGCGGCGAGGAGCTGCGTCCGTCCATCGTCTCTAAAAGCAGATCCTGCTGGTTCGCAGGCAGAGTCTCCGGCCAGCTGCCAGCTCCGTTCGACCCGCTGTGCTGCGCAGTCGTCCGCCTCGTCTCGGCGCGAACCGCGTCTTCGAGATCAGGAAGCGGGCGAATATGACGCCGTAGTTCGATCGCTCTAGCACCCGCCGGCGACCTCAGGAGATGAGCCAGTGCGGCCCCGGCTTTTCTGCGGCCATGGGGGTCCTCCTCCTTATACTGGCTGACATCTTCATCCAGCGAGTCGTGGCCAAGTCGAGCAGCAATGCCGGGCTTATGCTTTTCACGGAGGTAATCACTCAAATCGATAAGAAGAGTTGCATAGGTCCTGGCGGTGTTGGCGGTGCTTGGGGCTGCTTCTTCCTTGTACCTTTTGATGAGATCCGCATCCTGGGGATAGGGATTCCGCTCAACCCGGCTTGCAAACGGCGTGATGCCGCCCGGCGATTGGGAGGCTCTAAGAAGATCCAGTGGGGTAGCGATGGCCTGCTTCTCCTTCTCGGCGAACTCCTGGGCATCCTTGTCCAGCGACTTGTCGTAAAGCCGGGAAGCAATGCCCGGCTTGTCGTTCTTTACGAGCCAATGCCCCAAGCTGAGAAGACCACGTAGATTGCGACCGACCGTGCTCTCGGAGGCCCCAGCCTTGATGAGTGCCGGCCTGAGCCCCTCAATAAGAGACGCATCTTCGCAATAAACAGGATCCAGGCTGCTACCTGCGAAAACAAAATTTGCATGGCCGGGCGGTAGCGCCGAGGCATTCAGCATCGTTCTACCGCCTTGACCGTGCGGAGGCGGCGTAGATGGGTGGCCGCTCGCCCGCATGATGGGAATCTGCTCGCCTGGCACGAGAATGTTGCTGTAACGTTCATCCGTCAGCTCGTCGTCCTGGTGGCGCCGGTTCACGGGATTAGGGGACTCTGTAGGATCCAATGCTAGGCCATGCCGCGGTGGCTGAAGACACGACGATGCACCGGCTTCGTCGACCGTCCCCAAGAATAAATCTTGATCATCCCCCTCAGCGAGTGCCGCTGGCCAACTGAAGGCGGGCTGCGACCCGCCCTGCTTAGCCGCGGCCTCAATGCCCCCGGCCCGGCCAGTGATTGACGCGACTCCGCCCGGCGACTGAGAGGCGCGGAGACGATCTAGTGCGGTAAGAACGAGGTGCCTGCGATTTTTATCGAAGATCGCAGCGTCGTTGCTCAGCGATTCGTCGTTAAGCCGAGCAGCCACTCCCGGCTTTTTTTTTGCGAAGAGCCACCGGCTAAATCTGCGAAGAGGACCAACATAATTCGTCTTAGCGGTGATCTCCTCGTACCCAGCCTCAACGAGTGCTTCTTGAAGTCCGGAAATCAAGCGTGCGTCTTCGGGATGAAAAGGGGGACCGTTGAGTTTTCTCGCTCCGTTACGGAGATGATCAAGTGCCGCGCCGATACTTTTGCTACCCCCGGCGTCCTTGTAGCGCTTGATCTCTTCATTCAGCGGTTCGTCGTCGTTCCATGTCTCGTCCTGAAACCGAGCAGCAATGCCACGCTTGTTGTTTGCACGAAGGTAGTGGCTGAAATCCGTGAGAATAGATGCATAGGTTTTGGCGGTACTTGAAGTTCGGGCCGCCACTGCTTGCTTTTTGTATTCCTTGATGAGAGTCCCGTCCTTGGGATAAGGAGTCAGGTCAGGGCGGCCTGCGATCGGTACGGCTCCTCCCGTCAATTGAGAGGTCCGCAGATGAGCTAGTGCCCAAGGGACGTTCGCCGTCCCACCTTTTATTATGAACTCCTCGACATCCTTGTCCATCGTCTCGTCATGAAGCCGATCAGCAATGGCCGGCTTGTCGTTTGCAAAGAGCCAACGGCTCAAGCTGAGCAGATAACCGACGTAGCTCGTGGCGGTGCTCTCAACGGCTCCACCCAAGAGGAGCGCCTGCTTAAGGCCGGAAATAAGGGGCGCATCCTTAGCATAAAGCGGATCCTTGCTGCGACCTACCAAGACCCAATTTGATTGAGCGGTCTGCAGCGCTGAGGCGCCCAGCACCGCCTCATCCTCTCCGGCATGCGCCTCAGATCGCGATGCATCCGCTTGATGGGCGCGGACCTGCATGAGCACGGGAGCAGACGGCACAGCGATCTCGCCCAGCTGCTGCTCAAAGGCGGCCGCATCTGTGGACGGAGCCGATGAGCTCTCTTGCGGGCCTGCGGTGCCCGATTGTTGACGCACCCAGTTGGTGGATTCGAACTTCATTCGTTCTCAGTTTCGGAATAATAGGCCAATTTGAAGCCTGAGGTCGCTTGTGATTTGCCACGGAACCGACTCGGCAGCATCGAACCCAGCAGAAAACTATCGTGAACGCCCCAGAACGCCGCGTCCAAGCACTCCGACCGCGCGCTCCAGTATTCTTGCAGCGATCGCCAGCTATGATCGCCTCTGGAGACTCTATGAGCGATAGCTGTCGAGAACCTGACGCGGAGCCGCCGACTTGTTGCAGCGGACACCCAGGCTGCCCCCTTGGCCGGAAATCAATAAAGACCTGTTCACCGGAGAATCAGACGCGCCAGCTCGGTCGTCAGAGATCTACCGCGGTCTCGACTCTTTCATTGATCTGCCGGCCACACCGCACCAGATGCGTGACGATGCTCACTCAGTGCCGGTGCTCAGCCCGGCCGGTAGTGCCGCGTTCTTCGTCGGGCCATCAGGCGTGCTTCAGGAGCTTGAGGATATCGGATATCTCGTTCCCGAGGATTGGCAGCATGGCTCCCAGCCGGTGGCGGATGTCCAGATCCGTATCCTGAATAACCACGGGTTGCTGCCGACCCAGTTCAGCGGCCCAAGGCAGGTTTTGATCAACGGTGAGACCTACTCGATCGCATTAGGGCCGCGAGGACGCGGTGCACAATTCATCCATCATCCTCGCCCGTCCCCGGTCCCGCCTGCTCAGATCGGCCCTTTGACCGGAGTCTCTGTTGACCGCAGCGGACGCGTCCTGGGCCCCACGCAGTGGCTGGGTGACGAGCATATTGAGCGGGACTATGGGGTCCTGAGGCGGGAGTTGCAGGAGAGCAATCCCGATCTCGCCGCCCGGATGCGGTTCGTGGATCCTTTGATAGCCCAAATGTTGCGGTCAGGCTCCAACGAGGACGCGGAACGCGCATTCGGGTGGAGTCGCGGTGATAGAGCCGACTTCCTGTTCCTGCCGGTTAAGCGATGCCAGCGCTGCGGATAGAGGGTGGCGCGGCAGTCACTGGTCGCTGCTGCTGGTTGATCGCCGCGATCGGGCAAGACCGGCTGCCTATCACTAGGACTCTGCGCCAGGACCCAATAACCTGCCCGCAGAGCAGCTCGCAGAACGGCTGCAGGCCAACCTGCAACAGGGCTCCATGCGCGAGCAGAGCAACACCTATGATTGCGGCGTCTTTGTCGTGGACGGCACCCGGGAGCTGGCGGAAGGACGGCATCCAGACCCGCTGAACCTCAGCAACCTCCGCATCAATCGGCGGGCACTGCAGGACCGGCTAAGGGCTGGGGTCAGCTTCAACTGAATAGAGCGCGCGCAGCTGGTTGAAATGCAACTTCTCGCCGATTGAAGGTCCACAATCGCGCGTTCGCAGAGCATCATGGTGTCTCACAAGTCAGGAGCGGAGACTGGAGCTAAGGCTATTTTCGCAGACGGCGAAGGAGCCCGACGGCGATTGCGCGGCCAGCTTCCGACGGCCGCACAGCCATCATCAACCTCTCCGGTATCATCTTTCCCAAACAGCCGCAGCTGGGACTAAAGGCCCAGCTGCGAGCTAAACACGTGGAGACGTCGCGCCAACATTGCTCCACGAATTGACCCGGCGGCTTGGCTCTCGGCATTTTGGATCCATATTTCGATTGAATCGCCTGTCCAATCATGCTGCGTCTATGCAGCGATGCTCCCGCGCCTGGGGTGATCGGCGCCCAAGTTCTGCAAAACCTGCAGCCAGGCGCCTCCTTTCCGAAGCTTGAATGGTTGACAGACTTATACCAGCCTCCGCTGGCCATGCTGTGCGTGCCGCGAGCACATACAAACCACCACGAGAATCCGCCGGTCGGCCTTCGCGCGACGGCGTGAGTTGTTCGGCTGCTGATTCCGCTCGATGTCGCCCACCATTGAACGAACCCGCTCCGCGGGAGGCCGTGGCGAGACCATTTATCTAAGAGGCATCTGTTTGAAGGATGGGACCGCAAGTCCGTTCCTCTCAATACAGGAGTGCCTCATGGCCACGATGAGTTCGAGCCCGCTGCGCCGCCGCATGATCGACGATATGACGCTGCGCAACTTGTCACCGTCGACGCAGCAATCCTATGTCTACGCGGTTGCAAACTTTAGCCGACATTTCGGCCGATCGCCCGACAAGCTCAGCCTTGAGCAGGTGCGCGCGTACCAACTGCACCTGATCGGGTTGAAGCGGTCGTGGACCCACATCAACCAAGTGACGTGCGCGTTACGCTTTTTCTATGCGCGGGCGCACGGAGGCGATTGAGAACATTATTTCGGCCTGTGAGCCGGTCAAGCAACCGCTGGTGCTGAGTGCGGAGGAAGTCGCCCGTTTCCTGGAGGTTGTACCGGCCCTGCGCGACCGCGTTGCGCTGGTGACGGCCTATGCTGCCGGGCTACGAGCCGGCAAGGTCAGCCGCCTTGAGGCCCAGCGCGATCGACAGCAAGCGCATGCTGATCCTGATCACCGCCGGCAAAGGCGGCAAGGACCGTTACGTGATGCTGTCGCCGCGGCTGCTCAGCATCCTGCGATCCTACTGGTGTCTGGCCAAACCGCGCCATTGGCTGTTTCCAGGGCGCAATCCGGACGATCCGGTGAGTGTCGGCACGTTGCAAGAGGCCTGCCGCAAAGCTCGGCAACATGCCGGTCTCGATAAGCAGGTGACGACACATGTTCTGCGCCATAGCTTCGCTACTCACCTTTACGAGCGCGGTACTGATACCCGGCTCATCCAAGTCCTTCTTGGGCATGCGCGACTGTTATCGACGGAGCGCTACACGCACGTCGCAACCAATCCGCAGCCCGTGGTGCAGACCTGCATCGTGCACCTAATCCGAGCGTTTCGGCAGTTCTGTTGATTGGTATCGGCGGGTTCGGCAAATGCCGCATTCTCAAACAGGCGGTCGAGGCGTTCGAGATAGCCAATAAGAGTATCGTCGTCCGCCACCTGTCGCGTAACGCTGAGGTAACCAAGAAGAGCCTTGAGGATATCGGCGACAACGCAGGAAGCCGCTCACCCGCTGCAGTCAATTCGGATGCTTGAAATATCCCGTAAAGGCTGCGCCGCACATGCGGCGCGAGAGCGGGCCTTTTGTCGGGCACTTGCTGCGCCGGTTGTCGGCATTGAGACAATGCAAGAAGCCTGACACTAGGAAGTGCCTGCTGAGCCTCCGATTCACTCCGGCACGCGATTTGCTCTGTTCACGGCATCATCACTATCGCAACGCGATTGGTCTTCGAGACGGAAACGGCGCCTTCGCTGTTCGCGTCTGGTCCGTTCCGACGGTTTGCGTGGCAATGACTTGTCGCTCGCTTGTGACCAAGAAAATGCAGGAAGTGTTGGATGCGATCTAGAGTTCTCCTTTTGGGAGCCACAACAGTTGCGCTCGTCGCGGTGCAACCAAAGCGGCAGACCTTGAGCCAGGAGCGAACTGCGCATGGCGCTGTGGGCGTGGTCCGGAGGCTATAGTGGCGGACAGGTCGGTGGCGGGTGGGTCGAGCCTCCTTCACCAATCCCTGCGGTCAGTCGATCTATGGCAGCCGACGGGTTCGAGCCGCACGGCGGCATAACGCGCACCTGTCGATTGGCCAAGGGCCGCATTTCTGCTTGGGCGCTGGGCTGGCGCGCCTACAGCGATGCGCCTTCCCCGCGCTGTTCGTGCGACTAGAGGATGTCGCGCTGATCATCGCCGCGGAGGACCGTCGTCTACATGCCGTCTTACGTCATTCGCTGCCCGCAGCGCTCGCCGGTCACCTTCCGCCCTTCCATCGCTTAGAGAGTGAAGTGCCACCATGTCCGAACAACCCTTGCCGAGGCTGCCGATGTGGCGCGTCGATCACATCGAGCCCTCGCCCGAGATGTTGATGCTACGCGCCAACGGTCCGATCCACCGCGTGCGCTTCCCGTCCGGGCACGAAGGCTGGTGGGTGACAGGCTACGACGAGGCCAAGGCGGTGCTGTCTGACGCGGCGTTCCGGCCCGCGGGAATGCCGCCGGCGGCATTCACTCCGGATTCGGTGATTCTCGGTTCGCGGGGCTGGCTGGTCTCGCACGAGGGAGCCGAACATGCCCGGTTACGCAAGATCGTGGCGCCGGCCTTCTGCAACCACAGGGTGAAGCTGCTGGCCCAGCAGGTCGAGGCGATCGCCGCGCAGTTGTTCGAGACGTTGGCGGCCCAGCCCCAGCCCGCCGACCTGCGGCGCCACCTCTCGTTTCCCCTTCCGGCCATGGTCATCAGTGCGCTGATGGGCGTGCTCTACGAGGATCACGCCTTTTTCGCCGGGCTGTCCGACGAGGTGATGACGCACCAGCATGAAAGCGGCCCGCGCAGCGCGTCGCGCCTGGCTTGGGAAGAACTGCGCGCCTACATTCGCGGCAAGATGCGGGACAAGCGCCAGGATCCGGGCGACAACCTGCTAACGGATCTGCTCGCGGCGGTTGACCAGGGCAAGGCGACGGAGGAAGAGGCGATCGGCTTGGCGGCGGGTATGCTGGTGGCGGGCCACGAGAGCACCGTCGCGCAGATCGAATTCGGCCTGCTGGCCATGTTCCGCCATCCGCAACAGCGCGAACGCCTGGTCGGCGATCCATCCCTGGTGGACAAGGCGGTGGAGGAAATCCTGCGTATGTACCCGCCGGGCGCGGGCTGGGACGGCATCATGCGCTATCCGAGGACCGACGTGACCATCGCGGGCGTTCATATTCCCCCGGAAAGCAAGGTGCTGGTCGGCCTGCCGGCGACGTCTTTCGATACGCGCCATTTCGTCGACCCGGAAATCTTCGACATCGGGCGCGACGGAGAGCCGCACCTGGCGTTCTCTTCCGGGCCGCACTCCTGCATCGGCGGCGCGCTGGCCAGGCTAGAACTCAAGGCGGTGTTCGGTTCGATCTTCCAGCGCTTTCCCGAGCTGCGCTTGGCCTTAGCCCCCGAAGAACTGAAGTTGCGCAAGGAGATCATCACCGGCGGGTTCGAGGAGTTCCCGGTGCTCTGGTGATGTGCGGACGCCGCTGGGGGATCGCGATCGTCTCCGCGATTTGCCGGCGTGCCTGCCACGTACCGGTCAGATCAGCCAGCCAATAGGTAACCAGGATGGACGTGCAAGAAACAACATGCCGGGACGCCTTCGCCGAACTGGCGTCGCCGGCGTGGATTCACGACCCGTATCCATTCATGCGGTGGTTGCGCGAGCACGATCCGGTGCATCGCGCGGCGTCGGGCCTCTTTCTGTTGAGCCGCCACGCCGACATCTGCTGGGCTCTCAAGGCCACGGGCGATGCTTTTCGAGGACCGGCGCCCGGCGAACTGGCGCGCTATTTCCCGCGTGCGGCGAGAAGCCTGTCGCTCAATCTGCTGGCGTCCACGCTTGCGATGAAGGACCCACCGACGCATACGCGTCTGCGCCGGCTGATCTCGCGCGATTTCACCATGCGCCAGATCGACAACCTGCGGCCGAGCATCGCGCGCATCGTCGCAGCGCGGCTGGACGGCATGGCGCCCGCGCTGGAGCGCGGGGAGGCGGTGGACCTTCATCGGGAATTCGCGCTGACCTTGCCCATGCTGGTCTTCGCCGAACTGTTTGGCATGCCCCAGGACGACATTTTCGGGCTCGCCGCCGGCATCGGCGGCATCCTGGAAGGCCTGAGCCCGCACGCCAGCGATCCCCAGCTCGCCGCGGCGGACGCGGCCAGCGCCAGAGTGCAGGCCTACTTCGGCGACCTCATACAGTCCAAGCGCACCAATCCCCGCCACGACATCGTGTCGATGCTGGTCGGCGCACATGACCACGATGCCGACACGCTGTCGGATGCGGAGTTGATCAGCATGCTGTGGGGCATGCTGCTGGGCGGCTTCACCACCACTGCTGCGAGCATCGACCATGCCGTCCTGGCGATGCTGGCGTATCCCGAACAGCGGCACTGGCTGCAGAAGGACGCCGCGGGGGTGAGGGCATTCGTCGAAGAAGTCCTGCGCTGCGACGCGCCCGCGATGTTCAGCTCCATTCCGCGTATCGCCCAGCGCGACATCGAACTGGACGGCGTGGTGATCCCGAAGAACGCGGACGTGCGCGTGCTGATCGCGTCCGGCAATCGCGACCCGGACGCCTTCGCCGATCCCGATCGCTTCGATCCCGCGCGGTTCTACGGCACCAGTCCAGGCATGTCGACCGACGGGAAGATCATGCTGAGCTTCGGCCACGGCATTCACTTCTGCCTCGGTGCGCAACTGACCCGGGTGCAGTTGGCCGAGAGCCTGCCCCGGATCCAGGCCCGCTTCCCCACGCTGGCATTGGCCGAGCAGCCGACCCGGGAGCCCTCGGCGTTCCTTCGGACGTTCCGCGCACTGCCGGTGCGGCTGCATGCGCAGGGGAGCTGAGATGCGCGTCATGGTCGACCAGGATCTGTGCGGAACCAGCGGGCAGTGCGTGCTGACGCTGCCGGGCACCTTTCGCCAGCGCGAACCGGACGGCGTGGCCGAAGTGTGCGTGGCGAAGGTCCCGCAGGCGCTGCACGCCGCCGTGAGG
Organism: Bradyrhizobium sp. BRP19; assembly: GCF_020194195.1. Lineage (NCBI taxonomy): Bacteria > Pseudomonadati > Pseudomonadota > Alphaproteobacteria > Hyphomicrobiales > Nitrobacteraceae > Bradyrhizobium > Bradyrhizobium sp. BRP19. The sequence continues at coordinate 8,227 of NZ_JADYVZ010000025.1, read as the reverse complement.
CTCGCGGCGAGCCAGTGCCCGGTCGCCGCCATTCGGGTCATCGAAAGCGACGCTGGCGATGGCGAGCGCGCCAGCGCGCACCCTGCGCCTTCTCCAGCGGAGGCCGAGCGGCATGCCGCGAAAGACCAACACAATCTAGGGCGATACATGGGACGGTTTGAAAGCAAAGTGGCCGTGGTGACCGGCGCCGGAGCCGGCATCGGCAAGGCATGCGCCCTCGCCATCGCGCGCGAGGGCGGCAGAGTGGTGGTGGCCGACATTGATGGATCGGCGGCTATCGCCTGCACCGCGCAGATCGCGGCCGAAGCGGGCCACGCGCTCGCCCTGGCGATCGACATCGCCGATGCGCAGGCGGTGGCAGCGCTGTTCGAGACGGCGGAGCGGCACTTCGGTGGGGTCGACCTGCTGGTGAACAACGCGAGCGCGATGCATCTGACCCCGCGCGACCGCGCGATCCTTGAGCTGGACCTAGCGGTCTGGGATCAGACCATGGCGACCAATCTGCGTGGCACGCTGCTCTGCTGCCGGCAGGCCATCCCACGGATGATCGCCCGCGGAGGTGGCGCGATCGTCAACATGTCGTCGTGCCAGGGGCTCAGCGGTGACACCGCGCTGACATCCTACGCCGCGTCGAAGGCGGCGATGAACATGCTGTCGGCCTCGCTCGCCACCCAGTACGGTCATGCGCAGATCCGCTGCAATGCGGTTGCGCCCGGTCTCATCATGACCGAGCGTCTCCTCGCCAAGCTGGACGCGTACATGCAAACCGATCTGCGCCGGCACCAGCTCCTGCCGCGCGTGGGCCGCCCCGAGGACGTGGCCGCGCTGGTGGCGTTCCTGCTCTCCGACGATGCTGCGTTCATCACCGGCCAGGTCGTGTGCATCGACGGCGGCATGCTGGCGCATGTGCCGACATACGCCGACGGTGGCAACAGCCGCGCCGCGCGGCCTGCCGGCGAGACCGCCGAAGCGGACGCGGCGCCGCGCTGCTGATGGACATGCTGCTCAACCCGCTGAACCGTCGGCATCGGCTGCGGCACGACATCCCGGTCGTGCCCGGCGCTTTTCCCTTGGTCGGGCATCTTCCCGCCGTCGTCTGCGACCTGCCGCGCCTGCTGCGGCGCGCGGAACGGACGCTGGGCAGCCACTTCTGGCTAGATTTCGGCCCTGCCGGACACCTGATGACCAGTCTGGATCCGGATGCTCTCGCACTGCTCCGGCACAAGGACGTGTCCTCGGCGCTCATCGAAGACATCGCGCCCGAATTGTTTGGCGGAACGTTGGTCGCCCAGGATGGCATCGCGCACCGGCAGGCGCGCGATGCGATCCAGGCGGCGCTTCTGCCCAAGGGGCTGACCCAGGCCGGCATCGGCGAGCTGTTCGCGCCCGTCATCCGGGCGCGCGTGCAGAGATGGCGCGACCGGGGCGACGTCACCATCCTGCGCGAAACCGGCGATCTGATGCTCAAGCTCATCTTCAGTCTCATGGGAATCCCCGCGCAGGACCTGCCGGGATGGCATCGCAAGTACCGGCAACTGCTGCAGTTGGTCGTCGCGCCCCCGGTCGACCTGCCCGGACTGCCCTTGCGGCGCGGCCGCGCCGCCCGCGACTGGATCGATGCGCGGTTGCACGAGTTCGTCCGCGCCGCGCGCGAACATGCCGCGCGCACCGGGTTGATCAACGACATGGTGAGCGCCTTCGATCGCAGCGACGATGCGCTTTCCGATGACGTCCTGATCGCCAATATCCGCTTGCTGCTGCTTGGTGGTCACGACACCACCGCCTCGACGATGGCCTGGATGGTGATCGAGCTGGCGCGGCAGCCTGGGCTGTGGGACGCGCTGGTCGAGGAGGCGCAACGCGTAGGCGCGGTGCCGACCCGGCACGCGGACCTGGCGCAGTGTCCGGTCGCCGAGGCGCTGTTCCGCGAGACGCTGCGCGTGCATCCGGCGACGCCGCTCCTGGTGCGTCGCGCATTGCGTGAATTGCGACTCGGCCAACGGCGCATTCCCGCGGGCACCGATCTGTGCATCCCGCTGCTGCATTTCTCGACCTCGGCGCTGCTGCACGAGGCGCCTGATCAGTTTCGGCTGGCGCGGTGGCTGCAACGCACCGAGCCGATCCGGCCGGTGGACATGCTGCAGTTCGGTACCGGCCCACACGTCTGCATGGGCTACCACCTGGCATGGCTGGAACTGGTGCAGTTCTGTATCGCCTTGGCGCTGACCATGCACGAGGCCGGGGTGCGGCCGCGGTTGCTGAGCGGCGTCGAAAAAGGCCGGCGCTATTACCCGACCGCGCATCCGTCCATGACTATCCGCATCGGATTCTCATGAGCTGGCATCGCATGCCCCGTGTGGTGAGGCAGCGGCGCCGGCGACACGCGGCATTGCTGCACTCGGCGCGCGCGCTCGGTGCGAGGCCGGCAACACCGCGGCGGCTCGCGGCTCGCCGTGGCCGTCTCCTGGCAGGTACAAGGACATGAACAACATGCAGACCGGTTCCACGCCACACGACGACCGAGCTGGCGTTTCCGCGAACGGCGGATCGGGCGCGCAGGCGCGCGGCGCATCCGGCAGGCTGCTGCCCGAGATTTGGATGCAGGACGGCGCAAAGCGGGTCGAACAGGCGCTGGCGCGTCTTCTCTGCGCCGAAGACGACGGTGAGACCGAGCTGATGGCGGCGATGCGCTACGCCACCTTGCATGGCGGCAAGCGCACCCGCGCCTTGCTCTGTTTGGCTGCCGGCGCACTGGCCGACACGCCGGCGCACATGCTCGACGAAGTCGGCGCCGCCATCGAGATGATGCACGCCTGTACGTTGGTCCACGACGATCTGCCTGCGATGGACGACGACGTGCTTCGCCGCGGCCTTCCGACCGTGCACGTCAAGTTCGGCGAAGCCACCGCGATCTTGGTGGGCGATGCGCTGCAGGCGCACGCCTTCCTGACCCTGGCGAGCCTGGATGCGCCGGGCGACAACCGTATTGCGCTCGTGCGCGAACTGGCGCAGGCGGTGTCCGCCGAGGGGGCCGCGGGCGGGCAGGCCATGGATCTGTCGCTGGTTGGAAAGCACGTCGAGCTGGACAGGATCCTGGTGATGCACCGGATGAAGTGCGGAGCGCTAGTGCGCGCATCCGTTCGCATGGGCGCGCTATGCGCCATTGCGGAGGATGCCGCGCACGCTGCGATGTACTGTGCGCTCGATCGCTACAGCGCCCATTTCGGCCTGGCGTTGCAGGTGATCGACGACATTCTCGACGCGACAGTAGATACCGCGACGCTGGGCAAGACCCCCGGCAAGGACGCGGCGGCGCGGAAGCCGACCTGCGCGTCGATCATGGGGCTGCAGGCAGCGCGGCAGTTCGTGATGGATCTGTTGCGCGACGCCGGGGAGGCCGTCGCCCCGTTGGGGCCGCCTGCGGAACGGTTGGCGCAGATCCTGCAGCGGGCCGACGCCTATCTGTTCAAGCACGCGCCATGCGCATGAGCGCGCCGGTCCACATGGAGTCGCCCCTGGGCCGCTGCGATCGGCCTGCGGCAGCGGTGCATGTTGTCCGAATCCGTGGCGCTGAGCGCAGCGGTTGCCCAGCATGGCGGCGACGGGCCTGCGGCGACGTGCGCGGCGTCTGCCCGATCCTGGTTCCCGTCAACCGTCTGCAGAAGGAACATCCCGCGTGAACGCGCTGGCTGAACAGATCCTTTCCGAATTGCGCCACCTGCTGAGCGAGATGCGCGATGGCGGCAGCGTCGGTCCATCCGTCTACGACACGGCGCGAACTCTGCAGTTCCATGGCAACGTCATCGGTCGGCAGGACGCATACGCGTGGCTCATCGCACAGCAACAGGCCGATGGCGGATGGGGAAGCGCAGACTTCCCGCTGTTCCGTCATGCGCCGACATGGGCGGCGTTGCTGGCATTGCAGCGTGTCGATTCTCTTCCCGGCGCTGCCGACGCTGTCCAGGCTGCAACGCGGTTCCTCCAGCGCCAGCCCGATCCCTATGCGCGTGCGGTGCCGGACGACGCGCCGATCGGCGCGGAGCTGATCCTACCGCGGTTTTGCGACGAGGCCGCATCCTTGCCGGGCGGCGTGGCGTTTCCGCGCCACCCGGCGCTGTTGCCGTTGCGGCAAGCGCGGGTCAAGCGGGGGGCCGTGGCGACGTTGCCGAGCGGCCATCCGTTGCTGCACTCCTGGGAAGCCTGGGGGACGTCGCCGACCACCGCATGGCCGGATGATGACGGCAGCATCGGCATCAGTCCCGCGGCCACTGCCGCGTGGCGTGCGCACGCCGTGACACAGGGGAGCACGCCGCAGGTCGGGCGCGCCGACGCGTATCTGCAGGCGGCATCGCGAGCAACGCGCAGCGGCATCGAAGGTGTCGTTCCCAACGTCTGGCCGATCAATGTGTTCGAGCCATGCTGGTCGCTATACACCTTGCATCTGGCCGGTCTGTTCGCGCATCCCGCGCTCGCCGGGGCGGTGCGCGTGATCATCGCGCAGCTCGACGCCCGCCTGGGCGTGCGCGGTCTGGGCCCGGCCGTGCACTTCGCGGCAGATGCGGACGACACCGCCGTTGCGTTGTGCGTCCTGCGCCTTGCAGGCCGCGACCGGGCGGCCGATGCGTTGCGCCATTTCGAAATCGGCGAGCTGTTCGTCACCTTCCCCGGCGAGCGCAATGCCTCGGTGTCGACCAACATCCATGCCCTGCATGCGTTGCGACTGTTGGGAAAGCCCGCCGCCGGCACCAGCGCCTACGTCGAGGCCAATCGCAACCCGCACGGTCTCTGGGACAACGAAAAATGGCACGTTTCGTGGCTGTATCCCACCGCGCATGCGGTCGCAGCGCTGGCGCAAGGCAAGCCCCAGTGGCGCGACGAGCGCGCGCTGGCGGCGCTGCTGCAGGCGCAGCGCGACGACGGCGGCTGGGGCGCCGGTCGCGCGTCCACATTCGAGGAAACTGCCTATGCGCTGTTCGCGTTGCACGTGATGGACGGGAGCGAAGAGCCGACAGGGCGGCGGCGCATTGCGCAGGCGGTGGCGCGTGCGCTGGAGTGGATGCTCGCCCGCCATGCGGCGCATGCATTGCCGCAGACTCCGCTGTGGATCGGCAAGGAACTGTATTGCCCCACCCGGGTCGTGCGCGTGGCCGAACTCGCCGGGTTGTGGCTGGCACTTGGTTGGGAGCGGCGCGTCCTGGCCGAGGGAACAGGAGCGGCGCCATGATTCAGACCGAACGCGCGCTGCAGGAGGTGCTGGAGTGGGGGCGTTCCCTGACCGGGTTCGCCGACGAGCACGGCGTGGAAGCGGTCAGGGGCGGCCAGTACATCCTGCAGCGCATCCTTCCGAGCCTGCACGATATCAGCGCCCGCACCGGCCGCGATCCGCAGGATGAAACGCTGACCGTGGCGTTCTATCGCGAACTGGCGATGCTGTTCTGGCTCGACGATTGCAACGACCTTGGCCTGATCGCGCCGGAGCAGCTCGCCGCGGTGGAGCAGGCACTGGGGCAGGGCGTGCCGTGCGCGCTCCCCGGATTCGAGGGCTGCGCTGTGCTGCGCGCTTCGCTGGCCGCGCTCGCCTACGATCGTCGCGACTATGCTCAGCTTCTCGACGATACCCGGTGCTACTGCGCGGCGCTGCGCGCCGGACACGCGCAGGCGGTGGGGGCGGAACGCTGGTCCTACGCCGAGTACCTGCACAACGGCATCGATTCGATCGCCTACGCGAACGTGTTCTGTTGCCTGTCGTTGCTGTGGGGACTGGACATGGCGACCTTGCGCGCGCGTCCGGCGTTTCGCCAGGTCCTGCGGCTCATCTCCGCGATAGGGCGCCTGCAGAACGATCTGCATGGACGCGACATGGACAGGTCGGCCGGCGAGGCCGACAACGCGGCGATCCTGCTGCTGCAGCGCTATCCGGCTATGCCTGTGGTGGAGTTCCTCAACGACGAGCTGGCCGGCCATACGCGCATGCTGGATCGGGTGATAGCGAAAGAACGCTTTCCCGCGCCCTGGGGACCGTTGATCGAAGCCATGGCCGCCATCCGCGCTCAGTACTACCGGACCTCGACCAGCCGCTACGGCAGCGACGCTGCGGGAGGAGGCTAACGTGCGCCGGCCTGAACGCGCGAAGGCGGCGGCGTGCGCGCGCTGCCTTCGGCCGAATCCGACGCAACAACGTCGCCCGATGCGACGGATGCCCTCGTTGTCCACCGTGCAATACGCAGTGGTAGAGAGTCCTTCCGAAGCGGATAGTTGGTCTATGGATTGCCGATCAAAGGGGATGCCATCGCTCATCGCTAAATCCCAGAGATGCAGCTTCGGCAGCAGCAGAACTCCGTTTACGTTCTTGTGCGCGCTGTGGTTGGATGCCCGCAATACGCGTTGACGATAGATCTTCGATATATTCGCCCGAAGTCGATGTCGGCAGCGCAACGCCTGCCGCATTCAGGCCGGTGAATCAGCTTCCGGCAGCTGGAGCCAAGCTCAAGCTTTTGGCGCTTGCTCAGAAAACTGCCTCTGTGTGAGACAAGGGTCCCTGTACGCGCAATAAGAGGAACCGCGCTGACAGTCTCTCTTGACGGCGAAGTTCGAGACGGACGGCACTACATGCAGGTCCGTGTCTACTTTGAAGATACCGACGCCGGCCAGATTGTTTATCATGCGAATTTTTTGCCTTTCATGGAACGTGGCAGACGAACTACTTGCGCCTGCTCGGCAATCAGTTAACGGGGGAGGCGATGCAATTTGCAGGAGAGCCCGCAAGCAAGTCGGTCACGGCGCCACCATTGAAGGTCGGCAAGGATGCTGTTTGTGGCTTCAAGGAAGGGGCGCGCTGATCTCGCTGTCAGATACCAAAATTGAGCGAACCCACTAAAGCTCCTGGGCTACCGCGACGGATTATTGATTGCGGATTGCTTTAATGGAAGGCTGTACGGTCAAGCGATAAAGCACGAGGTGGGCCGCTCCGAGCTCCTCGATCAGTGTGCCGCAAGCAGGGCAGTGGTAGTTTCCTTGGATGCCACGTTCAGACGTAAGCTCAAGACGGCGAAAACCAGCACCGCATTCCGAGAGTCAAATCACTCTTTTTCATGCGTGGCCTCCTCGCGCCGGCAGTCGTCACATTTCTTTAACATGCGCTTAGTTATCACGCATCTCTCTGGGACGGTCCTTCAAGCACAATTAACATTGAGGATTTGCTGGCGCCTGCGCCGTCGGCAAATGGTAGTCGTACAAATCGGACATCCGACAAAAAATTTCGCGCGCAACTGACGAGCGCTACTTCGTAGAATACGTGAGGCTCAAATCATTCGTTCGAAGATTCTCGTCGTTCCAGTGGCGCTGGCAAACGCTTTTCGTTGAATTATGCACTACCTCCGCGGATTTTCTGCGTTATGAGTCTTGAAGACGGTCGCGCCAGATGTTTCAGGCAACGGCATCGATCAGCAGGGGCCGAACGCGACCGTCTCGTCTTTTTAAGAGCGAATTAGCCAAGCTGGATTTGATGCCGCCCGGGCAGGAAGCTTAGGTGAGTGGGGCGTGTGATGCGTGCTGCCAACGAGCAATCCGCGGAATCAGATACGAGGCTGATCAATGACATGCCGGTCCTGCGGCGCAAGTGGCAGGTTGCGCTCAAGCCCGGCGAAACGCTTCCCCGCTACGAAAATGTGCTACTGGGGAGCCTCGGGCGGCTTGCCGATCATCTTGTGCTGCTCAGGTGTAACAATGGCGCGTTTGCCGTTTCGCGCACCGGTCGCTATGCTCAGAACTGGCTGGGCGAGGCCCGTTGGGACATTCCGCTGGATGCGTTGCGTCCAGATTGCGCGACAGCCCTCACCGGGGCGGCTTCGAATGCGATTGCAAACAACCATCCCTATCTGGTCGTCCGTTAAGAAGGCGAATTGAGCGCGGCGGGACGGCCGAACGTGCGCCATAGCTGGAGCGGATGAGGCACAAGAGTTCTCTGAGCCAGGCGAGGATGCGGCGGAAGTTGTGGCCCACGGCTGAGAGGATGACGTTAGCCGCATTGCCGGCGCGGCCTTTGAGGTAGCAGCGGCCGAGGTGACCATCGGCCTTCAGGTGTCCGATGATGGGTTCGATGGCGGAGCGGCGGCGCAGCTCGCGCTTGATGACACCGAAGACGCCGCGCTTCTGGCCGGAGATGAAGATCCGTCGGGGATTTTGTGCGTCGTGGCCGCGGTATCCCTTGTCGACATAGGCCCGCTCG
>NZ_JADYVZ010000247.1:0-385 GCF_020194195.1 Bradyrhizobium sp. BRP19 | reverse complement strand
GTGCTTGAGTGCCGGCTTGAAGATCTTGCCCACGGCGGTCAGGGGCATCGTTTCAATGATGTTGACCTGCCGGGGCAGCGCCGCACGCTCCGCAATTTCCGCCTTCAGGAAGGCCAGCAGATCGGCTTCCGTGGCGGACGCACCGGCACGCAGTTGCACGTAGGCAACCGGCAGCTCGCCCGCATGCACATCCGGGCGCCCGACGGCGGCAGCAATCTGCACGGCAGGGTGACGATGCAGCGGCGCTTCGATGGTGAGCGGATCAATGTTGTGGCCGCCGCGAATGATCAGTTCCTTCTTGCGGCCGGTAAGCCAGAAGTAGCCCTGTTCATCCTGCCGCGCCAGGTCGCCGGTATTGAGCCACCGCCATCCATCGCCCGTATCG
>NZ_JADYVZ010000246.1:0-385 GCF_020194195.1 Bradyrhizobium sp. BRP19 | reverse complement strand
CCCCACGCCTCAAGGCCAAGCTTCCATAACGGCGGCAGATCGGCGAAAGGTGGCGTGGTGTGCGCGATGACGATGGCCGCACGGCGGCTGTCAGAATCGATCTTGCTGTTGATCGCTTTGATATGCGCCTTGATCGCGTCGACCCCGACGTCGAGGATGCCTGCGATCTCGTCGTTCGACTTGCACGGCGCAATCCACGACGCCACCTCGATCTGGCGCGGCGTCAGCGAAGGGAACGCCAGCCGCGACCGATCGGCCGGAGTAAGCTTTGCGAGCGGGTTCATCTCGACGCCAACGGCTTCAATGAGATCGGCGCCGGCATCACACCAGTTTCCGACTGACCACGGCATGCGGCTTGGCAGCCGCGCCCAAAGCGGTCCAACAT
>NZ_JADYVZ010000245.1:0-385 GCF_020194195.1 Bradyrhizobium sp. BRP19 | reverse complement strand
GGTGGACGTGTGCGCATCGGCCGCCGGCAGCACGCTGTCTGTGTGGCAGCCGCAGCTGCTGAAATCGTTCGGGTTGACCGTCATGCAGACGGGGCTGCTCAACTCGGTGCCGTATGCGGTGGCATCGGTGCTGATGGTAGTTTGGGGCCGCCGCTCGGACCGCCTCAAGGAGCGCCGCTGGCATACCGCCATTCCCATGCTGCTGATCGGCCTGGGCCTGTTTGGCACGTCGCTCAGCGGCTCTCTCGTGCCGACCATGGTGATGCTGTGCGCGGTGCTGGTCGGGGCCTATTCGTTCAAGGGGCCGTTCTGGGCGCTGGCCTCCGGCATGCTCTCGAACAGTGCAGCCGCTGCGGGGCTGGCCACTATCAACGCGATTGCCAAC
>NZ_JADYVZ010000244.1:0-386 GCF_020194195.1 Bradyrhizobium sp. BRP19 | reverse complement strand
GCATCACCCGGCTCAACCAGGTTCTTGATTCTGTATTCGACGAGTACGACGCCGTCCTGACGCCGGCTGCGCCGGGCGAGGCACCCGGTATCGAGACGACCGGCAGCCCGATTTTCTGCACGACCTGGACCTATCTCGGTGTGCCCGCCGTCAGCCTGCCGTTGATGAGGTCCGAAGCCGGCCTTCCGCTTGCCGTCCAGCTTGTCGGCCGCCGCGGGAACGATGCCCGCCTGTTGCGCACCGCGCGCTGGCTTGTCGACAATGTCGCGCGCACCAGTCGCAGCGGCCGGCGCAAAGTCACGACCGTTGGATCGAAGCCGGCGCTTGGCGCGCAGGGAAGGAAAGCGCAATGACCAATCTGATCACCGGAATCATCGGTCTCGGGC
>NZ_JADYVZ010000243.1:0-386 GCF_020194195.1 Bradyrhizobium sp. BRP19 | reverse complement strand
ACGCCGCGGTGGGAATGGAAGCGCTGGTCTTCATAGGCGAGCAGCAGCTTCAGATAGATCGGATCAACTGATGTCTTCGCGTCGACCGGCAGCCGCCAGCGGCCATCCGCCATCGCGTAGGCGCGCAGCAGTTTGCCGTTGCGGTCGACGACGGTGGTGGAGACTTGTCGCGCCTCCGCAAGCGGCAATGGGCCGAGGGAGATGGCCCAGGCGGTAAACGCACCCGTCACGAGCAGAGCGGTGACGGCCGCCATGGCGACCGCCCGCCTGATCCATCGCCCGCGCGGCTTGTTCGCCATCCCGCTCATTTCGCCGCGCGGACCTCCACCGTGCCGCTGCCGGTGCGGCCATAGCGCGAGGGATTGTACATGTCCTCGACATAGGCC
>NZ_JADYVZ010000242.1:0-387 GCF_020194195.1 Bradyrhizobium sp. BRP19 | reverse complement strand
GCACAGCGTGCCTGCGATCGAAGGGCTGCTGCGCAACGCGATCCAGGAAGACACCGCGGTCTCGCTCGACAGCGTGTTGCTCGACACCAACCCGGCGACCACGATCCGGCCGGCGGGAATCCTCAACGGTGTGGCGGCTTTGCCGGCGACCGCTGGCGGCGGCTTCAATGCGCTGGTTGGCGACATCAAGCAGGTCAGCGGCGCCTTGCTCAGTGCGACGATGGGCAATGTGCGTAAGCCGGCCTGGTTGATGAACCCGCAGCAGGTGATGAGCGCCGGTCTTACTGCGGCTCCGGGCGTCGGCGCCTTCCCGTTCCAGGCCCAGATCGCGGCCGGCAACCTACAGGGTTGGCCGATCATCGATTCCGGCACGGTGCCGCTTGGCAC
>NZ_JADYVZ010000241.1:0-387 GCF_020194195.1 Bradyrhizobium sp. BRP19 | reverse complement strand
CTTTCAAGTGATCGTGGCGCGTGCACAATCGCAAGCCTGAATAGCAGGCAATCCGCGCCAGACTCGCAGGTCGGCGCAGCCGGTTGTTGGAGTCGAACGAAAGAATGGTGCTGAAGTCGCGTTGGTGGTGGGATCTGAGCACGAAGGACTTCGCCGGGCTCGACGCGGAGAGCATGGTCGCGATCCTGCCCGTGGGTGCCGTCGAGCAGCACGGGCCGCATCTGCCGGTTAGGGTCGACGCAGCCATCAATGCGGGCATCGTGGCCCGGGCAGTCGACCTGATGCCGCCAGACTTGATGGCGCTGGTGTTGCCAATGATGCCGGTCGGCAAGTCCGACGAGCATCTGGCATTTCCTGGCACGCTGACATTGTCGCACGAAACACTCG
>NZ_JADYVZ010000240.1:0-388 GCF_020194195.1 Bradyrhizobium sp. BRP19 | reverse complement strand
ATCAGTGAGGTTAAAGAAAAACATGATGTGCCGGTAATTTTATTCGGTGTAGGTGCCAGTCATTTAATCAATGAATGGAATGATTTGCCGATTGATGTATTAGGCCTAGATTGGAGAACGTCTATTAATCAGGCTCAACAATTAGGCGTTACTAAAACATTACAAGGTAATTTAGATCCATCAATTTTATTAGCACCATGGAATGTCATTGAAGAGAGATTGAAACCAATATTAGACCAAGGTATGGAGAACGGTAAACACATCTTTAATTTAGGACACGGTGTTTTCCCAGAAGTGCAACCAGAGACGTTACGTAAAGTAAGCGAATTCGTACACACATATACACAAAGATAATCATAGTATTACATTGAAGCACATGAAAGATAAT
>NZ_JADYVZ010000239.1:0-388 GCF_020194195.1 Bradyrhizobium sp. BRP19 | reverse complement strand
ACTGGCCGGTCCGCATCGCCGATATCATCATGGGCAGCGTTGGCTTCTTCAAATGCATAACGCTCAACTCGCTGGAGATGGAGCGCGAGTATGCGCGGTATCCGGCTCCTTACCGATCGCGCATGAAGCATGTCCCACATGGTTTCGACGACAAATCGCTCGATCTGCCAAAGGATATTGCGCGGCAGCGGTTCGAACTGCCTTCGGATCGCGTGCTGCTCGGTTGTGCTGCAAGATTGCACCCTCACAAGCGGCTCGATGCGGCGATACGTCTCTTGCCCGGTGAACCGTCCTGGCATCTTGCGCTGGCCGGGCAAGGCGCGGACGAGGCACGGTTAAGACTGTTGGCCGATGAGCTGAAAGTATCCGACAGGGTGCATTTTGTCGG
>NZ_JADYVZ010000238.1:0-389 GCF_020194195.1 Bradyrhizobium sp. BRP19 | reverse complement strand
CAGGTATACGACTCGCTCCTCGCAGACTCCGCAACCGGCAAACAGGCCCGCCAACTGCTGGAAACGATGCGGGCCGAAGCCCTGGACTCAGCGGAGTCGCAGGCTCGGTAACCGCAAGCCGGGAGACAGAAGGTTCTCGTCTCGTACCGGTCGACGGCATCGGCCTACTCGTCCGTTACCGGACCGCCGTCGAACGGAGCCGTGCCACCATCGCTGCGGAGGTAGGGGTGCACGTACACCGGATGCCCGTCCGGGTCGACCCGCCAGCCCGCTGCCCGGTCGTACGCGAACTCCGGGCCTGGCCGGTCGAGCACGTCGAAGCCGCCCGGATCCAACTCCTGCGCCGCAACGCTGTGCAGCGGCACCTGGAGCCGCTGCCCCAGCACCAC
>NZ_JADYVZ010000024.1:0-77114 GCF_020194195.1 Bradyrhizobium sp. BRP19 | reverse complement strand
GTGCAGTTCCGGGAGGGGGTGGGGGCTGAATGTCTCTCCACTGTCATTCCGGGGCACGCGAAGCGTGAGCCCGGAATCCATCGTGCCGCAGCGTTGGTCGATGAATGGATTCCGGGCTCGACGCTGCGCGTCGCCCCGGAATGACGGAAGTGGCCTAGTCCGGCCGGACCATCTCGAACATGTTCTCCGGCTTGATCTCGAAATAATCGCCGCGCCGGCCGGCGCGGACGATGGGGCGGGCGGCGGCGGTCTGGTAGACGCCGTCCTTGATCAAGGCCTTGTCGATGTGGACGGCGACGACTTCGCCGAGCGTCAGCCAGGCGTCGGCCTCCTTGCCATTGGCGCCCTTGAGGCGGACGATGTCGGACACCTTGCACTCGAAGGCGACGGGGCTCTCGCCGACGCGCGGGACATTGACGAGCTTGCCGGGCACGGCGGTGAGGCCCGCGACCTCGAACTCGTCGACCTCGGGGGCGACATGCGCCGCGGTCGCGTTCATGTGCTTGGCGAGATCCATCGTCGTCAGATTCCAGACGAACTCGCCGGTCTGCTGCATGTTCTCGACCGTGTCCTTCCAGTTGGTCGAGGAGAAGCCGATGATCGGCGGCACGTAGCAGAACGCGTTGAAGAAGCTGTAGGGCGCGAGGTTGACGTGGCCCCTGGCGTCGCGCGAGGAGATCCAGCCGATCGGCCGCGGCGCGATGATGGCGTTGAAGGGGTCGTGCTTGAGTCCGTGGCCCTTGGAGGGTTCGTAGAAGTACAGGTCTTTGTCGGTCACGCGCTGCTTCCTTTCGTCATTTCGAGCGCAGCGAAGCAATCCAGAATCCCTCCGCGGAGACGGTCTGGATTGCTTCGCTGCGCTCGCAATGACGGAGTTTTTGGGTCCGTCCCGGTCCGCCTCCGGCGGTCGTGCCGGGGCGATCAGTCTGCTTATAGGAGAAAACGCCCCGCCCGTCAGTGGCGCGGCGACAGACCCGCGATGACGAAATCGATCATCTGGTCGATGGTCGGGCCCGGCTTGGTGGCGCACTGGGCGATCATCTGGGGGTGGAAGAAGCGGATCATCGCGGTGCAGGCGCACAGCGAGGCCAGTTGCAGGTCCGGCGCCTCGAACTCGCCGGAGGCGACGCCTTGCGCGATCATCTGGCCGATGACGCCGGCGATGCACTCCATATGGGCGACGCAGACCTCCCAGTCCTCCTCCATCGCGATCGCGACCATCTCGTGCAGCTTGTTGTCGCCGACATAGCGCTCGGTGTTCATGCGATTAATGGTGATGAGCAGCTCGCGGAAGCGCGGCAGCACCGGACCGGGCCTTGCCACGATCCGCTGCGCCTCCAGCTCGACCTCGCCCATCAGCGAGCGGGCCACCGCCTGATGGATCGCCTTCTTCGATTCGAAGAAGCGATACACGTTGGCGGGGCTCATCCTGAGCTCCTTGGCGATGTCGCCGACGGTCGTCTTCTGGTAGCCGATCTGGCGGAACAGCCGCTCGGCCACCTCGAGGATGCGATCCCGGGTGTCGACTTCGATATGTTCCGAAACAAGGGCCATCAGTCAGGACTCGCTGGTCAACAGTCTTCTCATCTATTCAGCCGCTTCGGCAAGCGGAATTGCGTGCGGGTCATCGCTCCCATGCTGCGGCGCGGCCGGCTGCTCGGGCGTTCCGGCCTCGTCCAGGCTCTTGCGGAACCACAGGGCGTAGAGGCCCGGCAGGTACAGCAGCGTCAGGAAGGTCGCGACGAACAGGCCGCCCATGATGGTGATCGCCATCGGGCCCCAGAAGGCCGAGCGCGTCAGCGGGATCATGGCGAGAATGGCGGCGAGCGCCGTCAGCACCACCGGCCGGGCACGGCGGACGGTCGCCTCGACGATCGCCTCGCGCCGGGTCAGGCCGTGGCTGACGTCGGTCTCGATCTGGTCGACCAGGATGACCGTGTTGCGCATGATCATGCCGGCGAGCGCGATTAGGCCGAGCAGCGCCACGAAGCCGAACGGGGCATTGGCGACGTTGAGGCCAAGCGAGGCACCGACGATGCCGAGCGGCGCGGTCAGGAACACCAGGATCAGGCGTGAGAAGCTCTGCAGCTGGATCATCAGCAGCGTCAGCATCACCATGACCATCACCGGGAAGAGGATGAAGATCGAGGCGTTGCCCTTGGCGGATTCCTCGAACGCGCCGCCCGGCTCGATCCGGTAGGCCGGCTCGAGGTGATCCTTGATCGCCTTCAGCTTCGGCGTGATCTGGTTGGTGACATCAGGGGCCTGCACGCCGTCGACAACGTCGGAGCGCACGGTGATCGCCATGTCGCGGTTGCGCCGCCACATGATCGGCTCCTCATGGGCATATTCAATTCGAGCGATCTGCTGCAGCGGCACGGCGACGCCGTTGCGCGAGGTGATGGTGAGATCGCCGACGCCGCCGAGGTCGAGGCGCTCGGACGGGATCGCGCGGGCGACCACGCCGACCTTCTCGATCCCGTCGCGCACGGTTGTGACCTGCGAGCCCGAGATCAGCATCGCCAGCGCCTGCGAGACGTCCTGCGGGGTCAGGCCCATGGCGCGGGCGCGGTCCTGGTCGACGACGAGCTTGAGGTAGGGCGACTGCTCGTTCCAGTCGAGCTGGACGTCCTTGACGCTCTTGTTCTCCCGCATGACGTCGCGGACCTGGTAGGCGATCTCGCGGACCTTGTTGGCGTCCGGGCCGATCACGCGGAACTGCACGGGGAAGCCGACCGGCGGACCGAAATTGAAGCGGTCGACGCGCACGCGTGCCTCGGTCAGGAACCCCTCGGCGGCCGCGGTCTCGATCTTGGCCTTGATGCGCTCGCGCGCCTCGACCCCTTTGGCAACGATGACGATCTCGGCAAAGGCCTCGTTCGGAAGCTGCGGGTTGAGGCCGAGCCAGAAGCGCGGCGAGCCCTGGCCGACATAGGCGGTATAGGTCTCGATGTCCTTGTCGTCCTTGAGCAGCGTCTCAGCCTTCTTCACCGCCTTCTCGGTGACGTTGAAGGCGGTGCCTTCCGGAAGGCGCAGCTGCAGGAACAGCTCGGGGCGCTCCGAGAGTGGGAAGAACTGCTGCTGGACCTGGCCGAAGCCGACGATCGAGGCGGCGAAGACGCCGACGGTCGCGACCACCACGGTGATGCGGTGGTTGACGCACCATTTCACGATGGCGCGCAGGCCGCGGTACATGCGGGTCTCGTAGACCGCATGCGGATCATGGTTGTGGTGCGCCTTCATCTCGGGCAGCAGCTTGACGCCGATATAGGGCGTGAAGATCACCGCCACGAACCAGGAGGCGACCAGCGCGATTGCCACGATCCAGAATATGCTGCCGGCATATTCGCCGACCGCGGAATTGGCAAAGCCGATGGGGAGGAAGCCAGCGGCCGTGACCAGCGTCCCCGTGAGCATCGGAAACGCAGTAGATTCCCAGGCAAAGGACGCCGCACGCATGCGGTCCCAGCCCTGCTCCATCTTCACCACCATCATCTCGACCGCGATGATGGCGTCGTCGACGAGCAGGCCGAGCGCGATGATCAGCGCGCCGAGCGTGATGCGATGCAGGTCGAGCGACATCGTGTTCATGACGATGAAGACGATGCCGAGCACCAGGGGCACCGACAGCGCGACCACGATGCCGGTGCGCCAGCCGAGCGCCAGGAACGAGACGAACAGCACGATGACGAGCGCTTCCATGAAGGAGTGCACGAACTCGCCGACGGCGTGCTCGACCACCTTGGGCTGGTCGGCGATCAGCTTGACGTCGATGCCCTGCGGCACCGCCTTCATGAAGTCGGCGGTGGCCTTCTCGACCTCCTTGCCGAGATCGAGGATGTTGGCGCCCTTGGCGGTGACGACGCCGATGCCGATGGCGGGCTTGCCTTCCTGGCGCACGACGAAGCTCGGCGGATCGACATAGCCGTGGGTGACGGTGGCGATATCGCCGAGACGGAACACGCGGCCGTTGCTCTCGACCGGCGTTTCGGCGACGGCCTTGGCACCGTCGAGCGCGCCGGTGACGCGCAGCGGCACGCGCTGCGAGGAGGTCTCGACCGTGCCGGCCGGCGTCACGTTGTTCTGCTTGGCGAGCGAATCGAACAGCGCCTGCGGCGTGATGCCGAGCGTGGCGAGCTTGGCGTGGCTGAACTCGACGAAAATGCGCTCATCCTGGTTGCCGTAGACGTCGACCTTGGTCACGCCGGGCACCTTGAGCAGGCGCTGGCGAAAACCTTCGGAGACCTTCTTGAGCTGCGCATAATCGGCGCCGTCGCCGGTCATCATGTAGAGGATGGAATCGACGTCGGAGAACTCGTCGTTGACGACGGGCCCGAGAATGCCGGACGGCAGCTGGCCCTGCACGTCGACCAGCTTCTTGCGCAGGAGATAGAAGAGGTAGGGCACGTCCTTCGGCGGCGTGTTGTCGCGGAAGGTGACCTGGAGCGCGGTGAAGGCGGGCTTGGAATAGGTCTGCACCTTTTCGAAATAGGGCAGCTCCTGGATCTTCTTCTCGATGGGATCGGCAACCTGGGTCTGCATTTCCTGCGCGGTCGCGCCGGGCCAGATCACGGAGACGTTGACCACCTTCACCGTGAAGAACGGATCCTCGGCACGGCCGAGCTTCTCATAGGAGAAGAAGCCGGCGACGCCGAGGATGATCATCAGGAAGAGCACCAGCGTCGGATGGCTGACGGCCCAGGCCGAAAGGTTGAAGCGCTTCATCGCACTCTCCGAAGACGATCCAGTTGCAAACAACGACAGCCGCTCTGTTCAAACAGTCGTCGCGAGGCAGCGAAGCAATCCAGGGGGCTGGGCAGGTTCTGGATCGCTTCGCCGCTTCAGCCTTTGCTTAGGGACAAAGGCCGAAACTCACCTCACACGACGTAACTCACTTCTCTTGTCATTCCGGGATGGTCCGAAGGACCAGACTTTCAAACGACGGATCAGAACGACAAGGACGACACGATCCGCACCCGCTGGCCGGGATCGAGCTTCTGCACGCCGAGGGCGACGATCTTGGCACCCTCCTCCACGCCGCCGGTGATGACGACGTCCTTGCTCTCGTAGGACTTCACCGTGACCGGCTTGAGCGTGACGCCACCGTTGTCGTCGACGACGTAGAAGGAGGGCTTGCCGCCTTCGTTGAAGAGCGCCGACAGCGGCAACCGCGCAACGCGCTCGGTCGCGGTATCCGACAGCGTCAGCGTCGCCGTCATGCCGAGCGCGACCTTGTCGTCGGCCTCGGGCAGCGAGAACTTTGCCAGATAGGTGCGCGTGGCGGGATCGGCTGCCGGCGCGATCTCGCGCAGCTTGGCCGTGTATTTCTTGTTCGGCTCGGACCAGAGAGTGACGCTGGCGACGCCCGACTTGGCGCGTCCGACCAGCGTCTCAGGGATAGCGACGACCGCTTCCTTCTCGGCAAAGCGGGCGACACGGATCGAAGCCTGGCCCGCGGCAACCACCTGGCCGGGCTCGATCAGCGTTGCGGTGACGACGCCGCGGGCGTCGGCGTTGAGCGTCGCGTAGGAAAGGGAATTCTTGGTCAACTCGACCGAGCGCTCGGCCCGGTTCAAGCGCGCGCGGGCTTCATCGGCGGCGGCGCGGCTCTGGTCGAGCTGGGCGTCCGTGGTCCAGCCCTTGGCCTTGAGGTCCTTGGCGCGCTGCTCGGCGGCGGCGGCCTGGGCAAGCACGCCGGTTGCGGCGGTCTGCTCGGCAACGGCCTGCTCGGCCTGGAGCTTCAGGTCGACCTCGTCGAGGGTGGCGAGCGGCTGGCCGACTTCGACTGTCTGGCCCACTTCGACGAGGCGTTTGGCAACCTTGCCGGCGACGCGGAAGCCGAGATCGCTCTCGATCCTGGGACGGATAGTGCCGACGAAGCTGCGCTCCGGGGTCTCGGCAGCGTAATGGGCAGTTGCCACCAGAACCGGCCGCGGCGGCTCGGCCTTTTCGGCGACAGTATCATTGCACCCTGCCAGCGAAACGGCCATCAGGGCGAGCGCGGCTCCTGCGAAAAGCTTGGAATAGCTCGACAAAATCGACCGGACGAACATCGAAGGACACTCCTGCATCTCGACTGAGAGGAATGTCGACTGTTCACTGATAAAAGTCAATAATCGTCAGTCATCAGGAATGCGTGATCGTGAAGGAGTGGTAAGGAGGGATTGGCCTCGCCGCGAGGTGTTATTGTAGGGTGGGCAAAGCGGAGCGTGCCCACCAGAACCGCTCTGCGGCGAAGATGGTGGGTACAGCGCGCGAAGTGCGTGCCTTTTGCCCACCTACAAAAATCCCCTCACCGCTCCTGGTCGGCGAATTCGTGCTTGCTGTCGTGTCCGCCGACGAACACCAGGATGCCCGCGATCAACGGCAGCACGGCGAGCACCAAGAGGCCCGTCGAGGTCTGGCCCGTCGCCTCCTTGACCCAGCCGATCAGGTACGGCCCGCCGAAGCCGGCGAGGTTGCCGATCGAGTTGATCAGCGCGATGGCGCCGGCGGCGGCCGTGCCGGAGAGCCAAGCGGTCGGCAGGGTCCAGAACACGCCGAAGCAGCAGAACACGCCGATCGCGGCCACCGTCAGCGCCACCATCGTCAGCGTGGGATCGGTGAGATAGGAGGAGATGCCGAGCGCGACTGCGGTGAGCAGCAGCGGCGCGCCGACATGCATGACGCGCTCGCGGCTCGCATCCGAATGCCGCGCCCACAGGATCATAGCGATGGTGCCGAACAGATACGGGACCGCCGTGACGAATCCAGTCTGGGCGTTGGTGAGACCGAACGCCTTGACGATCTGCGGCAGCCAGAACTGCATGCCGTAGAGCGCGCCGACGAAGCCGAAATAGACCAGGCTGAGCGCGATCACCTTCGGTGAAGACAGCGCCTCGCCGAGCGAGAAATGCTTCACCGCTTGCTTGGCCGCGATCTCCGCATCCAGCTTCGCCTTCAGCCAGGCCTTCTGCTCGGCCGAGAGCCAGTCCGCCTTCTCCGGCTTGTCGGTGAGATAGAACCAGGTGACGATGCCGAGCAGCACCGATGGGATGCCCTCGATGATGAACAGCCACTGCCAGCCTTTCAGGCCCATCATGCCGTCGAGCCCGAGCAACAGGCCCGAGATCGGCGCGCCGATCACGGTCGAGACCGGCACCGCGATGGCGAAGGCCGCAAGAAAGCGGGCGCGATATTCGGCCGGATACCAATAGGTGAGATAGAGGATGATCCCGGGGAAGAAGCCGGCCTCGGCGACGCCGAGCAGGAAGCGCAGGACGTAGAAGCTGGTGACCCCGCTGACCACCGCCATCAGCGCCGAGATGATGCCCCAGGTCACCATGATGCGGGCGATCCAGCGGCTCGCGCCGAATTTCTCCAGGGCGAGGTTGCTCGGCACTTCGAAGATGAAATAGCCGATGAAGAAGATGCCGGCGCCCCAGGAGTAGATCAGCGGGGTGAACTTCAGGTCCGCATTCATGGTGAGCGCGGCGAAGCCAAGATTGACGCGGTCGAGATAGGAGAAGAAGTAGGCCAGCACCAGGAACGGAATCAGGCGCCAGGAGATGGCGCGGATGGTCGAGGTTTCGATGTCCGACTTGGTGGCACCGGTGGAACCGGCATAGGTCGTGGTCTGGCTCATGGCTTCCCCCGGGGTTGTTGCTTTTTTCGGGTCTGCGGCCGTTTTCAGCATCGCGAGCAAAGAGTCAATGGAGCAAGCAATGCACGAGACGCAGCCGGGCACGCCTGTTGCGCCTCTACAGACCTCACTGATCCGCGCTGCTTTCGCGCTCGCAGTGATTGCCTGTGGGCTGTCCCTTCGCTGGTACGGCTTCCCGCTCGGCCTGCCTGCGTTCATCGTGAAGTACGGCGGCTCGCTGCTGTGGGCGACGATGGTGTTTCTGCTGGCAGGAGTCGTGCTGCCGCGGCTGACACGGAGCCAGCTCGCAGCCATCGCGATAGTGATCGCGGCAGTCGTCGAGTTCTCCCGCCTGATGCATACTCCCTGGCTCGATGCGTTCCGCCTCACCACCGCCGGCGCGTTGCTGCTCGGCCGCATCTTCTCGCTTTGGAATTTGCTGGCCTATGCGGTTGGGATTGCGTTTGGCATGTGGATCGATCGCGTTGCCATGCGCGGTGGGTGGGCAAAGGCGCCGTAGCGCCGTGCCTACGTCTCGTCATCGAATAGGCAAAACGTGGGCACGCTTCGCTTTGCCCACCCTACAAGACTGCCGTCGGAGCCTCACTCCGCGAGCTGAAACCGTTCGAAACGGTCGAGCTCCTCCTCGATCACGCGCTTCAGCTCCTTGCGGCCCGCCGTCTTCCTGCCCTGCCCGACCCAGGTCCATTTCTGCATCAACAGCTTCTTGTTCTGCCGATCGGTCTTGAGATCGAGCGCGGCGACGATCTCGTCTCCGACCAGCACGGGCAGCGCGAAATAGCCGAGCTTGCGCTTGGCTTTCGGCACATAAGCTTCGAACAAGTGGTTGTAGCCGAAGATGAGGTTGGTGCGCTTGCGCTGGATGATCAGGGGATCGAACGGCGAGAGGATGTGGACGAGATCGGGCGACACCTCATGCGGCTCAAGCGCTGCGGGCGAAGCCCAGTGCTCCTGCTTACCGGCGCCCTCGATCGCGACGGGCACGAGCTCGCCGCGGCGGACGCGCGAGGCGATCAGGCGCGCGACCGGCTTCTTGCTGGGCGCATCGAGATGGCAGACCGAATCGAGGCTGACCACGCCCTGCGAGCGCAACGCGCGGTCGAGCAGATAGGCCGTGATCTCGCTTGCCGGCGCCGGCTTCGGCAGCCTGTCCCAGCCGAAATGACGCGTCGTCAGCTCGTAGGTCTTGAGCATGCCTTGGCGCGCGCTGATGGTGACCGCCCCGGTATAGAAGGCGAGCTGCAGCGCCCGCTTCGAGGGCTTGCGGCTCTGCCACAGATGCTCCTTCTCGACGAGCACGTCGTCGTCGATGTCACGGATCGTCAGCGGCCCGCCGCGCAGCAGCCGCATCACCTTGCGCGTGTCGGCCGGCTTCACCGCGGCGAACCATTTGTGCCCCTCGCGGCGGTGCTCGCGCATCGCCGGCAGGAAGAAGCGGAAGTCGTTCGCCGGCACGTAGGAGAGCGCGTGCGTCCAGTACTCGAACACGGTCTTGTCGATGCTCTGGGCCTGGCGCAGATCGGCGCGGCGGTAGGTCGGGATCCGGCTGAACAGGATGTGGTGATGGCAACGCTCGATGACGTTGATGGTGTCGATCTGCACATAGCCGAGATGGGCGACGGCGGCCGAGACGGCCTCTGCGCCTTCGCCAAACGGAGCGCGGTCGGTCAGCCGCTGGGCATGCAGCCAGATCTGCCGGGCCTGTGTCGTCGAGAGCGGAAGCGGTTTGGACGTGCGGGACATTGCAGCGTGCAATGTAACGGGATTCGCCGCGAGGAAAGAAGCGGGACACGAAAAGGCCGCGCTGCCATCTGCTGCCAGCGCGGCCATGACGTGTGGGGATCAGGCGGAAGCCTACTTCTTCATCGCCATCGCCTTCTCGGCACTCATATAGTGCTTGCACGCTCCACGCATGTTGCCCTTGCTCATGTCGGAATTGGCCGCGGCCATCGACTTCCTCGCCGCGATCTTGGCGGGCGTGTCTTCGCCGCCCATGCCGGCAACGAGCTTTGCCATGTTTGCACTGGTGCACGCCATCTTGGCGGCGGATGCGGGGGACAGAGCAAGTGCGGCGAATGCCGTCGCGAGCAACAGGGTCTTCATCAAGTTCTCTCCTCGAGTAGGCAGCCGGCCTGATGCCGGCCAACGCACCGCCATTCTTCAGCCACAAGTTTGCAGGGAAAAGACAATTTCGTTGCTGCGCTGCAGTGATACCCGCTTTTCAGCGTGCGGCTTTTGGGCGCTCCCCGACGCTGCCGGTGGCGACCTCCGGGTCGCAGATGGCCTTGCCACGTCCTTCTGCCTGGCAGCGATAGACACTGCCGGTGAGGCGATCGACCAGCCAGACGTTCTCGTCTGTCGGCCCTTCGAGCCCGACATAGCGGTTGGTCAGCCCGGTGATCAGGGTCGACAGCAGGATGGCCACCGCGATCATCGCCGCACCGATATAGATGGGCATTGCGTTCAGGGTCACTGTCCGATCCGGCGGGCCGCTGCGATGGAATTGATAGTCGCGCTGATAGTCACTTGGCCTCGGCACAGGACGGAACTCGGCTCCCCTCGCGTCAAATTATCGAATGATTGAAGTGTGTTAGGCGGACATCTGGACGAATTCTTGTTCGCGGGCGGGCGGTGAGGCGACGCCTTTGCGACGTTCGGGTTTCCCGGAACCCAGTACGGCCGGCTCTAAGCAAACTGTGAATGATCGAACCGGACCACAGTGCCCTCGGCTCGCCGCTTCCAATGTGACCAAGATCACATCAGAGCCGTTGAACCTGCCCTACGCTCGCAGCATCAAATCGCCATCAGGCGTAACAGCGAGGATACCACCATGACCCATTTCAATAAGTCTTTTGGACTGACGGCGATCACCCTGACAGCCGTCCTGTCGATGACGGCCGGCCTTGCGCTGGCTGGCGACAACAACATCTCCGCCGGCCAGATCGTCGATGCGCTGAAGCCGAAGCCGGCGACCCGCGGCCTGTCCGTTGGCCCCCAGACCGACACGACCGTGCAGGCCAAGGAGGCGACCTTCCTGAACACCGTGCGCAACCGCTCGACCCGGTCGCTCTCGACAGGCGAGCGCGAGCAGATCGCCGAGCTCGCTGCCACCAAGCCGAAGATCGATCTGGAGATCCAGTTCGACTACAACTCGGCCGACATCGCCAAGACCTCGATGGCCTCGGTGCAGGCGCTCGGCAAGGCGCTGTCCGATCCGGCGCTGAAGGGCTCGACCTTCGTGGTCGCCGGCCACACCGACGCGACCGGTGGCGAAGCATACAATCAAGGTCTCTCCGAACGGCGCGCCGACACCATCAAGAAGTACCTGATGCAGAATTACGGCCTCAACGGCAACGATCTCGTCACCGTCGGCTACGGCGAGACCAAGCTGAAGGATGCCGCCAACGGCGCTGACGCCATGAACCGCCGGGTCCAGGTCGTGAACATGGACACCAAGACCGCAGCGAAATGATTCTCGGCTCCTGGAGTAAAACACGCCGCCTGCCGCAGCCCGGCGGGCGGCGAACTCATATCCAGCTTTGGAACAGCATCAGCCGGTTGAAGCCCCCCATCGAGGTGCCGACGAAGGCCGCGGAAATCGGCAGCATCACCGCAAAGCCGGCCGCCGCGACGCCGACATAAGCCCACAACAGCCAGCGCGGCAGACCCTCGCGGCGCAGCACATAGACCAGTGCCAGGGACGCCGCGGTCGCGGCCGGCAGATAGTAATAGATGAAGCCCAGCGTGCGCGGCAGCAACGCCCAGGCGAGCCAGGGACCGAAATAGAATGTGGCGATCAGGAATGCATCCCAGCGCCGCGCCACGATGAAATCGCGCAGCACCATGGCGAGTGCAGGCAGAGCCGGCCACAGCACGAGCGGATTGCCGAGGAAGACGATCGCGGCGATGTGGTCCTCCGCGGTCTTGTCGAACAGGAACCAGACCGGGCGCGCGAGCAGCGGCCAGGACGGCCATGCGCTCATATAGGTGTGGCCGGCGATGGCCGTCGTGGTGTTGTCGGCAAAGATCCGCCGCTGCGCCTCGATCAAGTCCGGCAGCGATAACCCGTAGAGCGGAACGAAGGCGGCAAGATAAGCCAATGCCGGCAGGACGGCGAAGCAGAGCGCGACATGATGCAGCTTCAGGCCGGGCCAAAGCTCCGGCCGATACCAGTCGTCCGGCTTCGCGTCGGCGAACAGCGTATGCCAGCCCTGCATCAGGCGGATCACCGCAACAATGACGATGCAGACGCCGAGCGGGAACAGGCCGCTCCATTTACACGCGGCCGCAAGGCCGAACAGGCTGCCCGCCACCGCGAACAGCGCTTGCGGCCGCTCTCTGCGAAACCCATGCATGAAGGCGGCGGTGGCGAGCAGGCCGAAGCCGAGCGCAAAGACATCGAGCATCGCGATGCGCGCCTGGACGTACAGCATCTGGTTGAAGGCTGCGATCAGCGCGGCGGCGATCGCCGGCCCCTGCGCGGCGAACAACGCGAGTCCGCACAGATAGATCGCGACGATCGCGAGCGCGCCGAACAAGGTCGCGGGATAACGCCATCCAAGCGCGTTGTCGCCGAACGTTGCGATCGATGCCGCGATCATCTCCTTGGCCAGCGGCGGATGCATCGGATTGAGCATCGGCTGCGACATCGCGGGCGTCAGCATCTGGCGCGCCGCCGGCACGTAATGCACCTCATCGAACACGAATTTTTCCGGCGTGACGACGCCGATCAACAGCGCCAGATGCGCGACCAGGAAGATCGCGACAGCAATCACTGCACTCCGCGACACCTCAGGAACCGCAGGCAATTCGCGCATCTTTTCTGGGGCTGTCTTGCGTGGCAAATTGGCTTCACCGCGGAGAAAAATAAACTGCTTCCCGTCATTGAACGCATTCTGCCGCAACTGTCACTAAGCATGACGCAGGTCCTGCGCCGCTTGTGATAATTCCGCCACATCAGAAGCGCGCGCGATCCGGTACGATCAGGGACACATCGATCGGTTGCGAAATGAATTTGCGTTTTTGCCTTTTCTCCACACTGCTCACGGCCGCAATCTGTGCGGCATCCGGCGCCGAAGCGCAGACGCGCGTCGGCCAGGCTGTCGTCATTCAGAACGAAGTGGTGCGCGTCGCCGCGACCACGACGCCGATCAATGTCGGCGACAGCATGCTGCGCGACGAGACCGTGCGAACCGGCGCCGACAGCGCGGCGCGTTTCGTGATGGCCGACAGCACCAATCTATCACTGGGGCCGAGCGCCACGCTGAAGCTCGACCGCACCGTCTTCAACGACGAGCACAGCTATCGTGACGTCGCGATCCGCATGACCACCGGCGCCTTCCGCTTCGTCACCGGACGCTCCGACAAGGCCGCCTACAAGATCACGACACCGCTCGCCACCATCGGCGTGCGCGGCACCACGCTCGACATTCTCTCGCAGCGCGGGCGCTCCGTCGTTGTGCTTCAGGACGGCGCGGCCAGCGTGTGCACGAAGAGCGCCCAGTGCGTGCAACTCACCCAGCCCGGCGACACCGCCATCATCACCTCGACTGGCGGCAAGGTGAGCATCACCAAGAGCAACACGCCGCCCTGGACCTTCGCCGCCAATTGCGCCGCGAGCGCCGGGTTGTGCGCAGTCAACCAGTATGCCGGCGCCTCGCCGACCATCACGCCTGCCGTCGAGGACGACGCCATGCTGTGCGGGCGCTGACGATGGCGAAATTCACCGTTCGGCGCCTCATCCTTGCCGCTGCGCTGGCCGCATCTGCGGCGTTTGCGCTCGTCACGTTCGATGCCCGCCCGGCGGCTGCACAGGCCTCGGAGTGCGGGTCCGAGTGCGGTGAACCAGAGCCCACTCCGTCCCCAACCTATTCGCCGTCGCCATATCCGTCCCCGACCTATTCCCCGTCGCCGAATCCCTCGCCCACGCCGACCCCCTCCCCATCGCCCAGCCCCTATCCGTCGCCTTCACCGAGCCCGGCTCCGTCGCCGTCGGGACCGACGGGCGCGGATTCCAGCGGCAATTCGATCGGCGGCCTTGCCAATCAGCGCTTCAATCAGATGATCACCAACCGGGTGCTCGGCACCGTGCTGCTCGGCGTCAACGAGCAGATCAATTGCGGCGACTGCATCAGCGCGTTCGGCTCGGCCGGCTCGTTCTCGGCCGGCATCCATGGTCGCAAGGCGCTGACCAACAATCTCTCGCTGCTCGCCGGCATCGCCTATACGCACTACGAAGGGCGCGGCTACGAGATCACGAGCGCACCGATCGGCGCTTTCGCGCTGCGCTACGACTTCACCGACTGGGGCTCGTCGCGCCCGTTCTTCGACGTCGGCGCGATCCTGACGCCATGGGAGAAGGCGCGCTACACGCGCAGCTACGACACCAGCCTCGGGCCGGTGACCGTGACGAGCTCGACCAACGCGTCCAACTACGCCGTTTACGGCCGCGCCGGCTGGATGAGCCGCCTCTCGCCGCGCGACGAGGTCGCGGCCTCGATCGAGGTCTGGCAGCTCTGGCAACGCGTCTCCGGCTATCGCGACAGCGCGGTGGCGTTCAATCCGTTCGACGCCAGCATCGCTGATGGCACCGACCGCACCAGCCTCGTCAAGATCGGCGGCCAGTGGACGCATCTGTTCGGCAGCAGCATCGAGACCAACATCAATGGCGGCTGGGTGCAGTCCTTCGCCAGCCACAGCGGCATCGTCGCCACAGTGACCGGCCAGGGCACGGTGGTGCCGACCATGGGTAACCAGGGCTGGTTCGAATATGGCGGCCGCCTCGGTTTCCGCGTGCAGAAGGGCTGGATCGTGGACCTCTTCGCCAACGGCACGCTGGGCCCGCAGCCGGTCGGCAACACGATCCATGGCGGCGTGGGGCTGCGGATTAATTATTAGCCGGCGAGAATCCCGCCTCACATTCCGCTGTCATGCCCCGGCTTGACCGGGGCATCCAGTACGCCGCGGCCCATCGGTTTAATCACTGCCGTCTCGGAGTACTGGATCGCCCGGTCAAGCCGGGCGATGACAGTGAGTATGTGGCGAGAGCGACCTGCCCTCACGCCGCCGACTTGCCCTCGAACGCGCGCCGCAACACCTCGACATCCAGCTTGACCATCTTCATCATCGCGTGCATCGCGCGCGCGGCTGCGGCCTTGTCCGGGCTCGACAGGAACTCGAACATCACCTTTGGCACGATCTGCCAGGCCACGCCCCAGCGATCTCTCAGCCAGCCGCACTGCTCCGCCTTGCCGCCATGGGCGAGGAACGCGTTCCAGACACTGTCGACCTCTGCCTGGTCGTCGCAATGAATCATCAGCGAAATGGCGTGGGTGT
The DNA here is from genome assembly GCF_020194195.1 of Bradyrhizobium sp. BRP19. Lineage (NCBI taxonomy): Bacteria > Pseudomonadati > Pseudomonadota > Alphaproteobacteria > Hyphomicrobiales > Nitrobacteraceae > Bradyrhizobium > Bradyrhizobium sp. BRP19. The sequence continues at coordinate 62,137 of NZ_JADYVZ010000024.1, read as the reverse complement.
ATTCCATCTTCATGCCGCCATTGAGCGCGACCAGCTTCTGTCCGGCCACGGTGAACTCGACGACGAGCACGGAGCCTTCCTTGCCGGAGGGGCCGTCCGAAACGTTGCGCTGAACGTGTGTGATCGCCGAATTCGGGACCAGCGAGACGTAGAATTTTGCAGCGTCCTCGGCATCGCCGTTGAACCACATGCAGGGCACGAGCTTGGACATGGTGAATGCTCCTCTTGAGGTCTGCTGTTTCGGCTCAGGCGTTCGCCAGGTCGGGCTGCAGAGGGGCGGCTGAAAGGTCCATCCAGTTCACGCCCCACATGTGGCCGTCCGGATCCTCGAAGCTGCGGCCGTACATGAAGCCGTATTCGTCCTTCGGGCTGGGATCGGCAACGCCTCCTGCAGCCTCCGCCCTGCCAACGATGTCATCGACCTCGCTGCGGCTGTCCGCGGACAGGCAGAACAACGCTTGGTTCGAGGTCCTGGCGTCCGCGATCGGCTTCGGCGTGAACTGGCGGAATTTGTCGTGGGTCAGCAGCATGGCGAAGATGGTCTCGGAAAAGACCATGCAGCTCGCGGTCTCGTCGCTGAATTGCGGGTTCTTGACCGCGCCGACCGCCTCATAGAAGGCAGTCGCGCGCTTGAGGTCGGTCACCGGCAGGTTGACGAAGATCATCTTGGGCATCGGAAGCTCCTTGGCGGGGTTCTGGCCAAGGACGGATGGCCAGGCCGCCATCCGACATCACTTCCGACAAATTTTTCGGACCCCGACTGCGGGGCCTTACTTCTTCTCGTTGGGATCCCGGTGCACCGGGTCGATCCACAGCACGGTCTCGGGCTTCTCGACCGGTTCGATGTCGAGGTTGATGGCCACCGCCTCGCCGTCGCTGCGCACCAGCACGCATTCCAGCACCTCGTCGGGGCTGGCGTTGATCTCCTGGTGCGGCACGTAGGGCGGGACGAAAATGAAGTCGCCGGGGCCGGCTTCCGCGGTGAATTGCAGGCTCTCGCCCCAGCGCATGCGCGCCTTGCCCTTCACGACATAGATGACGCTTTCGAGATGGCCGTGGTGATGCGCGCCGGTCTTGGCATCCGGCTTGATGCTGACGGTGCCCGCCCACAATTTCTGGGCGCCGACGCGGGCGAAATTGATCGCGGCCGCACGGTCCATGCCCGCTGTCGACGGCACGTTGGTATCGAGCTGATTGCCGGGAATGACCCGCACGCCGTCATGTTTCCAGCGGTCATCATGATGATGACCATGGTCATGGTGGGAATGCGAATGGTCAGGGCCGGTCATGGGACTTGCTTTCTGTTGGTTCCGTGCGCGGCAAACTAACCCAAAGCCGCAGCCGCAAGCCATGCCAAAATCGGAACCCTCATAGCCGCCCAGCGTTGTCATTCCAAGCAAATCGAAAGGAGATTTCCATGGGCAGCACGACCGACAAGATCAAGGGCACCGCCAACGAGGCGATCGGCAAGGCCAAGCAGGGCGTCGGTGAAGCCACCGGATCCGATCGCATGAAAGGCGAGGGCGTGGTGCAGGAAGTGAAGGGCAAGGGCCAGCAGGCCATGGGCGATGCCAAGGACGCCGCGAAGGATGCGATGGATCGCGCCGCCGCTGCGGCTCGCCGCGCGGCGGAGTGACGCGCGTAAGATTGAAAGTGAAAAGACCGGCCCTAAGGCCGGTCTTTTTACTTGTATCGATTTCATCCGTCATGGCCGGGCTTGACCCGGCCATCCACGTCTAGACCGCACGGCACGAAGATCGTGGATGCCTGAGCCTTCGCCTCGCCGAAGCGGCTTCGGCCGCGCAGGCGGGACGAGCCCGGGCATGACGATGTAGAGACGTCAGTCACTTCACCGCGAGCAATTCCACGTCGAACATCAGCGTCGCATTCGGCGGTATCACGCCGCCGGCACCGCGGGCGCCGTAGCCGAGCTGCGGCGGGATGATCAGCGTGCGCTTGCCGCCGACCTTCATCGAGGCAACGCCCTCGTCCCAGCCGGCGATGACGCGGCCCTTGCCGATCGGAAACTCGAACGGCTCCTTGCGATCGACGGAGCTGTCGAATTTCTTGCCCTTCTGGCCGTTCTCATAGAGCCAGCCGGTGTAGTGCATCACGCAGATCTGGCCGGGCTGCGGCGAGGCGCCGGTGCCGACGGTGGAGTCGATGATCTGCAAGCCTGAAGCTGTGGTCATGGTCTTTCCTGCGGTCTGGGCCGAGGCCGTTGTGGAAACGAAATGCGACACGTTGGCGATCACGGTGATCGCGAGTGCCGACATCAGGGCGAGGAGCGCGCGCTGGAAACGCTGCATAAAACACCTTCCGTTTGAGGCGGGAGGTGTCTAACCCAAGGCGGTCGCCGTTTCCACCCCCTTTAGAGCTCGATATCTTCGAGCCGAACCGGCAGCCTGCGGATACGCTGTCCCGTGGCATGGTAGACCGCATTGCAGATCGCAGCATTGGTGCCGACATTGCCAAGCTCGCCGAGGCCCTTCACGCCGACGGGGTTGATGCGATCATCCTCCTCGGAGAGCAGAATGACCTCGACACCGGGCACATCGGCATTCACGGGCACGAGGTAATCGGCAAGATTGTCGTTGACGTAGCGCGCATTGCGCTCATCGATCTCGGTGGCCTCGAGCAGCGCCGAGGACATGCCCCAGATCAGGCCACCCATGAGCTGGCTGCGCGCGGTGCGCGGATTCATGATCCTGCCTGCCGCGAAGGCGCCGACCAGGCGGGGGCAGCGGATCTCGTGCGTGAAGCGATTGATGCGGACCTCGACAAACTCGGCGCCGAACGCATAGGCGATCTGGTCCTTCATTTGATGGCCGCCGACCAGCCGGACCTGCCCGCTGTGCATGGCCCTGAAGGAATCCAGCGGCGCGCCCTCCGGCTTCCACTCGCCATATTCTTCGACCACGCCGACGCCGAGCGCATCGAACGCCTTCTCGATATCGAGCGAGCGATCGCCCTTGGCGGCCTGGGTCGAGGGTGCCGGGCTGATGCCGACGGTCTCCTTGGCCTTGTCGGCAAGGCTGTCGCTGGGCATCAGCGCCTTGAATAGGCGCTGTCGGATCTGGTCGCACACCATCATCACGGCCGAGCAGGTGCTGGCAGTGGAATTGGAGCCGCCGGCAACCGGCGCGGGCGGCAGGTCGCTATCGCCCATGAAGACCGCCACCTTCTCAAGGGGCACGCCGAGCCGCTCGGCAGCCGTCTGGGCGATGACGGTGTAGGCGCCGGTCCCGATCTCATGGCCGGCGATCTCGACGCGCGTGCGGCCGTCGCGCTGCAGGCGCACGCGCGCGGCGGACGGTCCCGCCAGCGTCGGATAGCACGTGGCGGCGCAGCCGTAGCCGATCAACCAGTCGCCATCCGACATCGATTTCGGCTGTGGCGAGCGCTGCGACCAGCCGAACGCCTTGGCGGCTTCGTCGAAGCACGCCATGAGCGATCGCGACGTGTAGGGCTTGCCATCAATCGGATCCCTGGTGGCGTCGTTGATACGGCGAAGCTCCACCGGATCCATGTTCAGCTTCACGGCGAGCTCGTCCAGCGCGCTCTCCAGCGCGAACAGATACGGCACCTCCGGGGGCGAGCGCATGAAGCCCGGCGTGTTGCGATCGGCACGCACGATCGAGACCAGGCTGTCCACGTTCGGACAGGCATAGAGCCGCGTGGTGGTCTTGGTGCCGCCGACGCAATAGGCGTCGGGGCGCGAGGAGACTTCGGCCCCCTCATGCCTCAAGGCGACCAGCCTGCCGTCGCGGCTCGCACCAAGCTTGATCTCGTGACGGGTCTCGGCTCGATGAGTGGTAATGGTGAAGCCCTGGTCGCGGGTCGGGACCAGCTTGATCGGACGGTTCAGGCGCCTGGCCATGGCGGCGATGATGGCGGTGCGCGGTGTCATCGAACCTCGCGAGCCGAATCCGCCGCCGACATAGGGATTGACCACGCGCACCTTGTCGGCGTCGATGCCGAGCTGCTCGGCCACGCCGTGCTTCAGGCCATGGACATACTGGCTGCCCTCGTAGATGACGAGATTGTCGCCCATCCAGGTGCAGCTGGTCGTGAACAGCTCCAGCGGATTGTGATGCTGCGTCGGCGTCTCGTAGGAGGCGGTCAGCTTGACCTCGGCCGCGTCGAACGCCTTGGCGAAATCCCCGACCTTCGGGTCTTCCTTGAACTGCGAGTTTTGTCCTTTCGCGGCGGCTGTCGTCGTCCCCGGCGAATCGAAAGTCGCGCTGGGCGTAGCAGCGCTATAGCTGACCTTGACGCGGTTGGCCGCTTCGCGCGCGGCCTCGTAACTCTCCGCCACCACCACGGCGATGATCTGGCCGTCATGGGCGATCTCGGCCGATTTCAACGGCTGGATCGTCGTGCCGGCATAGCCGCCATTGCTGTACAGTTTCGACTCCTTCAGCTTCGGGGCGTTCTCGTGCGTGACGATGTCGATCACGCCGCGGACGCGCTTGGCATCGTCGAGGTCGAAGCGGTCGATCCGGCCCTTGGCGATGGCGCTGGTGACCAGGAATGCGTAGGCCGGATTGTCCAGCGGCATGTCCGAGGCATAGGTCGCCCGCCCCGTCACCTTTGCGGCCGCATCATAGCGCGGCACGGGCTGCCCCATATTCGTCCTTGGCCCGGGAGCTGCAGCGGTCATGGTCAGATCTCCATCGTTACGGCCTGCTGGAGCGCGCGTGCCACGACACGCTTGCCGAGCGCAATCTTGAAGCTGTTGTGCCGGCGCCCGCGGGCGTCTGCGAAAGCTGCATCGGCGACGCGCTGTGCCAGAGCTTCGTCGAACCTCTGTCCCTTCAACAGCGCCTCGGCCTCACGCGCCCGCCACGGCACGGTGGCGACGCCACCGAGCGCGACGCGCGCGTCGCGGATCGTGCCGTCCTGGACGTCGAGCGCGATGGCGGCTGACGACAGCGCGAATTCGTAGGATTGCCGGTCGCGGGCCTTCAGATACACGGAGCGTGGCCAGCGGCCGGAGATCGAGAACGCCGAGATCAGCTCGCCGGGCTGAAGCGCAGTCTCGATGTCGGGCGTGCTGCCTGGTGCCCTGTGAAGCTGCGCGAACGGCATGCTGCGCGTACCGGCCTTGCCGGTGATCTCGATCATGGCATCGAGCGCGATCAGCGCCTGCGCGAAATCGCCAGGATACGTCGCGATGCACTGATCGGAGGTCCCGAGCACCGCATGAATGCGATTGACGCCGTCCATTGCGGCACAGCCGGAGCCTGGATTGCGCTTGTTGCAGTTCTCATAGGAGACATCGCGGAAGTAGTTGCAGCGCGTCCGCTGCATCACGTTGCCGCCGAGCGTTGCCATGTTGCGCAGCTGGGCGCTCGCGGCGAGCTTCAGCGAATCCGCGATCACGGGATAGCTGCGCTGGATCTCGGCGTGCGCGGCGACGTCGGACATCTTGGCGAGCGCGCCGAGGCGCAAGCCGTCGCCGCCTGGCGCGATCGCCGACCAGGCGGGGGCCAGCGGATTGATGTCGACGATCGCGGTGGGTCGCATCACGTCGAGCTTCATCAGATCGATCAGGGTGGTGCCGCCGGCAAGCGGCTGCGCCGCCGCCTTCGTCAGCGGATTGTTTGCAGCTGCGGCGACGCCGAGCGCCTGCACGGCCATATCGGGGTCTGATGCTCTCTGATACGAAAACGGTCGCATGCGCCTAGCCTTTCATGATCTCGGGCGCGGCCTGCTTCACGGCAGCGACGATATTGGGATAGGCGGCACAGCGGCAGATGTTGCCGCTCATGTATTCGCGGATGTCGGCCTCGCTGCCGGCATGGCCCTCCTTCACGCACGCGATCGCCGACATGATCTGACCGGGCGTGCAATAGCCGCACTGGAACGCATCGTTGTCGATGAAGGCCTGCTGCATCGGATGCAGGCGGTCGTCGGTGGCGAGGCCCTCGATCGTCGTGATCTCCTGGTCCTCGGCGGCGAGTGCCAGCGTCAGGCACGATAGCACACGGCGATCGTCGATCAGCACCGTGCAGGCGCCGCACTGGCCGTGGTCGCAGCCCTTCTTGCTGCCGGTGAGCTTGAGATGTTCGCGTAAGGCATCGAGCACCGTGGTGCGCGCATCGATGGTCAGGCGCTTGTCCTTGCCGTTGACGCGCAGCGTGACCTCGACGGGAAGCGACGGATCCTGCGCGGCCGGCGCCCGGGCATCCTCCGACGCCGCGCGCGCCGTGATCGGGATCAGCGCGCTGCCCGCCGCGCCGGTCATGAAGGCGCGCCGGTCGAATCCGGATGATCTGGAACCTGGTTTGTCGGGCATGGCAGGCCTCCGCCGCTGATCTGCAAAGCAGCGCACGCCTGCACCGCTCATCGCCCCTTAACCTGGAGCAATGGGCGCAGTTCCGGATGAGAGAAGGGCGGCGCAGCAAATGCCGCGCCGCCCTTCGTCAACTTTTCCTGATTTCGCGTGGGGAACTGCGCCGGCGATCAATAACCCAGCGCGCAGCCGTCCTTGCGCGGATCGGAGCCGCCGGTGAGCGTGCCCTTGTCCCAATCGATCCAGATCGCCTGGGCGCCGCCGAGCGGGCCGACCACGCTGGTGGTCTTGTGGCCGAGCTTCTTCAGGCCCTCGACGACGGCCGCCGGCACGCTGTCCTCGAGCTGATACTGTCCCTCGTAGTGCAGGCCGCGCGGCATGTCGATCGCTTCCTGCACGTCGCAGCCGTAGTCGAGGATGTTGGTCAGGAGATGAGTCTGGCCCGTCGGCTGGTACTGGCCGCCCATGACCGCGAACGACATCGTGGAACGGCCGCCCTTGGTGAGCAGGCCCGGCATGATCGTGTGCAGCGGGCGCTTGCCGCCTTCGATGCAATTGGGATGGCCCGGCTGGATTCGGAAGCCGCCGGCGCGATTCTGGAACAGGACACCGGTCTTGTTCGAGACAATCGCCGAGCCGAAGGAATGCGCAACCGAGTTGATGAACGAGCAGACGTTGCGGTCCTTGTCCACGACCGTGATGTAGATGGTCGAGGGATTCATCGGCGGCGCGACGTTCGGCAGGTCGAGCATGCCGTCCAGGCGGATCTTGCTGATGTACTCGTCGGCAAAGCCCTTCTCGAGCATCTCGGCGACGTTGATCTTCATGTGCTCGGGAGAGGCGACATGCATCTCGCGGTTCATGTAGGCGATGCGCGCCGCTTCCGCTTCGAGATGGAAGCGCTCGACGCTCACGGGCGCGTACTTGGTCAGATCGAACTGCGACAGGATGTTGAGCATCAACAGCGCGGTGACGCCCGGGCCGTTCGGCGGGCACTGCCAGACGTCATAGCCCTTGTACATGGTGCCGATCGGCGTGGTCACTTCGGTCGTGTGCGCGGCGAAATCGTCGAGCGTGTGCAGGCCCGCGATGCCCCTGAGGGTCTCGACCATGTCCTCCGCGATCTCGCCCTTGTAGAACGCGTCGCGGCCGTCCCTGGCGATCGCGCGCAGCGTCTTGCCGAGCTCGGCCTGGCGAATGACGTCGCCGGCGACCGGCGGCTGGCCGCCCGGCAACAAATAGCGCACGGTGTTGGTACCGTTCTTCAGCTTCTCGAACTGGTTCTTCCAATCGAAGGCAATGCGGGGCGCGACGACGTAGCCCTCCTCGGCCGCCTTGATCGCGGGCTGGAGCAGCCGGTCGAAGCCGAACTTGCCGTGATCGCGCAGCACGGTCGCGAAGGCATCGATCACGCCAGGGATCGAGACCGCATGCGCCGAGGTGAGCGGCACGGAATTGATCTTGCGTTCGAGATACCAGTCGGCATTCGCCGCCTTTGGCGCGCGGCCGGAGCCGTTATAGGCGACGATCTTGCCCTCGCCCCGCGGCTGGATCAGCGCAAAGCAATCACCGCCGATGCCGGTCGATTGCGGCTCGATCACGCCGAGCAGGGCCGAGCCGGCAACCGCCGCGTCCACCGCGGTGCCGCCCTCGCGCAGCACCTCGATCGCGGCGAGCGAGGCCTGCGGATGCGAGGTCGCCACCATCGCGTTGGTGGCGTGGACCGTGGACCTGCCGGGGAAATGGAAGTTTCTCATCGAATGTCTTGCTCTCTTGGCCGTCGGCGCGGTTGGCGCGCCATCTCGAAAACCGCGTCTACATGACACATTCCCGCCCCGCGGGGCAATGCTGGCATACCAGGAAAATGGCTGCCATCCGCTGGGCGTATGGACCTTTTGCAAGCTTTTGCGATGCGGGTTTTCCGGGCGCGGGCCGCCTGCTAAACGAACGGCCATGACGTCCAGCAATACGCCTTACAAGGTCTGCGCCTTCTATCAATTCGTCGCCCTCCCGGATTACCGCGAGCTGCGCGAGCCGCTGCGCGCCTGCTGCGCCGGTCTTGGGCTGAAGGGCAGCGTGTTGCTGGCGCAGGAGGGCATCAACGGCACGGTCGCCGGCGCACCGGAGGCGATCGACGCCTTCGCTCATGAGCTCGCACGCGGCGACATGTTCGGCGGCAGGCTCGACAATCTCGAATTGAAATTCTCCGCCGCGGAGGCGATGCCGTTCGGACGGCTGAAGGTGCGGCTGAAGAAGGAGATCGTCACCCTGGGCGATGCGGCCGCCGATCCGACGCGTCAGGTCGGCACCTATGTCGATCCGCACGAATGGAACGCGCTGATCGCAGCACCCGATACGCTCGTGCTCGACACCCGCAACGCCTTCGAGGTCGCGATGGGCACGTTCGAGGGCGCGCTCGATCCCGGCATCAAGAGCTTCGGCCAGTTCAAGGACTTTGCCGCCGAGCGGCTCGATCCGGCACGGCACCGCAGGATCGCGATGTTCTGCACCGGCGGCATCCGCTGCGAGAAGGCGAGCGCGCATCTGCTCGCGCGCGGCTTTGGCGAGGTCTATCACCTCAAGGGCGGCATCCTGAGATATCTGGAAGAGGTGCCGGAGGCGGAGAGCCGCTGGCGCGGCGAATGCTTCGTGTTCGACGAGCGCGTGGCGCTCGGCCACGGCTTGCGCGAGCGAAACAAGGACGTAACGCGTGACGAATGAGATCAAGACGCTGAGCGAGCGCATCGACACGCTGGAGACGCGCCTCGCCTATCAGGACGATACGATCGAGACGTTGAACCAGACCATCACCGCGCAGTGGAAGCAGATCGACAGGCTGACGCGGCAGATCACCGAGCTCAATGCTCGGCTGCAGGACGCCGAGGCAAATGCGCCGGGGCCTGCCAACGAGCCTCCGCCGCATTATTGAACGGTGTTACTGGCCGGACGCCTTGGGCAGCAGATCCATGACCTCGCCGGACATTACCAGGCGGTTGCGGCCTGCGGCCTTGGCGGCATAGAGCGCCCGGTCGGCAGCTTCGACCAGCGCAGCGACCCCCGCGGTTCGTTCGAACGCCGGCCGGCAGGCTGCGCCGCCAAGCGAAGCGGTGACGCATCCAGCCGCCTCATTGCTGCCATGCGCGAGGCCGGCCTCGTGAATGGCGTTGCGGATCCGTTCGCCGATCCGGGCGCAGCCGGCGGCATCGATGTTCGGCAGCAGCATGGCGAATTCCTCACCGCCGTAACGCGCCGCCAGATCGCCGGCGCGCTGCGCTTCGGCCGCGATGATCTTGGCGATCAGGCGCAGGCAGGCATCGCCCGCGGGATGGCCATATTCGTCGTTGTAGGCCTTGAAGTGGTCGACATCGATCATCAGCAAAGCAAGGCTGGAGCGGTCGCGATAGGCACGCGCCCATTCCTCCTTTAGGCGCTCGTCGAAGCGGCGGCGATTGGCAAGGCCGGTGAGGCTGTCCTCGATCGCCAGCGTCTCGAGCCTGGTTTCCAGCCTCTTGTGCTCGGTGATGTCGCGGGAGATCGCGACCACGCCATCGACCTGGCCATTGTCCTTGCGCGTCACCCGCATGGTCGATTCGAGCCAGATCTCGCCGTTCTGCCGATGCGAGTTGCGGTAGGTGAGACGCGCCTCCTCCTTCTCACCGCGCTTCATCGCGTCGACGATCGCCTGGACTTCCGGCAGGTCCTCCGGATTGATACCCGCAAGAGCCGGCGTGCCGATCAGTTGATTGGGACGCCAGCCGACGATGCGGACCGACGAGGGCGAGACATAACGCAGTCGCTCATCGAGGCCGATCCGCGTCACCATGTCGCTGGAGCCTTCGGCGAGCAGGCGGAAATGCGCCTCCGTCTCGGTCAGCGCGACAGCCATGCGCTGGCCGCGCTGCAACTGCCGCACCAGCACGCCGCCGATGACTGCGATCAGCATCACCAGCGCGAACACGTAGAGCATGCGGGAGATCGCCGCCGCGCGCCACGGCGCGAGCAGCTCGTCCTTGTCGACGGTGGCGAGCAGGAGGAGCGGGAACCGACCGCTGCGATTGAAGAAGCTGACGCGTTCGACACCGTCCAGCGACGAGGTGAAATGATGGGCGCCGCTCGGCCGTTGCAGGCTCGGCTCGCGGAACAACGGCTTGTCGGCGACGCTGCGCCCGACGAATGTCTCGTTGCTGGGATTGCGCGCGACGATCAGTCCGTCGCCATGCGCCAGTGACACGGAGCTGTTGCGGCCGATCTCGAACTGCTTGTAGAAGTGCGACAGATAGTTCGAGCTGATGGTCGCGAGCACCACGCCGCCGAAGCTGCCGTCCTGCTTGCTGAAGCGGCGTGACAGGGTGACGACCCATTCGCCGTCCAGCAGGCTCTTCACGGGACGGCCGACATGGGCCTCGCGCTTCGGCGAGAGCTGGTGATGTCGGAAGAAGGCATCGTCGCTGAAGGTCGTGCCGATCGTACCGGGTGAGGTCAGCCAGTTGCCCTGATCGTCGATGATGGCGAGGCTGTGAATGCGCGCGATCGCCTTCTTGCGCACATCCAGCAAGGTACGCAGCTTCGCGATCGTGACCGGTGCGGTGCCGTCCATCTCCAACCGGCTGACCACGCCGACGACACCGGAATCCAGGAGATCGAGGCTGTCTTCGGCATGCTGGGTCAGCGAACGGGCCACGTTCGCCATCTCCATCTCGGCGGCCTTGAGCACCGCATCGCGTGCCGTCCATTCACGCCAACCGCTGACGCCGAGGATCGTCGCGCAGGTCAGCGCCACGAAGGCCGCCGCGCGCAGCGGCAGGCGGCTCCATCCGGCTCGTTGGGTAGCGCTCATGTGGCAGGGTTCTCCGATCGTTCGGAAACCTCTGCCGCTTCTGTTATTTAATTCTGAAATCGCTACCGGACTACGCGGCGGTTTCCGCCCTTTCCAGTAGTCTTACGGACGCGGCGATCGGTGCATCGCTAACAAGATATTAGCGGGCCGATCGGAATCCGGCGCCCGCCGCCGCTAGCTGAAGATGGCCTTGACCTTGGCCCAGAGCGAAGGATGCTCGGCATCGGCGTCGGCCTTCGAGGGCGTCGGCTGCGCCACGCTCACGGGATCGGACGCTGGGAACGTGTCCCTCAGCCCGTCGTCGAGCTTGGACTGCCGATCGGCAGCGAGCGCCTCGCGCAGGTCTTCGGCGTGCTTGTCGTGCGGCGCGGGATTGAATGTCTCAGCCATGATCTCCTCCATTGGCTGGTCAACGCGGCCCGATCATCCAGGTTCCCCTGTTCCGCTGCGGGCCGCGGCGGTGTATCAGGAAGCACAACCTGCTTCAGGACCATTCGTGCCCCAGTCTTCGACGAAACCCTTCATCGACGTCCTCTCCGGCCAGCACCAAGCTGTCCCGCCCATGTGGATGATGCGCCAGGCCGGGCGCTACCTGCCGGAATATCGCGAGGTGCGCGCCAAGGCGGGCGGCTTCCTCGACCTCTGCTTCAACCCGGAGCTTGCCGCCGAGGTCACGCTGCAGCCGATCCGAAGGTTCGGTTTCGATGCGGCGATCATCTTTTCCGACATCCTGGTGATCCCCTATGCGCTCGGACGTTCGGTGCGGTTCGAGGTCGGCGAGGGCCCGCGGCTCGAGCCGCTGGACGATCCGGCCAAGGTGGCGACGCTGGCGCCGCGCGCCGATTTCGGCAAGCTCGAGCCGGTGTTCGACGCGTTGAAGATCGTGCGCGGCGCGCTCGATCCCAGGACCGCGCTGATCGGCTTCTGCGGCGCACCGTGGACGGTGGCGACCTACATGGTCGCAGGCCACGGCACGCCGGACCAGGCGCCGGCCCGGATGATGGCGTACCGGCATCCGGAAGCTTTTTCGCAGATCATCGACGTCCTGGTCGAGAACTCTATTCAGTATCTGCTGGCACAGCTCGACGCCGGGGCCGACGCGTTGCAGATCTTCGACACCTGGGCCGGCGTGCTGCCGCCGACCGAGTTCGCGCGCTGGTCGGTCGAGCCGACGCGGCGCATCGTCGAGGGCGTAAGGGCCAAGGTGCCGGACGCGAAGATCATCGGCTTCCCGCGCGGCGCGGGAGCGCAACTGCCCGGCTATGTCGAAGCGACCGGCGTCAATGCCGTCAGCATCGACTGGACCGCGGAGCCCGCCTTCATCCGCGAGCGGGTGCAGAGCAAGGTCGCGGTGCAGGGCAACCTCGATCCACTGGTGCTGATCACGGGCGGCGCCGCGCTCGATGGCGCGGTCGACAACGTGCTGGCCAATTTTGCTGCCGGGCGGCTGATCTTCAACCTCGGCCACGGCATCCAGCCGGAGACGCCGATCGCCCATGTCGAGCAGATGATCCGGCGCGTGCGGGGGTGAGGGCCGTCTATCCACGTCGTCATGGCCGGGCTTGTCCCGGCCATGCACGCCTTGCCATGCGACGCGAAGAACGTGGATGCCCGGGACAAGCCCGGGGATGACGAGCCGTTGTGATCGGGTCTTGCAAAAAGTGCAAAAAACAACCCCATGCACAGTAGGCAAGTCGTTGAAAATATTAGGCGGGCATGACTCGCCCGTGCGTTTTGACTTGTCGGGCAAAACAGGTGCAAAATGACGTCATCAGAGATCGTGATTTCGGCATGCTTACCGCGGCCGGCTGCGCTCGATGATCTCCGCCGCACCCTTCGTCAGCAGGTCCAATCCCACCGCGCGGCCGAGCTCGCGCGGACGGTTGGCCGGCCCCGTATGCGAGGCTTCGATGATGGTGTTGCCGGAGAGATCGAGCACCGAGGCGGTGAGCGACATCCGATCGCCCGTGATGGTCGAGAAGCCCGCCACCGGTGAATTGCAGTGGCCGTTGAGCACCCACAGCACCTCGCGCTCGGCGTCGGCGGAGGCGTGCGCAGCGGAGTCGTCGATCGACGACAGGATCTGCCGCGTCTGCCAATCCTGCGCGGCGCATTCGACCGCGACGATGCCCTGCCCTGCCGCCGGCAACATCTCCACTGCTGTGAATTCGTACGCGATGCGGTGGGACAGGCCGACGCGATCGAGGCCCGAGCGCGCCATGATCAGCGCATCGGCGGGCCCCACAGCGCCGCCATCCGGCAGGCGCTGTCTCTCGCCATTGTCGAGCTTGCGCACGCGCGTGTCGGCGGCGCCACGGAAGTGGATCACCTCGACATCAGGGAACAGCCGCCGCGCATAGGCTGCACGGCGCACCGCGTTGGTGCCGATCTTGAAACCCTTGCCGCGGGACTGCCGCAGCGCCTCCAGCGTCACATCCTCGCGCAGCACCAGCGCATCACCAGGCGGATCGCGCGACAGCGTGGCACCGATGACGAGACCCGGCGTGTCCTCGTTACCAGGCATGTCCTTTAACGAATGCATCGCCGCCTGGAGCTCACCCGACAGCACGGCGGCGCGGATCTGCGCCACGAAGGCGCCGCCTTTGCCGCCATGCGGCAGCAGCTTGCTGGTCTGGTCGAGATCGCCCGTGGTATCGAATTTGACGATCTCGACGTCGAGACCGGGCACCGCGGCGGTCAGGCGGCGCGCAATCTCTTCCGTCTGTGCCAGCGCCATGGCGCTCTTGCGTGTGCCGATCTTCAGTCGCGTAGCCAAGTCCAAATCCTTTCAAAGCGCGAATTTAACGCGCATCCTCCAATATCATGTCGGAGGCCTTTTCGGCGATCATGATGATCGGCGCATTGGTGTTCCCTGACACCAGATCGGGCATGACCGAGCCGTCGACGACACGCAAGGCTTCGAGTCCCCTCACCTTCAGCCGCTGATCGACCACCGCGAGCGCGTCATTGCCCATACGACAGGTCGAGGTCGGATGATAGATGGTGCTGCCGCGTTCGCGGCAGTAATCCAGGATCTCGGCATCCGAAGATACCTCCGCGCCGGGGTCGTACTCGCTGACCACGAACGGTTTCAGCGCCGGAGCGTTCAGGATCTTGCGCAAGATCTTGATGCCCTCGACGTTGGTGGTGCGATCGGTCTCGGTCGACATGTAGTTGATGCGGATTTCCGGCGGCACGGCCGGGTCGGCACTCTTGATGCGGAGGGAACCGCGACTTTCAGGACGGAGCTGGCAAACCGAAGCGGTGAAGCCGGAGAAATCGTGCAGCTTCTCGCCCATCTTGTCGGTCGAGAACGGCAGGAAATGAACCTGGATGTCGGGCGAGGCGAGGCGCGGACTGGTCTTGAAGAAGGCGCCCGCCGTGCCGGCTGCGATCGTCAGCCATCCCTTGCGAAACAGCGCATAGCGTGCGCCGGCCATGGTGCGGCGAAGCGGATGATTGATGGTGTCGTTGAGCGTGATCTTCTGCGAGCAGCGCATGACGATGCGGACCTGCATGTGATCCTGCAGATCATGCCCCACGCCGGCAGCATCGAGCACCACCTCGATGCCATGCTTGCGCAGGAGATCGCCGGGCCCGACGCCGGAGAGCTGAAGCAGCTGCGGCGAGTTGTAGGCGCCGCTCGACACGACGACTTCCCGCCGCGCGCGGGCGCGGCGCAAGGTGGCGCCTTGCCGGTATTCGACGCCTGCGGCTCGGCGCCCTTCGAACAGGATGCGCTGAGCGTGGGCGGAGGTCTCGATCTTCAGATTGCTGCGCGCCTTCGCGGGACCGAGATAGGCCACCGACGTCGAGGCGCGCCGGCCGTTGCGCGTCGTGGTCTGAAACAGACCGACGCCTTCTTGGGTCGCGCCGTTGAAATCAGGATTGTAGGGCAGACCGCTCTCGACGGCAGCGTCGATGAAGGCCTTCGACAGCGGATCGGTCACGATCATGTTGGACACCGGCAGCGGCCCGCCCGTGCCGTGATACTGGTCGGCGCCGCGCGACTGGTTCTCGGCCTTCTTGAAATAGGGCAGCACGTCGTCATAGCCCCAGCCGGTGTTGCCGAGCTGGCGCCAGCGGTCGTAGTCCTCGTGCTGGCCGCGGACATAGAGCAGGCCGTTGATCGAGCTCGATCCGCCCAGCGTCTTGCCGCGCGGCTGGAACACCTGGCGACCCTTCAGCTCCGGCTCCGGCTCGGTCTGGTACATCCAGTTGACGCTCTTCTCCTTGAACAGCTTGCCGTAGCCGAGCGGGACGTGGATCCAGATGTTGGAATCCTTCGGGCCGGCCTCGAGCAGCAGCACGCTGTACTTGCCGTTCGCCGAGAGCCTGTTGGCGAGCACGCAGCCGGCGGAGCCGGCGCCGACGATGATGTAGTCGAATTCGGGATCGGTGGGTGTGAGGGCGGAATTTGCGTTCATGCGCTACTGTTCTTCTTGTTAGAGCGGGCGTTTCGAGTTTGTGAGTAGCACACTCAGGCCTTGACGCGCAGCGCCTCGACCAGCGACTTGAACGCACGGGCATATTCCGCGCCGGCCTTGGCGATATCGGCGCGGCCGGCGCAGGCGACCGCGGCCTCCGTCACCGCGCCGAGCAGCAGCCGCGCCAGCGGCTCGACCGGCTGCCGCGCGATCAGGCCGGCCTCCATCGCGGCGGAGAGCGCACGCGGCATCTTGCCGCCAAAGTGCTGCGCGTCGATCTCGCGCCAGCGCTCCCAGCCGAGCACGGCCGGCCCGTCACGCAGAATGATCTGGCCGGTCGGCCCCTTCGCGGTCGCGGCAAAGTAATGCTGGGTGCCGGCGACCATGGCGGCGAGCACGTCCTTCTCGGCGCGTGCCGTGCGGTCGATCTCGGCAACGAGGTCGCGCGACACCTGGTCGAACACAGCCTCAAACACCGCCTCCTTGGTCTTGAAGTGATGATAGACCGCGCCTTTGGCCACCGAAGCGCCTTCGGCAATGTCGTCCATAGTGGTCGCGGCAAAGCCTTGCGTCCCGAACAGGCGCCGCGCCGCCGTCAGGATCGCCTCCGATGTCGCCGCCCGCCGCTCCGCCTGTTTGGCCATAAGCTCTCGTCTAGTCGAATTCGCGAGAGCCGGCCAGTTGACTTTTCGACTATCGGTCGGTAATTACCGACTATCAGTCGGTTTTAAATTGTGAGGTCGCCATGCCGAGCCGTGAGATCGTCGAAGCCTTTACGAAGCGACTGGAGGATGGCGACTTCGTCGGCGCGATCCTCGACTACTACACCGCTGATACCGCGACCTATGAGAACCTCGCCGCGCCGGTGGTCGGGCGCGACAAGCTCGCGGATAAGGAGCGCGGCGTGCTGGCGGCGTTCAAGGAGGTCACGGCCGTGCGCCTCGGCCCGAGCCTGATCGATGGCGACGTCGTCGCCAGCCGCTGGAAGTTCTCCTTCACCGACGCCGAGGGCGCGACGCGGACGCTGGAGGAGATCGCATGGCAGACCTGGCGAGGCAATGAGATCATCGAGGAGCGCTTCTTCTACGATCCGAAGCAACTCGGACGCTGAGCGGGATTACCCTATCGGTACAGCATGACCACGGCCAGACCGACGAGAGGCGCAAGAAACTGAACGGCCTGCCACCGAGAGCCATCGATCGACCACCGTCCGTAGAAGACGGTGCCGCCGCGTTGGGATGGCGATGCCGGTTGATCCCGAAATGTCTTCCACCGCGCCTCGGCAGGCTCGAGAAAATCTTCCGCTTTGACCGCCATGTCGGCGCTGCTCAGCACCACCTGGATCGCCTCGCCTTTCGGCTGGAACATGGCCTCGGCCCCGGGTGGCGAGAAGAAGCTGCGCTTCGGGGCGATATGCTGCTCATAGAAGTTTTGACCGACCGTGACGGCCGCAGCGTATGGACTGACATACGGCACCCCCGAGATGCCGGGAACGACCAGATGGCCCACCCCGCGCACCTCCTGCCAGGGAATGAAGAGACCCTTGAGCCATGGCCTGTGAAAGTGGATGCCCGCGGAAGACATGGAGACGACCGCCCGATCCGCGTAGAAGTGCCGGTAAGCTGAAAACGCGATCCATCCGAAACCCAGATAGAGCAACATCCAGCCGAAAACGTTCAGCGATGGGTTCACGAGATGAGTCCAATAGAGACTGGGCATGGTGCCGACATAGCTGGAGCGGCCGCTTGGCCCGCCGACCAACACGCTGATCACACCGATCACGCCGGAGACGATGATCAGGACAAGGACACCGATCAACAACTCAAGCAGCAAGGGCAGGCCGGCCCGCCCGATCAGGCTCGTCAGGGCATAGCCTGCGAATGCCAGCCCCAGCAGAGCCACATAGACGACTGCCAAAACCGCTCCATTCTGGCCACGGCTCTCGGCGTGAACCGCGATCGCAAGGCCGGCGACGCAAGCCCACAGGGCCCAGGGGACCCGGTCCATCCGCCATTTGTCCATCGTGTATTCGACCGTTGCCGACACATCGGCTGAAGGCTCGCTCATGGACAGGCCCTCGGAATTTCGAACGCATCCGGTGCCGACGCGGCGCACGGTGGCCTGCCGGTCCACGAAACGTATCACGCGATCGAGGGGGCGTCTCGATCCGCTGACGAGAAGAAAACATCAGCGCAGATTCCGGTGTTGAGGTCCGGATAGGAGGCTGATGATCCCCGGAGCTTGGGCTTGTCATTTAATGACTGATCGGTCTATATATCGGCATGAGGCAAAATACTGCAACGCCGATGCCCCGTGGCCGGCCGCGAAGTTTCGACGTGGACGCTGCCGTCGAACGCGCGATGGATGTGTTCTGGTCGCGCGGCTATCACGCCACGGCGCTGCCCGATCTCCTGCGCGCGACCAGGCTGTCGCGGGGCAGCCTCTACGCCGCTTTCGGTGACAAGCATTCGCTGTTCTTGCGGGCGCTCGATCGTTACATCGCGGATGCCTTGGCGCGGATGGATGGCGAATTCGACCCCCGAAACGATCCGGTCGACGGCCTGCGGGCCTGCCTGGCCGGCTACGTCGAGCGCACCAGCGGAAGCAACGGCCGGCGCGGATGTCTCCTGGTGGCCACGGCCATGGAATTGGCTGGCGGAGATGCCGACGTCGGTCGACGCGTTGCGGGCTTCTTCAAGGCGATGGAGGCCAAAGTGACCGATGCACTGTCCCGCGCGAAAGCGGCGGGCAGGTTGGCCGATGGTGTTGAGCCCGCAACGGCCGCCCGGGTTCTCGTCTGTTTCGTTGAAGGGCTGCGCGTGGTCGGCAAGACGGCACCGGCACGGACCACATCGCAAGCGGCCGTCGACGCTCTCATCGGTCGTTTCGTCAGGTAAGCAACCCCGTGACGCCTGCGCTGATGGTGCGCCCATATTTGGACTGATCGGTCTTTAAAAAGGACATCCGCCATGTCTGCCATCCAGATCGTCTGCGCGATCGCCGTTCCCCTGATCTGGGGTTATCAGTTCGTGGCCATCAAAGTGGGCGTTGCGGAGTTTCCACCGCTCTTCTTCCTCGCACTGCGCTTTCTGGCCATTGCGCTGCTGCTTGTTCCGTTCGTGGACAGGCCCACGCGTCAACAGCTCGGCCCTGTCGCAGCTATTTCGCTCTTCCTTGGTGGACTGAATTTCGGGCTGTTCTACGTTGGCCTTGGGCTCGGCTCGGGAAGCATGTCGGCCGTCGCATACCAACTCGCCACGCCCTTCACCGTCCTGCTCGCATGGCTGCTGCTCGCGGAGAGACCGTCACTCGCCACCTGCGCCGGAGTGATGCTTGCTTTCGTCGGCGTGACGGTGTTGGCAGCGGAGCCTGACCAGTCCGCCAACCCGCTTCCGCTGCTGCTTGTAGTCGGAGCGGCTTTCGCCTTCGCGGTGTCCAACGTCTTGACGAAGCGTTATGGCCCCTTCGATCCCTTGATGTTGATGGGGTGGTCCTCGCTGCTCACGGTACCGCAGGTCATGTTGATGTCGCTGCTCCTTGAACATGGACAAGCGGCGAGCCTTGTGACGGCGGGCGAACTTGGCTGGCTGGCGCTCGCCTACACGATCTTCGCCGGGGGAATTGTCGGGTTTGGCCTCTGGTTCTGGCTGATCGCCCGTTGCTCGATGGTGCGCGTCGCGCCCTTCGGTCTGCTACTTCCGGTGTTTGCCTTGCTTTCGAGCGTACTGTTTCTCGGCGACCGGCTTACGCCCAAGCTGATCGTCGGCGGACTGCTCGCGATCTCCGGGGTCGCCATCGCCCAGCTGAGACCGCGCCCCCGCCCCCTTTGATGTCCGGCCTGTCGGGCATTTGTATCGATTTGTTATCGATACTGCGTGAAGAGCACGCAGAAGTGGTCGCGGCCGGCGCGGCAAGCGGGGATAATTCATAGTTCGTCAAAGGTTTACGGCGAATTCTCCGGATCGAGCCGAAAAGAACGGCCCGTGCTGCTAGGCTATTGAATGCGGACTCAAACGACCAGCTATGTCGCACGGCTGTTCGCCGGCGATCTGTCGGCCTTTGGCGGTCCCGCAACGGACGAGGCCGTGGCCGGGCATATCCGCGCCGAGCAGATGTCGCTGGTGCTCGGCTATTCGGTCGGCATCATGCTGGCCAATGCCTGCAACGCCATCGTGCTCGCCATCGCGCTGTGGCAGTCGCCGGACAGGATGCCCGCCCTGATCTGGGCGGCGGCTGTCGCCGCCGCCGCGATCGGATTTGGCCTGCAATCCCACGTCGCGCGCCGCATCACCAAGCCGCAATTCGTCTCGCGTCGCGCGATGTACCGGCTGGTGCGCAACGCCTTCATCCTCGGCGCCGCCTGGGGCATCGTCCCGGTCGCCTTCTTCGCCGACGCTTCCAGCGGCGGCCAGCTCGTCATTACCTGCCTGTGCGCGGGCATGCTGGCCGGCGGCGCGCTCGCCTTCGCCACCATTCCGATCGCGGCGATCGCCTTCACGGCGCCGATCTTCCTCGGCATCGCCATCTGCCTCGGCCAGAACGGCGATCTCGCCTTTCTCCTCATCGCCTTTCTCGTCGTGGTCTACGGCAGCGTCCTTTTGCGCGGCGTGTTCGTCAATTCGTTCTCGTTCGCCCGGCGCATGATGCGGCAGATCGAGGCCGAGCGCACGGTGCGGCTCGATCCCCTGACCCACCTGCCCAACCGCGTCGCCTTCAACGAAACGCTCGATGCCGCGCTCAAGCGGCTGGCGCTATCGGGCGAGGAATTCGCGGTGCTCCTGCTCGATCTCGACCGCTTCAAGGAGGTCAACGACCAGTTCGGCCATCCCGCCGGCGACGAATTCCTGGTCCAGGTCGCCAGCCGCCTGCAACGCTGCACGCGCGCCGCCGAGCACGTCGCGCGGATCGGCGGCGACGAGTTCGCGCTGGTGATGGCCAATCTGACACGGCCCGAGGATGCGCTCGAGATCGCCGAACGCTTCGTCGCGGCCTTCAGCGAGCCGTTCCAGATCGAGGGTCGCCAGATCGTCGGCGCGACGAGCGTCGGCATCGTGCTGGCGCCACGCGACGGCAACACACCGCTCGACCTCATGAAGAATGCCGACGCCGCGCTCTACCGCGCCAAGAAGGCGGGGCCGGGCACGGTCTGCTTCTTCGAACAGGCCGACGACAAATCGTCCCGCGAGCGCAAGGCGCTGCAAGCGGACCTCGCAGGCGCGATTGCGCGCAACGAGCTGTTCCTGGTGTTCCAGCCGTTCCTCGATCTCGGCACCAACCGGATCACCGGCTTCGAGGCGCTATTGCGCTGGCAGCATCCTTCGCGCGGGCTGGTGCCGCCGAGTGAATTCATACCAATCGCCGAGGAGACCGGGCTGATCCACGAGATCGGCGAATGGGTCATCCGCCGCGCCTGCGCGACGCTGGCGGATTGGCCCGAAGACATCAGGGTTGCCGTGAATTTCTCGGCCGCGCAATTTCACAACACGGCCATCCTCCAGACCATCGTGCAGGCGCTCGCCGAGGCCAGGATCGCCCCGCATCGGCTCGAGATCGAGATCACGGAATCGATGCTGCTGGCGAAATACGGTTCGGCCGCGACGGTCCTGAACGCGCTGCTGGAGCTCGGCGTCACCCTCGCGCTCGACGATTTCGGCACCGGCTTCTCCTCGCTGACTTACCTGCGCAAGCTGCCGTTCAGCCGCATCAAGATCGACCAGTCCTTCATCCGCGATATGCTGGTGCAGCCGGACTGCGCGGCCATCGTGAAATCGGTGATCTCGCTTGCGCGCGATTTGCGGATCGGCGTCGTGGCGGAGGGGGTCGAGACCGCCGACCAGCTCGAATATCTCAGGCAGATCAGTTGCGACGAGGTGCAGGGCTATCTCATCAGCCGGCCGGTGGCCGCGGACGGGGTGATGGCGCTGCTGGAGACGAAGAAGTACCGGGCGATTTACGCGGCGTAAGCACCAGTTTGGGATGCTCACGCTTCGACAGCGTCATGGCCGGGCATAGCCGTCCGAAGGACGGCGTCGCTTCCGCTCGCCTATGTCCCGGCCATCCACGCCTAACCTCACGCGGAAGAACGTGGATGCCCGGGACAAACCCGGGCACGATGACCTTTCCCAGTGTTAAACCGCATCCGCCCGCAGCAGCGTGTCCACCGTGATGGTGCCCCGCGCGCGGGAGACGCAGGCGCAGATCTTCTGGTTGCTCTGTTTCTGATGGTCGCTGAAGAAGACGTCGCGATGGTCGATCTCGCCGTCGACATCGACCACGTCGATGGCACAGAGGCCGCATTCGCCGCGCTTGCAATCGGATATCACCTCAAAGCCGCTGGCATTGAGCACGTCGAGCATCGAGCGCTCGCGCGGGATCTCGAGCTCGACACCGGAGTCTTTCAGGCGCACCCTGAACGTTTCGGTGGGCAGCGTGCCGCTGGAGCCGAACGTCTCGTAGCGGAGATCGGGGAGCGGATGGCCGGCGCCGATCCAGGCATGGCGTGCGGCGTCGAGCATGCGCATCGGGCCGCAGAACAGCGTCAGCGTGCCTTGCGGCAATGAGGCGAACAGCGCGTCGAGATCGAGCCGGCTGCCTTCCTCGCTGGCATGAACGACGAGGCGATCGCCAAGCATCGCGGCGAGATCGTCGAGATAGGCGGCCTCGCGGCGCGAGCGTACGGCATAATGCAGCGTGACATCCGCCCCGCGCCGCGCCAGCGCCTGCGCGGCGCCGAGGATCGGGGTGATGCCGATGCCGCCGGCAATCAGGCAATAATTCTCGCGAGTCCAATCCACCGCGAGCAGCGAGGCGGGCTGGGTGATGTCGAGCCGCGCGCCCGGCTGCAAGGACCACATGTAGCGGGAGCCGCCACGGGAATCCTTCGCGCGGCGCACAGCAATTCGGAGGCCGTGCGACGAGGCCTCGCCAACCAGCGAATAGGACCGCGTCTCCGGCAGGCCGTCGATGGTGACGCTGACATTGATGTGGCTGCCGACCGGATAGGCCGCGGCCTCGAACTGATCCGGCTTGATCAGGAATTCGCGGACGTTCGGGGTGAGATCGCGGGTGGCGACGAGCGTTGCTGGGGTCCAGGTCTCGATGAAGCGCATGGTGACTGCCCTCAATCGGTTGCGGTCTTGATCAGCGCGAGCGCCGGCAAGAGGTCGAGATGGGTGCGGTTGCGCAGCGCGAGCCGCAGGTTTCGCACCGCCAGCCGGGCATGCTCGCGCATGACGGCCTCGGCGCGCGCGCCTTCGCGGTTCTCGATGGCGTCGATCACGACGCGATGGTGCTCCTGGGCGATGATCAGGATCTGCTGTGCCTCCGGCAACGCCGATTGCGCCATCACGAAGCCGCTCGGCGAGGCAAACGGCAGCGCCGAGGCGCGGTCGATCTGCCGGATCAGCGGGGGGCTGCGCGACAGCTCCGTGAGCTGGGCGTGGAAGCGCGCATTCAGCGCGACGTAGGACGAGAAAGCATCGACCGAGATCGGGACCTGCCGCAGCAGCTCGTCGATCGCAGCGAGGCACTCCTTCAGCGGCTCGAGCTCGCGCGCAGAGACGCCGCGCTCGGCGGCAAAGCGCGCCGCCAGGCCTTCCAGCGTGCCGCGCAGCTCGATGGAATCGGAGATGTCGCGCTCCGAAAACGCCTTCACCATGAAGCCGCCGGAGGGGATCGCCTCCAACAGCCCCTCCTCCTCCAGCCGCACCAGCGCCATGCGCACCGGCGTGCGCGAGGCGCCTGTGGTCTCCACCGCCTGCAGCTCGGAGATGCGCTCGCCGGGGCGCAAGGCGCCCGACAGGATCTGGTCGCGCAGCGCGAGCTGCGCCTTCACGGTCTGCGAGATGGAGCGGTCGACCTCACGCTCGGCCATGTTCTACTCCGCGGCCTGAAGGTGCTTTGGGGCGTTTTCCTTCGCCACCATCCGATCGATCAGCTTGCGCGACCACATCGCGCCGGCGTCGATGTTGAGGTTGTAGAAGATGCGATCGGGGTTTTCGTCCATCGCGCGCTGCTGCGCTTCGAGGATCAGCTCGTCCTCGCGGAAGATGCCGGAGACGCCCTCGCGGATCTCGGTGGTGAGGCGCTGCTCACTGATCCGATAATTGCGGACGAAGGACCAGAAGTAATGACAGGTCTTCTCGGTCTCCGGCGTGATGGTGTTGAGCACGAAGCCGTTGACGCCCTGCGAGCGGTCGCCTTCCGGCGCACCGGTGCCCGTCGGCGCGACGCCGACGTCGATCGCGATGGTGCACGGCGCCTCGAAGCGGATGATCTGCCAGCGGTCGACGAGGCCGGGCTTGCCGAGCTGCTTGGCCCAGAACGGCGGCGGCTCGATGCCCCGCATCCAGCGCGTCACCGTCACCGTCTTCTCGCCATGGGTGACGTCGAACGGCGCCTCGGCGACGGCGTCATTGCCGATGGAGGAGCCGTGCACGAAGGTCTCGTGGGTGAGATCCATGAGATTGTCGAGCACGAGGCGGTAGTCGCAATTGACGTGGATGGTCTTGCCGTCGCCGGCCCAGGCCGGGTCGTGATTCCAGTGCATGTCGGGGACGAGCGCGGGATCGGCAAGTGCGGGATCGCCCATCCAGAGCCAGACGTAGCGGTGACGCTCGACCACGGGATAGGCACGCACGCAGGCCGAGGGGTTGATGGTCTCCTGCGAGGGCATGAAGGTGCAGCGCCCCTGCGCGTTGTATTTGAGGCCATGATAGCCGCAGACGACAGTGTCGCCTTCAAGCCGGCCCTTGGACAGCGGCACCAGGCGATGCCAGCAGGCGTCCTCCAGCGCGGTCACCGTGCCGTCGGCCTTGCGATACATCACGACATGCTTGCCGCAGATCGTCCGCGGCAGCAACGCCGCCTTGACGTCGGCGTCCCACGCCGCGGCGTACCAGGCATTCATGGGGAAGGGTTTTGTCATGTCTCACTCCCACGGCTTATGAATACGTTCTGTATACAATAGCTTGGGTGATGGAATTGTTCAAGATGGAATCAGCTCTACCTTAATACCTTTATCCTCGTGATTGTATACATAACGCGGGAATGACCGCGTCCGGCTCCGGCTCCGCTTACCCTCCCCTGGGGGGTAAGACAGCGGCGACCTCTCGGAACAACTTACGCCGCGAACACCTTGGCTAGGCCCGCCTGGGCTTCCTCCTGGATCCGTTTCAGGTGCTCGGGGCTGCGGAAGCTTTCGGCGTAGATCTTGTAGACGTCCTCGGTGCCGGACGGCCGCGCGGCGAACCAGCCGAAATCGGTTTCGACCTTGATGCCGCCGAAGGGCTGGCTGTTGCCGGGCGCCTTGCTCAGCGTCGCACGAACCGGATCGCCAGCGAGCTCCTTGAGGCCGAGCTGCTCTGGCGTGAGGGACTTCAGGATGTTCTTCTGCGGCCCGGTGGCGGCAACGTCGATGCGCGCGTAATGCGGCATGCCGAATTCGGCGGTGAGATCATTGAAGATCTGGCTGGGATCGCGGCCGGTCTTGGCCATGATCTCGGCAGCGAGCAGGCCGAGGATGACGCCGTCCTTGTCGGTGGTCCACACCGCGCCGTCGCGGCGCAGGAACGAGGCCCCTGCACTCTCCTCGCCGCCGAAGCCGAAGCCGCCGGTGACGAGGCCGTCGACGAACCATTTGAAGCCGACCGGCGTCTCCACCAGCTTGCGGCCGAGCTTTTTGGCGACGCGGTCGATGATCGAGCTCGACACCACGGTCTTGCCGATCGCCGCATCCTTGCCCCAGTCCGGACGGTGCGCGAACAGGTAGGAGATCGCGGTCGCCAGGTAATGGTTCGGATTCATCAACCCGCCGGTGCGCGTGACGATGCCGTGACGGTCGGCGTCGGTGTCGTTGGCAAAGGCGACGTCGAAGCGGTCGCGCATGCCGATCAGGCTCGCCATCGCGTAGGGCGAGGAGCAGTCCATGCGGATCTTGCCGTCCCAGTCCACCGTCATGAAACGGAAGGTCGGATCGATCGCCTCGTTCACGACATTGGCGTTGAGGCCATAGCGCTCGATGATCGGATGCCAGTAATGCACGGCGGCGCCGCCGAGCGGATCGATGCCGATCTTGACGCCGGCGGATTTGACGAGGTCCAGATCGACGACATTGCCGAGATCGGCGACGTAAGGCGTGACGAAGTCGTAGGCGTGGACATTCGCGGCCTTGCGCGCCCTCGAATAGTCGATGCGCTTCACGTCCTCGAGCTCGCCGGCGAGATAGGCGTTGGCGCACTTCTCGACGGCAGCGGTCACGTCCGTATCGGCCGGGCCGCCATGAGGCGGATTGTACTTGTAGCCGCCGTCCTCGGGGGGATTGTGTGACGGCGTGATGACGACGCCGTCAGCAAGACCAGAGGTGCGGCCCTTGTTATAGGTGAGGATCGCATGCGAGATGACGGGCGTCGGCGTGTAGCCGCCATCCTTGTCGATCATGACCTCGACGCCGTTGGCTGCGAACACCTCGACGGCGCTTGTAAGCGCCGGCTCGGCCAGCGCATGGGTATCGATGCCGATGAAGAGCGGGCCGGTCAGGCCCTTCTCTTTCCGGTAATCACAGATCGCCTGCGTGGTCGCGAGGATGTGGCCTTCGTTGAAGGTGTTCTTGAACGAGGTGCCGCGATGGCCCGACGTGCCGAACGCCACGCGCTGTGCCGGATCGGACGCATCCGGCTTGCCGGCGAAATAGGCCGTCACCAGCCGCGGAATATTGGTGAGCGCGTCCGGCGAGGCCTGCTTGCCCGCCGCGGGATGAACATCAGCCACTGGAATACCCTCGTCCTGTCGTGAGTGCGGGACACCATAGCATCGGCCAAGCCCCCGCCAAGGGCACAACACGCGCGAGGGGGAAGGCGTTCCTTGGAGGCGCTGCAGTCCCCATGAGCGGCCTTCGTGCTATGCTCGGCAGCACCGCCCTTTCGAATCGTCTGATGATCCCATCGCGCAAGCTGCTCGTGCTGATCGCCAGCCTCATCCTGGCCGGTGCACCGGCGCGCGCCGCGGAGTTCTACACCGAGGACCTGCGCATCCCGATGGCGGAGGCCGGACCGCAGGGGCTGGAGGCCTTTCTGGTCCGACCAGTCGGGACCAAGCGATATCCGCTGGCGCTGCTCAGCCATGGCTCGCCGCGCAAGTTCGAGGACCGCGCGACCATGTCGGCGCACAAATATTATGGCATCGCGCTGGAATACGCCCGGCGCGGCTTTGCGGCGCTAGTGGTGATGCGGCGCGGCTACGGCACCTCGCCGGGCGGGCGCGTCGACAGCGTCGGCGGTTGCGCAAAGGCCGCGTACCTGCCGGCGGCCGCCGTCGCGGTTGCCGATCTGCGCGCCGCGATCGATGCGATGGCGCACCGGGGCGACGTGACGACATCGGGCATGATCGCGGCCGGCCATTCCGCAGGCGGCCTTGCAACGGTGGCGCTGAGCGCACAGGCGCCGGCGGGCCTCGTCGCCGCGATCAATTTTGCCGGCGGCCGCGGCTCGCGCAACGACGACGATGTCTGCAATCCGGATGGGCTGGTGCAGGCCTTCGCCACCTTCGGCAAGACCTCGCACGTGCCCATGCTGTGGGTCTATGCCAGCAACGATTCCTATTTCGGTCCCGACCTCGCGCGCCGGCTCCATGACGGATTTCGCGCGGGCGGCGGCAATGCGAGGTTCGTCGCGGCGCCGGCTTACGGCGAAGACGGGCATTATCTCTATTCGGTCGCGGGCCGGCCGCAATGGACACCGTATCTCGACGCCTTCCTGCGCGAGCGCGGGCTCGGCCATGACCTCCTGAGCCTGCCCGATCCGCTGCCGCCGCCACGCCAGCTCAACGAGGCCGCGCGGGCCGAGTTCGCGCGCTATCTCGCCAGCCTGCTGCCGCACAAGGCCTTTGCGGTGTCGCCGAACGGCGGCTACGGCTGGCGCGCCGGACGGGCGACGACTGAGGAGGCCCGGCGCGACTCGCTGGCAGCCTGCATGAAATGGTCGCCCAGCTGCACGCTCTATGCGGTCGATGACCAGCTGGCGGAGCCGTCGCAGGCCAGATCCACCGACCAGAGCGCCCGCGCGCGACCGTGACGCACACACGCCTGAGGCCGGTTTGTTAACTCCGGCGCTCTATGACAAGCCCATGCTGCGGGATTGGGCACGCTTCATTCTCGGCGCGACGTGGAGGCACGTCGCGGTCGTCCTGCTCGTGTCGGCTCCGATCGGCGCACATGCGGCTGACGGCAGCAGCGAGCTCGGCGCCGGCGAAACGCCGTCGTCGCGGACCACGATCCGGAAGATCATCGAGAGGGAAACCAAGAGCACCAATCTGCCGGCCGATATCGCCGAGGCGGTCGTCTTCGTCGAAAGCGGCTACAACCCGGCGGCCATCGGCAGCGCGGGCGAAATCGGCCTGATGCAGGTGCGCCCCGAGACCGCGGCGATGCTGGGCTTCCGCGGCAGCAGCGCGGAGCTGGCCGAACCCGACGTCAACATCCATTACGGGGTGCTCTATCTCAGCCAAGCCTGGCGGCTTTCGGGCGGGGACCTCTGCCGCGCGCTGATGAAATACCGGGCGGGTCATGGCGAAGTGGAGATGAGCGCGCGGTCGCAGGTCTATTGCAACCGGGCCCGCAACCGGCTTGTCGCGATGAGCGCGATGCCGGGAGAACGCGAAGCTGCGGCTGCTCCGGATCCGGCGTCCACGGTTGCAGCTGCCGTTGCGGTTGCGGCTGCGGCGCCCGTGAAACCGGCGAGCCGCCCGAAGATGCCGGTGCAGCCGAAGGCGGTCTATGCCCGCTATCGTCAAGGCACCGCGGCCGCCAGCCGCGCCTATTGGGCGGCCCATGAGGCCAGGGTCAGCCGGATCAAGGCGCGCATCGAAGCACGTTCGAAGCGCGTCGCATCGCGCTGACGGCGATGTTGCTATTGTCTGAGCATGATCTTGCCGGAAAACCGCTGCACGCTTTTCCGGATCTTGCGCTACAGCCGCTCGCTGAGCGCGAGCTTGTAGCCGACGCCGGTGACGGTCGCGATCACGGGCGTGCCGCTGCCGACGAGCTTGCGGCGCAGCCGCGCCACCAGCGCATCGACGGTGCGGATGTCGACTTCGGCCTGGCGATTGCTGACCACCTCGATCAGATAGTCGCGGCTGAGCGGCCTGCCGTCGGCGCCGACGAGCGCCGCCAGCAGGTCGAATTCGGCGCGCGTCAGCGCCACCGGCTTGCCGTCGTTGCCGAGCAATTCGCGCCGGGTCAGGTCGATGATCCCGTCGCCGAACGCGATCGAATTGTGGTTGCGCGCCGCCTTGCGGTCGATCGAGCGACGCCGCAGCACGCTGCGCGCACGCGCGAGCAGATCGCGCAGGTTGATCGGCTTGGTGACGTAATGGTCGCCGGCGACCTCGAGGCCGAGGATGCGGTCGACGTCGGTGTCGCGCCGCGTCACGAAGATGATGCCCGCGTTGCTGGTGGCCTGGATCTCCTTGGCGAGCTCGAAGCCGTCCCCGTCAGGCAGTTGCACGTCGAGGAAGACGAGATCGGTGCGCGCGCGCAGCGCCTGACGGCACTCCGTGCAGGTGCCGGCGCCGACCACGTCGAAATTGTTGTCGCTGAAATAGTCGACCAGCATGGTCCGCGTCACCGGATCGTCCTCGACGACGATCAGCCGCTCGCGGCCGGGCGGACGAGCGGAAGCTACCGCCGTCCTGGCGGTCCCATGTGCCTGCGTCCCGACCTGCAGATTCAAGTCGCCGCGCAACGCGCCGTCATGTGAACGGGCATTCACAGCCTGTTCGAGCCCCCGAAATTGCCTGCCGCGATACTAGGCGCGTTGTGATGCGCAAACAATATTGGTCATGCTCTTGGCACATTAAGTATGAATTGGCCCACAATTCTCATTCCGCGCACCGTCGCGCCGGCAGTCTCCCGATTTTCGGAAAAGCAGATCGTACTTCGGGCGGCGCTCTGCGGCTTGCTCCCCTGTGAGCTTCGCATCTACTGTGCCTCCAAAAGCCTGCACTCGGAGGTGGCGCATGGAGGTCATACTGCTCGGCACCGGCGGCCCGCGCCCGGACCCGCGCCGCATGGCGACGACCACGCTGATCAGGCTTGGCGAGGAGAACATCCTGTTCGACGCCGGCCGTGGCGTCATGGTGCAGCTTCACAAGGCCGGCGTGCCGCTCGGCGCCATCAACACGGTCTTCCTCACCCATCACCATTTCGACCACATCGGCGATCTCTACGATGTGATGTTGAATTCGTGGATGCACGGGCGCAAGGACGATCTCCGCATCTATGGGCCGCCGGACACTGAGCGGCTCGTCAACACGCTCGTCACGCAGGTCTACGACAAGGACATCGCCTGGCGGGACCAGGGCGAGCCGAGCTTCGGCGGCTGGAAGCCGGTCGCCGCAACGGACATCATCCCAGGCCCCGTGCTCGACACCGGTCGCTGGAAGATCAGTGCCGAACTGGTCTCGCATGGCGATGGCCTCGACATGCCGCCGGCCTTTCTTGCGCGCTGGATCTGTCTCGGCTATCGCTTCGAAGCGGAAGGCAAGGTCATTGCTATTTCCGGCGACACCGTCCCCTGCCCCGGGCTCGAGCGGCTGGCCGAGGGAGCCGACCTGCTGGTGCAGTGCTGCTTCCTCGCCACGCCGGAGATCAACAACGAGCATTTGCGCCGGCTTGCGAAATACACGATCGCCTGCGGCGACACCGTCGGGAAGATCGCGGCCAAAGCCGGCGTCAAGAAGCTCGCGCTGACCCATCACCGTCCGCGCACCGACGATGCCATGCTGAACGCATTGCTTGATGACGTCAGGCGGGATTATGCAGGACCGGTCGTGCTCGGCGAGGATCTCACGCGCGTCGAGGTCTAAAGCCCGATGCGATTAGGATGAATCGTCATCGCGCTTTAGGTTGTTGTTTGAGCATGATCTTTTCGGAAAACCGCTTCACACTTTTCCGGATCATGCTCTAGGCATCATCGATCAGCTCGCCGGCCTCAGGACGATCCGACCTCGATGCGGAACGACAATTGCTCTTCCGCGCCGGCTGCGATGTGCATCAGTCCCGGCTTGTCGGTGAACTCGCCTTGGAAGTCGGCGGGACTTGCGTAGCCGCGCCAGGGCTCGATGCAGAGGAACGGCGCGCCTGACGGTTTCGACCAGACGCCGAGCTCGCGAAATCCGCGCCAGGACATTTTCAGCCATGGCCCGGTCGATGCACCGCCCGCCGCGGCATAGCGGACCGAAGTGCTCTCGATGCGGTCGAAGATGATGGCGTCGTCGACGAACAGGGAGTCCGACAAGGGAAGCGAGGTGCCTTTGACCGGGCTCGGCTCCGCTGCCGGCCG
The DNA here is from genome assembly GCF_020194195.1 of Bradyrhizobium sp. BRP19. Lineage (NCBI taxonomy): Bacteria > Pseudomonadati > Pseudomonadota > Alphaproteobacteria > Hyphomicrobiales > Nitrobacteraceae > Bradyrhizobium > Bradyrhizobium sp. BRP19. Next base: position 31,240 of record NZ_JADYVZ010000024.1, on the reverse strand, counting down.
CAGCAATCCACCTTCGAGACGGCGGACCGGAGACGGTTCGGCGCACGCGAAAGTCAGCGCATGGCTCTCCTTCGCCGCGCCGGGCTGCAGCGGCCAATTGAAGGCGGGATGACCGCCGAGCGAGGCCGGCAACGTCTCCTTGCCGGTGTTGGCGATCGTGAGCGTCAGATCGAGGCCGGACTCATCGATCGCATAGGCCGCCGTCAGCCGGAACGGGAACGGATAGAGCGCGCGCGTCGTCTCATTATCATCGAGCACCAGGGTGCAGCGGCTCTCGCCGCGTTCTGCCCACACGAAGCGGCTGTCGCGGGCGAAGCCGTGCTGCGTCATCCGATACGTCCTGCCCTGATGCCGCAATTCGTCGTTGGCAAGGCGCCCGACGATCGGGAACAGCAGCGGCGCGTGACGCGGCCATTCCGGCCCCGCCTGCCAAAGGAATTCGGTGCCGCCGCCCTTCAGCGAGCAGAGCTCGGCGCCGTGCGCCTTGACGGTCGCGGTGAGCGAGCCGCAGCGGAAGGAGTGGGTGTCATCGGTCATGGCCGACCTCTACACCCCGGCCTGGCACGCAGCAAGGCGACGCCGGGCCATGCAGGCGGCGCCTCCGAGCCATGCCCGGCTGCGTCATATTTCTGTACCTAACGATTGCTCACGTGCGGCTCCTCCACCGCGAGCTCCCCGCGAACCCGGCCGGAACTCCATGAACCATCGTGGTCCCCAATTGAAATTCTTCATCAACGGCCGCTTTCTGTCGCAAAAGCTCACGGGCGTGCAGCGTTATGCCGCTGAAATGGTCAAGGCGATCGACGTGCTGCTCGCGTCGGAGCAGATTCCGGCCTCGCTGCGCAACGCAGACTGGCAATTGTTGAAGCCCGCGGATGCAAGCGAGGAACTTGATCTCGACCGGATCAAGATTCGCGCTGTCGGCCGGCTGCATGGGCACGCGTGGGATCAAATCGATCTCGCCCGCGCTGCCGCCGGAGGCCGCTTGATCAGCCTGGCCAATTCCGGACCGGTCTTCCATCGCGACCACATCGTCGTGATTCACGACGCCCAGGTCTTTCGCAGGCCCGACTTCTTCAACTGGCGCTATCTGACCGTCCATCGCACGATGGGGCGGATGCTCGCCCGGCACGCAAGCATCGCAACGGTGTCGGGATTTTCCCGCAAGGAGCTTGCGGACGTGCTGAATCTCTCGGCATCGCGCATTCCCGTCTTCCCCAACAGCGCCGAGCACTTTGCAGCCACGAAGCCCGATCCCGGCATCCTGGCCCGACTTGGCGTTCAGCCGCAGAAGTTCTTCCTCTTCGTGGGCTCGAAAACCAAGAACAAGAATCTGTCCGTCGCGATCCGCGCCATCCAGCTGCTCGACCGGGCTGACGTTCCCCTGGTCATCGTCGGCGGCGATAATAGCAAGGTCTTTCAGGATAATTCGGGCGAAGGGGCTTCCGGCCTGGTGCTGGCCGGCCGTCTGACCGATAGCGAGATTGCCGCGCTCTATGCGCATGCATCGGCCTTCGTGTTTCCCTCGCTCTACGAGGGGTTCGGCGTGCCGCCGCTCGAAGCCATGATCTTCGGCTGCCCGGTCATCGCCTCGAGGGCCGACGCCGTCGTGGAGACGTGCGGCGACGCGGCTGCGTATTTTGACGCCACGGATGCCGAGGCGTTGAAGCAGCTCATGCTCGAAAGATTGGCAATCGGCGCGATCTCGGACCAGGAACGCCGACGGCAACAGGATCGCCTTGCACTCTATTCGTGGAAGAAATCGGCGAAGACGTTGCTCGATCACCTCGCAGTGCCGGCGAACGTCGCCAGCGCCGCGTGAAACGCGGCGCGGTTCGCCTATCGCGCGCAACGGTTTTTGCACAAACGATTTGCAACTCGCGGCTCTTTGCCTGGTTCCATGAAATTTCTTCTTCGTTCTTGCGATGATCGCAAGCACGAGCGCCTTGGCGCAACATCACCACATCGCTGCCCCAATATCGCTACGTATTCGAGGAATTGTGTTTCGCACTAGCGAACACAGAACAGGGATACAGATGTCCGGCTCTCCAACGCGGCCCTACGCAAGGCAAACGATGAAAGTGCTGCACATCGCCGAAACGATCCGTGGCGGGATCGCGAGCTATCTGAACGAGTTGCATCCTCAACAACAGGCCAGCTTCGGTGCTGAGAACGTGCATTATGTCGTGCCGTCGGATCATCGGGGCGACCTCGGCGCAATCGATGACAACCAGATTACAACATTCGAGCGATCCGGCCGCAGCGTCGCCGGCCTATTCCAGATGCTGCGTGCCAGCATGCAAGCGCTGGATGCCTTCAGACCGGACGTGGTGCACCTGCATTCTTCCTTTGCAGGGCTCGTGCTCCGGCCCGCGCTGGCAGCCCGCTCGGGCGGACCGCGCGTCGTCTATTGTCCGCACGGCTGGGCATTTTCGCGCGAGACCGGCCGCTTCAGTCATAAGCTGACGAAGGCGGCGGAGAACCTGCTTGCGCGCACCTCGGACCGAATCATCTGCATCTCCGGCGACGAGTATAGCGAGGCGGTGCGCGCGGGAATTCCTGCCGACCGCCTCACCGTGGTCCACAACGGCATCTCGAAGAGCCGCACGCCGCAGCCCGTCGCGGCTGACTGGACCTCGAAGAAGGTCAAGGTGCTGTTCATCGGACGCCTGGACCGGCAGAAGGGGTTCGATCTGCTGATCGAAGCGGCACGCGCGCTCGAGGATGTGCTGGACGTCCGCATGATCGGCGCCTCCGTCGTCAACAAGTACGAAGGTCCGACCGTCCCGTCCAACGTGTCCCTGTTGGGCTGGCTCGACCGCCCGACCATCGAGACCCAGCTCGAGGCCGCCGACCTCGTCGTGATTCCGTCACGTTGGGAAGCCTTCGGCCTCGTTGCGCTCGAAGCGATGCGCGCGGCCAAGCCCATCCTGGCATTCCGCAGCGGCGCTTTGCCCGAGATCGTCGTCGATGGCGTCACCGGTGTGCTCTGCGAGCCCGTCGCGGTTCAGCCGCTCGTGGATGGTTTCCGGCGCGCACTCGATCTCGATCTCAAGGTGCTGGGGCAGCGCGGCTACGACCGGTTCAAGCAGCTCTACGACGTTGAGAAGACGCATGCGCAATTGCAGCAGGTCTATGTCGAGCTGCTTCAGGACGACCAGACGCCCGTCGCAGCGAAGGCGGCGCTGCAGTCGGATCTCTCCAAGAATTTCTGATGGCTGCACCGCTCCCACGCACCTTGGTTCGCGACAGTCTCCGCCTCGCGAGCCTCATCGCATCCATTCTCCTTCCGGTCCCGGTCTGCGCACAGCAGGCGCAACCGCTCGATGCCCGATTCCTGCTCGGGGTCGGCACACATCAGGGGCTGGGCGGCCCGGTGAGCGCGCGCGGATACGTGCCTTCGGAAAACGTCGCCCAGATCAAGCAACTCGGTCTCAATTCCTTTCGCGATGATTTTCCCTGGTCCGAGTTCGAGGTTGGGGGACGCCGGATGGGCTTCACACCCCGACTTGGCAGGCTCGAAGCGCAGGTCAAGTCCGGCGTCGCGCGCCCTCTCCTGATCCTCGCCTTCGGCCATCATCTCGTTCCGAATTCCTCGCCACCGACGACGGACGAGGCGCGGCAGCGGTTCGCCGATTATGCGGCGGCGGCGGCGCAATCGGTGGTGGCGCAGCATCCGCTGTTCGAGCTCTGGAACGAATGGAACCTGGCGGCGAAGAAGGATCCTGCGTTCTCGCCGGAAAACTATCGGGCGCTTGCCGAGGTCACGCGGCCGGTGGTCAAGCGGGTGGCGCCAAATGCGCCGTTTTTGGTCGGCGCGCTCGGCGACGATCTGGGCTGGACATGGACCGAGAAGATGCTGCGGACCGGCATTCTTCAATATGCGGACGGCGCATCGATCCATCTCTACAATTTCTGCATGGGCCCGAGCAAACGCACCTCGGCCGAAATCATCGACAGGCTGACGGCGTTTCACCGCCTGGTCGGCCAGGCGAGCGGAAACCCCGATTTTCCGATCTATGTCACCGAGACCGGGTGGACCACGGCTGCCACCAATAAATGCGGCGTCAGCGAACAAGCCCAGTCCGACAATAGTGCGCAGCTCATCTTGTGGGCATCAACCGCGGCGCGCTGGCTCAAAGGAATGTGGTTCTACGAACTCAAGGACAGTGGAAAGGACGCATCGGATCTGGAGCACAATTTCGGGCTCTACCGTTTCGACAATTCGCCGAAGCCCGTCGCCTGCGCGGTTCAGGGCGCCTGGGCTTTCATCCGCTCCAGCCTGAGCGCCGAGAAACGCGAGCTCGCCAGTGGCGTCGTGTCGATCAATGCAACGACGACGTCCGGCGCCAGAGTTGCGGTATGGTCCGAGACTCCCGAGCGGCGTTACGAGGTCCGGATCAAGGGGGATCAGGACGGCGCAACCTTTGCGATGCCGTGCGACTCGGCCGCAAGACCTGCGTCCGGTGCCTGGATTCCGGTTTCGACCACGCCGGTTCTCATTGCAGCGAGCAACGGTGCCATGCCCGCTTTGGAGATAAGGCCGGCGCGGTAAGCGCGATTTTGCAAGACATGAGGTTCAGTGATGAAAGTTCTTTTGACGTCCACTCTTTATCCGACGCCTCAGGCCCCCAAGATCGTCGGCGGTGCGGAGATCTTCGCGCGGCGCTTCGCCGAAGGCCTGGTGCAGCGCGGAGACGAGGTCGAGGTGATCCGCAGCGCATCCGCGCCCGAGCAGGCTCGTGAAAGCTGCAACGGCATCAACGTCTATTCTGCGCCGGTGCGCAACTTCCATCTGCCCTTCTCGCTGCCGAAGAACATCGTAAAGCGCAGCATCTGGCATGCGGTCGACGACTGGCAGATGCAGGCGCCGCTGATAGCGGAACGCATCCGGGCCTTCAAGCCGGACGTGCTGCACTCCAACAATTTGTCGGGTCTCACCACCGCGATCTGGCGCGTCGCCGCCCAGCTCGGCGTGCCGGTGCTGCATACGCTTCACGATTATTATCTGACCTGCCCGCGCTGCTCGCGCTTCGACAAGGGACGCTCTTGCGAGCACACCTGCACGAGCTGCGGGATCCTGACCTTCCATCGCAAGCGGGCGACGCACTGGCTGAGCGCCGTGGTCGGCGTGAGCGAGCGCGTGCTGTCGATCCATACCGACATGGGCATGTTCGCGGAGACGCCGATCCGAACCGTGATCCGCAACGCCTCGACCGAGCCGCCGCGCGAGCCCTACCCTCGCCCGGTCTGCACCACGGAAGTGACGTTCGGGTTCATCGGCCGCCTCACTGAGGAGAAGGGCATCGACAACCTGATGCATGCCCTTGCCATGCTGCCCCCCGACCGCATCCGAATGATGATCGCCGGCCGGGTCAGCGAGGAGGAGCAGCGCCGCCTCAAGGCGCTCGCGCCGGATGCGCGCATCGAGTTCATGGGCTTCGTGGCGCCGGACGATTTCTACAGGCAGGTCGACGTGGTGGTCGCGCCCTCGATCTGGCACGACCCCGGTCCACTCGTCGTCGCAGATGCCAAGGCGGCCGGCAGGCCGCTGCTCGGAACGCGCTTTGGCGGCATGCCCGAGGTCATCGAGCACGGCGTGACGGGTTGGCTGACCGAAGCCGATCCCCAATCCCTGGCCGACAGCATGCTTGCAGTCGCGTCTGATCCGCACAAGATCGACGAGATCAGCCGGCGCCTGATCGCAGATACCAACAAATGGGTATTTGCCGACGTGCTGTCATCCTACAAGAATCTGTATGAGCAATTGCGCGAGCAGCGGATGTCGCGCGTGCGCGCAGCAACGACTGAAGCGCCGCGGGCCGTCGGCAAGGAGCGCCTCATTCCGAGATGACACGCCTCTTCGCGATGGCGGGCTACCTCTATCAGAGCGCCGCGGCGATCATCCTGATCTTCGCGATCAGTCATCTGTTGCCCGCCGCCGACTACACCAATTTCTCGTTGGCACTGGCCTCGAGCCAATTGCTCTGCGTCCTGATGTTCGAGTGGCTGCAGCTCGCCGGATTGCGTTTTCTGGCAGCAGCCGGGGAGAACGAGGCGGCGCGGCTGAGGTGGTCGCTCTTTGCCGCGGGCCTGTCGAGCGCGGGCGCGCTCGTCGTGGTCGGCGGCTGCGCATCTCTGGCCAGCGTGCTCCCGGCAGGGATCATCGCGCTGGGCCTCGGCATATCCGTGCTTCAGGGCCTGACCGACCTCTATTTGCTGTCGGTCCGCCTGTCCGACCGGCTGGGTGTCGCCTCCTCTCTCCTGGCGTTTCGCGCTACCGCCCTTCTGACCGGAGCCGCCGCGGGTGCGGCGATTTGGGGAACGGCGGAAGCGGCGCTGCTCGGCGTCAGTGCGGGCCACGCCCTGGGCCTGCTCGCGGGGCTGGTGGCCTATCGCACCCCCCTGGAGCGCGTTCCGCTGCGGACGATGCTGGCTGACTGGAAGGATTTCTCCCGCTACGGCATGCTGGCGGCGGGTGCGTCCGTCATCCATCTCTCGGTGCCGGTGCTGCTCCGGTTCATCATCATCGGCCGGCTGGGCGCGACGGGCGCCGGCGCCGGATTCTCGATTGCGCTCGACCTGCTGCAACGCCCGTTCTGGGTCCTCAATGCAGCGATCCACACCGTGAGCTATCCCGATGTCGTGAAGGATTTCGAGCACGGAACCGTCATGAAGTCGGTGCAATCGACGCGGCGGATGTTCGAGTTCATGGTCTGCACGACCCTCGTGCTGCTCGGCGGTCTCGTCGGCTTCATTCCGGATGCAGCCCGTATCCTGGTGCCGCGGGAGAGCCTTGATGGCTTCCTGACGACGGCACCTGTTGTGGCCGTCTTCTATTTCCTGCACACGCATCTCCAAGCGACCGTCGCGGTCGTTCCGCACCTAGAGAAGCTCGCAACGAGGCTCGTGATCGTTGCGGCCGGCCAGCTCGCGATCGTCGCTGCCGTCGCGCTGGCCGCGGCATGGGCCGGCCTGTCGCCGCAACAGGCGGTCGGCTGCGCTTGCCTCGCCACGCTGGCAGCGATTCTGTTTGCGCTCGGTCCGACCCTGCGGTTCGAGGCATTCCCGCGCTGGTCACTGGTCGCGCAGGCGCTGGTGGCCGCCGTCCTGATCGGATCACTCGGCGCGATGCCGACCGAGCCCGCGACATGGCTTGCCGGCAAGATCGTGATCGCCGCGCTCGCAACGGCGATCGTCGGATGGCGCGGCGATTTTCTGATGCTGGCCCGTCGCGGCTAGCCCAATTCGCCGCATCCGGCACGGATCGGAACACAGCGGGCGAGCAACTGAGCCGTTGGGCCACGGCTCAAATTCAGGTCCTGGACGGAACCATTGCGCCTTCCCGATCAAACCAAGCGGTCATATCCGGGAAAATACGGATACAACCAGTGCGATAAAATCTTTCAGATTGATCGCCCATGAAAATGGCATCTGCCGACTCCCTGTGCCATCCGATGACGCAGACGAAAGAGTCGCACCCCACCGCCGCGTTCGTATGACACGCTCTCAAGCCGAAGCGTTGGATCGAACTCGCACAGCTTGCGCATATATTTAGCAGCGTGAATCGTGGAAATCTTGAAAGCGCCATTCTCACGCCATCCTGCACGGGCATCGCATCAGCATTCTGCTGCAATACGAGTCGAGCTGTTCCTGCACAAGGAACCGCATTTCACTCGCGATTTGTAGCTTCGATTTTTATCTGAAATTCACACTCGACAGAGAAGCTTCGACGCAAATCCCTGCGAGCAATTTCGTTCGCGCTGAAACCCGAGTTTGCAATGCCTGATCAAACAATCCTGTCCGCCAGCAGCTTCATCAACTCCATCGGCGTCAACACGCACGCCGGTTTCGGATGGACCGGCTACAACAACCTCGCGCTGATGGCCGACAGCCTCGAATATATCGGCGTCACCCATCTCCGCGACGCGATGGGGACGAACCCCGCTGCGCAGCCGGTCGTCGAGGGCCTGGCCGCCGCCGGCTACAAGTTCGACTTTCTGGTATCGTCTGCGCTGCCCCAGTCCGGTACGGTCGGGTTGCAGAACTACATCGCCTCGCTCCAAAAATTCGCGACGAGCTATTCGGGCAGCATCACCGCCATCGAGGGGCTCAACGAGGCCAATCACCAGCCCTTCAGCTACAATGGCAGCTCCAGCCTTTCGGCCGCGGCCCAGTTCCAGAGTGCGCTCTATCAGGCCGTCAATGCCAACGCGACGCTCGCCAGCATCCCCGTCTACAATCTGTCACTGGCCTACAACGATCCGCAAGGCTACAGCCAGCTCGGCAACATGTCGGGCTCGGTCGACTATGCCAACGCCCACGCTTATGTCAGCACCGGCCTCAATCCGAGCAGCTCCATTGCGGCGACGCTGAGCGCCGTCATGGCCGCGGCTCCGGGAAAGCCTGTCGTCATCACGGAAACCGGCTACACCACGCAAAACAACACCCAGTATCTCGGCGCCAACGAGATGGTGCAGGCCAAATCGATCCTGAACACGCTTGTCGTCGCCTACAAGGCCGGCGTGAGTGCAACTTACCTCTACGAGCTGTTCGACCGCGACTCGTCTGCAGCCAACACCAATCCCGAAGCCAATTTCGGCCTGTTCAATTCCGACGGCACGCCCAAGCTCGCCGCGACGGCGATTCACAACCTGACGACCATTCTGGCCGACGACGGCAAGGGCGGCCTGCAGCCGACTGACCCATTGAACTACACGTTGAGCAACATGCCGGCCACCGGCAACAGCATGGTGCTCGGCAAGAGCAATGGCGCCTACGAACTCGTCGTCTGGGCCGAGCCGAAGCTCTGGAACGATGCCACCGATACCGAGCTGTCCAATGCGGCCCAGACGGTGACGGTGAACCTCGGCGCCGTCCATCATACCGTGAAGGTGTACGACACGCTGACCGGCACCACAGCGATCGCCAGCTACACCGACGTCAGCACCATCACCATTCCGGTCAGCGATCACCCTGTGATCATCGAGATCGACGCGCCCCCGACCACGCCGCCCGCCCCGGACACAAGGACCAGCGTCACCGGAACGGCTGCGGAGATCGTACCGCAACTGTCCGATCTGAGCGACTCGACGGCGCTGCAGACAATCACCCTGACCGACTCCCACGTCCTGCAGGTCGCGTCGAAGGCGACCATGGACTACATGATCGCCCATTACGGCAACGCGCTCTCGAAGATCCAGGGCGGATATTCGTTCTCGGTGACGAACTCGGCGGCGACCTGGACCAGCACGAGGACTTACGATTCGAGCGGCAAGCTGCTCTCGAAATCCGACACCGGCCTCAATTCAAGCGGACAGCCGACCTCGACCACCATCGTCCACAGCGACGGCTCCAAGGACGTGATCAGCTACACCGGCGGCGTGCAGACGAAGTTCGTTCATGTCGGAACCGACGCAACCCGGACAACCGACACCTACAACACGGCCGGCACCCTGCTGAGCGAAGTCGTCCAGAAGCCCGACGGCTATTACTCCACCACGCTCTACACCAACGGCGTGAAGACAGCCGCCTACGTCAAGAACGCGGACCGCTCGCAGGACAACTATACCTACAACATCACGGGCAAGAGCTTCACCACCCAGGTGCAGCATCTCGACGCTTCGGGGAAGGTCACTTCGGTGATCCGCAGCCATGCCGACGGCTCGCTGGACTCGACCCAGGTCTACAATAGTGACGGCAGCAGCGTGATCACGTTGTACAGCGCCACGGGAGTGAAACTGATCGAGACGGCCTACCATGCCGATCGCAGCAAGGATGTCTGGACGTACAACATCAAGGACCAGAACTATACGACCCAGCACGACGTCTACGATTCGACCGGATTCCTCACGACCCTGACGCGCCTGCATGCCGACGGCAGCCTGGCCTTCGAGCTGATGCAGACCGCCGACGGCACCAAGACGACCAACTGGTACAATGCCGCCGGCAGCCTCACCAGCGAGGTGGTCCAAAAGGCCGACGGCTTCGCCTCGACAACCCTCTACAGCAACGGCGTCAAGACAAAAGTTTACATCAAGAACGCCGACGGTAGTCTGGACAACTATGCCTATGGCATCACCGGCCAGAGCTACACCACGCTGATCCAGCACATCGATCCGTCCGGCAAGGTCACGTCCGTCACCCGCAAGCACGCGGACGGCACGCTCGACTATACCCAGGTCGTCAACAACGACGGGAGCAGCGTCGTCACCATCTATGACTCGACGGGAGTACGGACGAAACAATCCGAGTACCACGCTGATGGCAGCAAGGATGTCTTCCTCTACAACATCACCGGCCAGAACTACACGACCGAACACAATGTCTACGATGCAACCGGCTTCCTCACGACGCTGATCCGGAAGCACGCGGACGGCAGCATGGCGTTCAAGCTGGTGCAGAGCAAGGACGGGACCAAGACGACGGACTGGTACGATGCCAAGGGGGTCCTCACCAGCGAGGTGATCACGAAGGCCGACGGTTACAGCTCGACAACGGTCTATACCAACGGCCTGAAAACTGCGGCCTACATCACCAATGCCGACCTGAGCCAAGACAATTACACCTACAACATCACCGGTCAGAGCTATGCCACGCAGCACCAGCATCTCGATCCGACCGGCAAAACGACGGAGGTGACCCGCTGGCACGCCGACGGCACGCTCGACTATACCCAGGTCGTCGGCAGCGACGGTGGCAGCGTCGTGACCAATTACGACGCTTCAGGCCTCAAGAAGACACAAACCGACTATCACTCCGACGGCTCGAGGGATGTCTATCTCTTCAACGTCATCGGTCAGAACTACACGAAAGAGCACGATACCTACGATACCACCGGTTTCCTGACGCACATCGTGCGGACCCACGCCGACGACAGCCTGGCATTCACCCTTGTGCAGAGCGCCGACGGCACCAAGACCTCGGGCTGGTATGACGCCAAAGGAATTATCACCAGCGAGGTGACGACCAAGAGCGACGGCTACAGTTCCACCACGGTCTACACCGGCGGTATCAAGACCGCTGCCTACATCAAGAACGCCGACGGCACGTCGGACAACTGGAACTACAACATCACAGGCCAGTCCTACACGACGCAGCACCAGCACCTCGATGCCTCGGGCAAGATCGTCGAGATCACAAGGACCCACGCCGACGGCACTCTGGACTATACCCAGGTCATCAACAATGACGGCAGCAAGCTGACCGACATCTATAACAGCGCCGGCATCAAGACCCAGGAGATCGCCAGCCACGCCGACGGCTCGAGGGACGTCTTCCTGTTCAACTTCAACGGACAGGCCGGCGTCACGCAGCACGAGAGCTACAACACCGCCAAGGCGCTCGAGTTCATCGATCAGACCAAGTCCGATGGCACCCACAACGTCACGGCCGTCGCCAGCGGCGTGACGATCCAGGGCGGGGCCGGCAATGACGTGTTCTCGGCGGCGCCGAACTCGACGACCATCGCGTACGACCACGGCCAGGACCAGATCCTCAACTTCCAGGCCGGCAGCGGGACGACGCACGACACGATCGCGATCTCGAAACTGCTGGCGGAGGACTACAGCCACCTCCAGATCACGCAGTCCGGCACGAACGCGCTCATCACGTTCTCGGCGACCGACTCGATTCTGCTGAAGAACGTCTACGTCTCCAGCCTGACGAGCCACGACTTCGTGTTCGTTTGAGCCAGTGAGACCTGCCCAAACGGGCGCCAACGTCGCTGGGGGCCGGGACCATGTCCCGGCCCCTGATCGCTCGTTGGTCGGGCGCCTGCCTCATCGATGAGCAAAGGGCTCTCTGCCATCCGCAATTGGATGAGCCCCATGAATTCGGAGGGATCGTCGGGTTGTGCCGCCATCGGCCGCCGCGCTTGCGAACTTGCGTCACAATTCGTCTCTAGAAGAGCGACGAAACGTGCAAGGAAACCGAGCCCCGATGGAAGCCAGTGAAGCAAGACGTTTTGTCGTTCTCGACTTCTACCGCTTCGTCGCCGCGCTCGGGGTCTTCATCTTCCACCTGAAGCTGATCGACAAGGGCATCTCACCGGCCTGGAACGGGTCCTATGGCCTGTTCGTGGACATGTTCTTCATCCTGTCCGGGTTCGTGATTTCCTACTCCTATCCTTCAACCTCGACAGGCCCGCGCTCCTATGCGCGCTTCCTCATTAGGCGGATCGCGCGAATCTACCCCTTGCATCTGCTCACATTGTTGATATTCGCGGTCCTTGCTCTCATGGGCATATCCGGTCCGACCTCGCACGCGAGCTTGACGGATTTCATTCAAAACCTCTTCCTCGTGCAGGCGTGGGGTATTACAGATCATCTCAGCTTCAACTCGCCGGCTTGGTCCATCAGCGCCGAGCTGTTCTGTTACCTATTATTCCCATTGTTCATGCTGCTGGCCGGGAGGATCTCGCCGCTGATGCTGGCGATCATCGTCGCGCTCTCTTACGGCATCCTTGCCCATGCTCACCTGCCGATCTGGCAGGAACGCTCTCAGATGTACGGGGCAACTTTCGATTTCGGGATGTTACGGGCGCTTCCGAGCTTCCTGAACGGGATTCTCCTAACCGTCCTGTTCAGGCTCTCGAGCGGCTATCGCAAGAAGCCGGTTGCATTCGCCGGAATAGCGCTGTTTGCCGTCTCGGTTCTGGTTCTCAACTTCTTTGCCAAGCCCGACCTTGCAATCATACTGTTCTCTCTCGCGATCCTCGTCACAGCCACGGGAGAAAGCGCCTTCGCGCGGTTTCCCGGCTCCGATTGGCTCGGCCGCCTCGGCAACACGTCATATGCCATCTACATGATGCACGAAGTGCTGTTGATCCTGCTCTTCAAGCCGGCCTGGCACTATTTCGGACTTCAGCCAAGCATGTTTCCGGTGTTTGCATTGGTCTGCTGCATCGTTCTGACAGTCGTTGCCGACGTGACATATCGCTACGTCGAAGATCCCGCTAGAAGAGTGATCAACCGGCTTGCGCCTGGCGGGGCAAGATCAGCCCGCGTCCCGAAGCCCGAGCCGCTCGATCTTGCCGAGGCCAGACAGGCGGCCAACGCAAGCTAGCTGGTGCGTGCAGGCCGAATTCTGGCTAGGTCTTAGACGATCGCCGCACACGACCCCAGACTTCCTGGCATATCCGCACCACGGCCGGCCGGGCGACCGCCATGACAACGGCAAGATAGACCGAAGAACCAAGCAGCACGAGCGCGGAGAGACGCAGCCATGGCGACGTGGCCGGCATGGTAATGGAGGCAGCAACCACCGCGCAGGCCATCACCGCGGAGCCCGCAAGTGCCGGCATCAGCGCCGCGGCATAGGGCCTGATGCCGAGCGCCAAGATCCGCATCGAGGCTCCGGCGGACAGTGGATACAGCAACAAGGCGCGAACGACATAGCCGACAGCGATGGCGATAAGGCCAAATGGCGCAGCGACGATGAAGATCGCTATGTTCGAAACCGCGTATATCAGCGTCAGCCAAGTCTGCCAGTGCGGTTTGCCGAATGCCAGGATCACCGAGTGATTGTAGAGGCCGATCGTGGTCAAGAACCCGGTGATCGACATGATCGCGAGTAGAGGGGCGGCCTCGCCCCACTTGGATCCGAAGAAACCGACGATGAGATCCGGTGCCAGAGCCGCTATGCCCGCGAAAAGCGGGGCCGTCAGCAGTGACGTGTACTTGACGAAGTCGACCAGCGTCGAACGCGATGCTTCCCGGTCATGCTGGAGGCCAGCGATGGTCGAAAAGAACACGCGGTTCAACGCATTCCCGATCACGGTACTCACGGCGTTGACCAGGCGCTTGGCGAGGCTGTAGAAGCCCGCGCCGGCGGCGCCGGTATACCACGTGACGAAAATCAGATCGGAATTGGCATTGGCAAAGTTAGTGATTCCCGTCAGTGCCACGTAGCGCGCATAGCTCAGGAGATCGATAACAGCCTGCCGGCTGACCCGGAGCCGAGGGCGCCAGGGTGTCAAGACCCAAAGGCTGACCAGCGAGATCAACGAAGTCGAGACGAGCTGTCCGACCAGCGCAACGACCCCGTAACCCTGTATCGCCAGCGCGATCCCTACGGCTCCGCCAACCGAGATTGAAGAAAGCGAACGGATGGCGAGGGATCGAAAGAGTTGATTGCGCGTCAGCCAGGCTTCGTGCGTCCGTGACAGGCCTTGCACGGCCACGACGATGCAAAATCCCTTGAGAACGATGGCAATATCCGAAAGACCCGAGAGTCGTTCGATGGCGCCGCTCGAGGCGAACAGTGCGAGTGCTGCAAACAAGGAGAGGCCCGCGATGAGCCAAAACGAGGCAGTGTAATCCTCATCCTTCGGATCGGGACGCGCCTGGACGGCAATCGCGATGCTCTCGATCAGGACCGCCCGGCAGAACTCGAGCGCCAGCGCTCCCGTTGCCACGATGCCGAGAATCTGCGGCGACAGCAGCCGCGCCATGATCATGTAGATTGCGAGCGTGAGCGCCTGCCCGACCGCGGAATCGAGCGCCGACCAAATGACGCCCGAAACGATCGAGCGCGGCTTGATAATCTCGTGGCGCAACTGGAAGCCTGTCACAATTCGGGGTTAGGTCGACATTCGTCGATGAGCCATTGGCTGCTATGGTCCAATAGTCGCCTTGTTTACGAGGACACTACGGCAAGAAAGCAGCTACATCCGAGGCAGCATGAATTTTCGAGGCAATCTACGACGGCTGATCAACGAGGTCGGCTGCGACTTTATTCATCAACTGCCCTATCCGCACGTGGACTTGTTCTTCTGGCGTCCCGACGACGGAACGATCAATTTCGGTGATCATCTTTCGATCGTTGTCGTTGACCATCTCTTGCGGCAATTCGGCTATACGCTCGCCGATGAGGTGCCGCGGCAAGCGCGCTTGTTCGCGATCGGCTCCGTGCTCCACTACGCGCGAAATGGCGATGTGATCTGGGGAAGCGGCGTAAACGGACGCCCCGGCCAAGGTGACCTCAACCATCGCGTGCAGAATTTGGACGTGCGAGCGGTGCGCGGCCCCCGTACCCGGGAAGTTCTGCAGCGCCGGGGCATCGCGGTTCCCGAAGTGTTCGGAGATCCGGCCTTGCTGCTTCCTCAGCTGTTTCCAAATCGTTTTCGCCCTACTGCCAAGAAGCCGTGGGTGTTTGTTCCGAATTTGCACGATTTGAACATCGTCGACCCTGCCGCCGATACGGTGGTCTCACCGCTGGGATCCTGGAACCGGCGAATTGACGCCATTCTCGAAGCTGAACTGGTGCTGGCCAGCTCGCTCCACGGCATCATCGTCGCCGAGGCATTCGGGATACCGGCTCGATACGTACGGCTGAGCAGCGGAGAGGCCGAGTTCAAGTATCATGACTATTATGAGGGCACCGGCCGGTTCGCCGTCGAGTTTGCGACGAGTATTGACGAAGGTCGCGAGATGGGGGGAGCTGCGCGCCTCAACTTTGATCATCGTGCCTTGATGAGTGCATTCCCGATCGACCTCTGGAGCGGAAAGAACTAGCATGGCCCAGCGCCTCCGCGTGGCCATCTACGCGCCGCATTTTGCGGAATATTCCTACCGCCTCGCATCGGGATTGGCGCATCATTGCGACGTTCGGCTTGTGCTCAACCGCAAAGACGCGAACCAGCAATGGGAGCTTGCCGATATCGCTGTGACGGCGCCGTTCGAGACACGGATTCGCGACCTCAGTCTGCGGCGCGGCGGCGCAATCGGCATCCCTGCCTCGTTCATCGACATAATTTCCTTCCGCCCGGACGTGATCCATTGTCACGAAGTTCCCGAGATCTACACGTCCAAGCTGATTCAGTTCCTGCGTCCGCTCGGCATTCCCCTGGTGCTGACCGTTCACGATGCTATCCCGCACTCGGAGGGCGGCTCCGGCACCTCGCCCCGTGAAGATGCCTGGCGCGGGCGCATGCGTGCGGCCGCCTCGATCGTCACGACGCACGGCGAGAGCTGCATTGCAGATTTTCATCGCGCCTCGCCCGACTTCAAGGGCGAGACGGTTTCCAGCATGCACGGCGTGCTGATGGTTCCGCCGGACAAAAGCTCGTTCACCGAGCCCGAATCCAGACGCATCCTGTTTTTTGGACGGATGTGGGCTTACAAGGGCCTCGACATCTTCATCGACGCGATCGACATGTTGGCCCAGCGCGGCGTCGCGCATGAAGCGATCGTCGCCGGGCGCGGCCCCGAGATGACACGGCTCGGCGCCAGGATGGAGGCAATGCCGACGGTCAAGACCATCAATGCCTACATTTCGCCTGCGGATACCGGACGTCTATTTCAATCTGCTAAGGTGGTTGCCTTGCCCTACAAGGATGCATCACAAAGCGGAGTGCTCGCATCCGCCTATGGGAATGCGCGTCCCGTCGTCGCCAGCGCCACCGGTGGCATTCCCGACGTCGTGACGGACGGCGTCAATGGTCTCCTGGTCCCTCCCGGCGATGCCACTGCGCTCGCCGATGCACTCGAGCGCGTGCTGACGTCGAATTCACTCGCCACAACGTTGGCTGACGGCGCGCGGCAGACCGCGGCCGGCCCTCTGAACTGGGACCACATTGCCGAACGGTTGCTTGGATCCTATCACAGGCTCGCCGGTCGTACCGTGAAGTGAGCGCGACACGCGCTTTCTCAAGCCGATTGCCCCACTTTCAGCGGTCGAAAGAACGTGCTGCGGAACGCGCCGTCCAGCAAGCGCCTCAGCCGGACCTCGATCAGTTCATAGCTGATCGCACTTGCAGCCAGTGACATCACCAGCCCGAGTCCGATGAAAGCCGCCCATAGCAGCCAGCGGTCGACGCCGGCGGCAACCAGCTTCAGGCCAACCACCTGCAAGGGGAAGAGCACGAAGGGGTGCACGAGATAGAGGCTGTAGCTGATCTTGCCGATATATTGGAGCGCCGGCGTGCTCAGGGCCTTCCCGAGGCCTGATTCCGGGGCGAGCACCATGGCGAACAGCAGAAATCCGGGAATGAGGCCCACGAACGGATGAAACAGCACCAGGCTCGCATACAGCGCGGCCCCGCAGACGAGCCCTGCGACCAGACCGAGCCGTCCGGGAATGGAAATGCGAAATCCCGTCGCGCTGAACAGCATCCCGATGCAGAAGAACGCGGTGATAGGCCAGCGCATCAGGCAGGCCACGCCCAGCAGGATCAGAGGCGCAGCCAGCAGCCTGCCGCCGGCGCGCCACATCGAGAATGTCAGCGCAAACCAGATGTAGAATGCCCACTCATAGGTCAACGTCCACGCATTCTGCTGGGCAATGGGCAGGCCGAGCGCGTCCTGCACGAAGAACAGGTTGGCCGCAAAGATCCCGAGATAGCTGGTGAGATCGATGCCGCGGAAGAACTTGTAGGCCACGATCGGCCCGATCGCGAACAGCGCAAGATGCAGCACGACGAACACCGGCATGATGCGCAGGACGCGGTCGAAGAAGAACCGCGACAGCGAACCGTGGCGTATCAGACTGGCCGGGATCAGGAAGCCGCTGATCATGAAGAACAGCTCGACACCGTGCCCGCCGACATTGATCACCGACTGCAGCCAGGGCCAGAGCGGCGGCAGAAAACCGGGATTCGGGATGTCGTACATGCCTGCCTTCGGCATGTCGTAGAAATGATCCATCAGCACGCTCAGCGCCGCGATGGCACGAAGGCCCTGGACCGAAGGAAGGAACGATCCATCATAGGCGGCGCCCGGCTGGTGAGGTGCCTTGATCACTCTGCGGCACCCTGGGTGCTGAGCACTGGCTCGAGGACGACAGGCTTTCTTCGCGCGGAGCGGAATCTTTGCCCGAAGGAAATGCTGGGCTTCTCGATGAACGTGTATGTCATCCAACTGACGAGGATCGACAATGCCAGGATGACGACCAGGAAGATCGACCATCCGAGGGGTCCGTCGCCGAACCATACCAGGCGGTGGACGTAGACGATCGCGAACGGCGACATCAGATAGACCGAATAGCTGATCACGCCGACGAATGCCATCGGACGCCAGGCCATCCGTTCGCCGAACACGGCAAAGCCGATGAAGACAAGCGCCGCGCAGATATAGGCCGATCCGATCGAATAACTGTAGAAGAAATTCTCGTGATACACGCCGCCGAACCGGCGGTCGGACAGGGTGGCGGCGAAGACCGCATACAGAAGCGTGCAGACGGTCACATGCGTCCACCGCAGCTTGCCGCCAATGACGGTGTCGCGGATGATCTTGCCCAGGAACATCGCCGAGAGGTTCAAGCCGACCTCCATCACCGAGGAGACTGCCCTGCTCTCAACGAAAAGTGCAGCTGTGGTTCCCACCAGCGCGGCGGCAACGACGATGGTCACCGCCGTGAAGCGCCGGTTGAGCAGCCCCATCGCAAAGAGAATGGTGCATCCGACGTAGAACAAGAGTTCGATCGCCAGCGTCCAATAGAACACCCAGAGATTCGGGACGTTCACGAAAGTCTGCAACATCGTCACGTTAGCGGCGATCTGCCCCAGCGGAAAACTCTTCGAATCCAGCAGCTGCACCGACACGAGCCCGACAACGATCGAAGTCCAATAAGCCGGATAGAGCCGGAAGAAGCGGCTGATCGTAAAATCGCGCACAGGCGTGGCGCTGTCCGGGAAGCTGAACGGAATGACGAAGCCGCTCACGAAGAAGAACAACACGACCCCGAACCGGCCAAAGTTCATGTAGTAGCCGAATATGTCGTGGAGGGGCCCGTAATAGACACCCGTCGGGTGCTTTTCCAGGATGACCTCGAATACGTGCTGGACCAGGACGGCCAGCACGGCAATGCCGCGCAGCGTGTCGATGAATGCGAGCCGTTTATGCATTGTTCGTTCTCACCTGCTTCCGCTCGCCGCCGGTACATCCGGGCGGAAGCCTTCTAATGACGGCATCGGTGGCCGTACGATGATTGGCACGGCGTCGCCCGCCCGCGCGGTGGTCGCGCGCCGCGAGAACACCTCGCTGAAGCTCAACGCGATGATCAGCAGGCCGGACGCCGGGCCGTAATTCAGAACGGTGATCGTGAACAAGTTGACGACGAAGATCAGCGTCAGCTTGTAGACGTCGGTCGTGCCGAACGTCGCCCGGAATACCATCACCATGAATGCGACGAACGGGAGTCCGAACATCAGATACGTGCCGATGTAGAAATTGTCGACGGGAACCCAGAAGGCGGCGAGCGGCGAGAACAGCTTCTGCGGATAGTTGAAGCAGCCCACGCCGCAGCCGGTCACGAGACCAACGGGCATGAGCTGGCTCAGGTAGACGAACGGCAGTTGCCAGCTGTTGTTGATGCGGTCGACGATGCTGAACAGGGTCGTGTGCGGCACCGCGGCGGTACCCGAAGCGAGCACGATCATGAAGAACGGCACCAGGATCGCGGCAAACGACCACAATGCAATGTTCCGTATCGCGGAGAAGCGCGACTTCTCCGGGAGCATCCGCACGAACACCAGCAGAATCAAGTAGAGCACGAGGACGATCATGGTCGTCTTGCTGGTCGTCAGACGGATGATGTAGACCGCAAGGGAGCCGTACAGAAGGCACCAAAGCGTGCTCTTACGGATCGACGTAATTGCGAAGGACACGAGTATGAAGAAGGCCGCCATGGTACTTTCGGCAGCAAAGCCCGTGAGACGCTGATCGTCACCGCCATAGGCCCACCATAAGCGACCCGCCTCACGAACGGCGCCGAAGGACTCATATTTGTATCCGACCCAGGGCATGAAGTAGAATTTCGTCAGCAGCACGCCGATCAGCGAGAGGTAGAACGTCGCGGCGATGACCGACAGCAACTTCTTGTAGGAGCCCAGACTGGTGTCGCAGAAACAAAATCCGACGAACACCGGGAGCATCATCTTAAACGACGACATCGCCGCGTTGACCGTCCCCAGCATGAAGTAGCCGAGCACCAGCGACAGCATGATCTGCACGAGGACAACTGCAGCCATGATACTGCGATTGCGCAAGATGCAATGCACGATGAACTGGACCAGGCACAGAAGCGCAATGCCATCCGGCACGAACCAAAGCGCGTCCAAATGCATGATGCTGGTGTAGTACCGCATCATACCGCCGAAGGCATCCCGGACCAGATAGGCTGCGAGCGCGATCGCCTCGATATTGAGGCTGATCAGCATCATCCTGCGGGGTTGCAGCGCGAAGGTGCTCATGCGCGGCTCAGTTGCTCAGCCGCGCCGATCGGGCGGGGGATGGCGCAAAATCCGGGGGGCTTCCGAATGCATTTCGCAGGAGCCTGCCGCCGGGAATTTCGACATAGAGATAGGTGAGGTGCGAAACCGCGAGCACGGCGGCCAGTGAAACGACGAGATTCAGCGTCGCCGGCAGGCCTGCCCAGATCGAATCCAGGGCGGCGATTCGCCCCGCCCCCACGCCCCGCACGAAGTATTCAGCCAGCAGCACCACGAGCGCGTGCACCATATAGATCGAATACGAACGACGCCCCAACCAGATCAGCGGCTTGGCCACCAGAATCCGCGGCACCAGCAGCGCATCCGGAAAGGCCCGCAGGCTGCCGAGGAAGATCGCGAACATCACTGGCGCGAGGAAGGTCGCGGCAGGATTGGCCTCCGCCAGGGACACCAGGACGATGCTCGCGATCATGGCGACGAATTGCAATGCGCCCTGCACGGCAGGCCCCGGCTTGGCCGGCAGGCGATCGACGATCCTCACCATCAAGACGCCCAGGAAAAAGCCGACGAAGCAGCGTAGCAAGCCGAAATCCGTCTGAAGCTCGATGCTCTTCTTTTCGAGCACGAAGATGATGAAGACGAGACTTCCGACCGCGAGCAGCCCGGAGAGGACATAGAACCACGCCAGCGAGCGCATGCGCAGGGCAATGAGAACGATCAGACCAAACACCAGGTAGGTGTAGAACTCAACGCTGATGCTCCAGCTCGGCGCATTCCAGCTGAGATAGTCGATGAACCCCATCGAGTGGAGAAGCAGGACGTTGAGGCCGAAGGAATAGGCATTGTTCACTTCGAACGCCGCAGGCGCGGCGACGACCACCCCCGCCATGACCAGGCCGATGCGCAGCAGGCGAAAGACGAGGTTTGCCAGCAGCATGACGATATGCAGCGGGTAGACTCGCGCCAGGCGCCGTACCATAAATTCGCGCAGCGAGAAGCGCGTGAAGTCGTTCTCGACATAGCTGAGCGCCATGACCATTCCGCTGAGAACGAAGAACAGATCGACCAGCAGCCATGCACTCCTGAAGAAGGAGCAGTTGATCCAGGCGTTGTGCGGGAATGCCGCGAGAAAGGTTGGCATCAGCAGCAGATGGTGGATCACCACGGAAGTCGCGGCGATCCCCCGGATGCTGTCGAGCGGCAGGACGTGCGCCTTCTCACGATGAACCAACTCCGTCACATCAACATTCCGTAGCTGTTGCACCGCAGCAGTGTGTATCAGGTCTCAACGCGTGATCAATCTCTGCAATCGCGGAGCCGCATTCGATGCATGACGACCGACAATAATTTCAAAGCTTGCAGATCATTCGGACATGCGAGCGCCAAGTTCATGCCACTTTTCATCCGACGTGCGCCTGCTTCGGCGCGCAAGCCAATCGGCATGGGATGATTGCGAGTATTTGCGCGCAAAGTGTGCGCGAAATTCGGCACTGTTGCGATCGAGGCCCTTGCAGCACATTGATTGCTGCGTGCCAATGTCGCGCGAAAAAATCTTTCGCCAATGGGGAACAATAAACGCGCGTCGTGACTTGTGTCGGTTTTGCGACGAGCGGCTGCGCGAGTGCCCGATATGTTTTCAGGTTGCAACATTCATGGGCGTGATTTGCCGATCTCGCAGGCATTGTAGAACTTGTTTTTGCAACCGGCGAACAAGCGGGCTCGCGTTTGTTTTGTCGCCAGCTTTGCACCAGCTTTTGCGTCGCACAAAAAGATGACACAGTTACCTGTCAAGTTTCGCCTGTTCTCCTATTGCAACAGAAGCAAGGAACACGGATGGGCCGCGGACTAACACGTCGTCATGCGCAGCCGCGATGGCTAGCGATTGTCTTGATTGGTTCTGCGCTGATCGTGTCGAGCGCTGGTGCTTGCCGCGCGCAGTGCGTCGAATTCTCGGACCGCGCCTCGCAACTCGAACTCGACACCTTCGTGAAGTCGCCGTCCTCGCTCCTCGAGCGGTTGCGCAATGACAAGGAGAAGTTGCGGTATTGGCTCGCGCGCTATGTCGCGACGAATCCGTCGGTGCTGCCGTCCGTCCAGACGCTCATCTCGGCGTCGGCTTCAGCCGATCGCTCGTCCATCGGCGCTGCGCTGCGCCTTGCCGAAGCACGTTGCACGTCCACCAAGCCGGACGCCGCGCGCAAGATCAGGGATTTCGTGCAGCGGATCGGCGATCTCAACGTGCAGGCCGGTTATTCCGGCGCCGGAGAGGACGGCTCCGGCGTCCAGGCCCAATCGCAAATCAAGACCTCGCCGCAGCCGGGCCGTGGCGGAGCACTGCTCGAAGGCGAGTGGAGAACCAAGCTGGCCAATCCATTCAAGCCCGTCCCCCTTCCGAATTGATCCATGATCGTCAAAGGCAGCGAATTAGCACATGTACCAGCCTAGGGAACATTTCCAGTCGGGGCACCGATTCGGCATCGAATTCGGCGGGGCGGTCCTCAGCTTCGAGCGGGTGGCCGACGTCCTTCGCCGCCAATGGCCGATCATCGCGGTCTGTACGGGAGCTTCGCTGGCCCTGGTGATCGTCTACCTGGCCATGGCGCAGCCCATGTATACGGCAAATGCCCGTATCATGATGGATACGCGGCAGACGCAAGTTCTGGACAAGGACAGCAACGCCAGCAGCGCCCTGATCGACACGGGCTACGTCGACAGCCAGGTGGAGATCATCAACTCGGACGACCTCATTCTGTCCGTCGTCCGCCGCCTGAAGCTGACAGAAGACCCGGAGTTCAACGGCTCCAAGCCCGGCCTGCTCTCTATCATCATCGGCAAGCTGACTTCGTTATTCGGCTCCGGCGAACCAGCAAGCCAGGAGCGAATCGAACATGCAGTCGTCCAGCAGATTCAGAAGAATCTGCGTACGGAGCGCGTGCTGACGACATATGTGCTGTCGCTGAGCTATAAAGCGCGGAGCCCCGACAAAGCCGCCAAGATCGCCAACGCGATCGCCAATGCCTATCTCGTCGGCGCCCTGGAGGCCAAATATCAGTCCACCAAGCGGGCCACCGAATGGCTGCAGCAGCGCAGCCTCGAGCTGAGCGAGCAGGCATCGGCCAGCGATCGCGCCGTCCAGACCTTCAAGGCCGAGAACAACATCGTCGGAACCAGCCGCGGCCTGATGTCCGAGCAGCAATTGTCGGACCTCAACACGCAGCTAGTTCAGGCGCGGGCTGCGACCGCCGAAGCCAAGGCCCGGCTTGACCGGATCGACACGATCTCCGATCAGGATGTTGCGCAATCAACCGTGACGGACGCCCTCAACAACTCGGTGATCACCCGTCTGCGCGCTCAATATCTCGACCTCCAGGCGCAATATGCCGACTGGTCCAGGCGCTACGGCAAGTCCCACCTTGCGGCGGTCAATCTGGCCAACAAGATGGAGGAGCTGCGCAAGAACATCGCCGACGAACTGCGTCGGATCGCAGACGCCTATCGCAGCGACTACGAGATCGCGAAGAGCCGGGAGGCCTCGCTCGAGAAGAACGTGAAGGAGCTCGTCGCCCAGGCCGGCAACAAGGGCCAGGCCGAGGTCAAGCTGCGCGATCTCGAAAGTGCCGCCGACACCTACCGCAATCTCTACAACAACTTCCTGGAAAAGCTGCAGAGCGCGACGCAGAACCAGAGCTTTCCCCTCAGCGAGGCCCGCCTCATCAGCACCGCCACCAAGCCGGACCGCAAGAGCTCGCCGCGAACGGTCCTCGCCCTCGTGGGCGGCCTGGTCGGCGGCCTCTGCCTCGGCTTCGGCGCGGCATTTGCGCGTGAACTGCTGAGCGACGTGCTGCGGACCCCCGGCGAGGTCGAGGATGAGCTCGGCGTGAAATGCCTCGGCGTGCTGCCGGACATACGTCCGCCGACGACGGCCGGCACGTTGCTCCCGACGTCAGCGAAGACCGGCCCTCCCGATCTGTCCCGCTACGTCGTCGATCATCCGTTCTCACGCTTTGCCGAGACCTTGCGCAACATCAAAGTTTCGATCGACGTCGCGCGTCTGACCCGCGAGATCAAGGTGATCGGCATCGTCTCCTCGCTACCAAAGGAGGGCAAGACGACGGTGGCCGCCAATTTCGCGCAGCTGATCGCCCTCACCGGGCATCGCACGGTTCTGATCGACGGCGATCTGCACACGCGCTCGCTGACGCGGGAGCTCGCGCCCAACGCCAAGACCGGCCTCGTGGAGGCTCTCAACGATCCCGCGAACCTCGGCTACCACGTGCAGCGAAGCAAGGAGACGGGACTGGATTTCCTGCCCTCCGTAGTGGCCTCGCGCATGGTCAATTCGGCCGACGTCATCGGATCCAAGGCAATGGCCGAGCTGCTCAAGGTGCTGAGGGAGCACTACGAGTACATCGTGATCGATCTCGCCCCGGTGATGCCGGTGGCCGATTCCAAGGCCGTTAGCTTCCTGATCGACGCCATGGTCTACGTGATCGAATGGGGCCAGACCACGCGAACCGCTCTGCAGGAGTCGGTTTCGGGTTCGGAAGTCCTCCAGAAGAAGCTGATCGGCGCCGTGCTCAACCGCGCGAACCCGAAGATGCTCAAGCGCATCGAGGCCTACAAGGGCAAGCACCACAACAGCTATTACGTCGAGCACGCCTAGGCGGAGGCGAGGCGCCGCTCCCACTGAACAACTGGAATGAGCTCGGGCCCGTTGCCGATTGGCAGCGGGCCTTATTCGTGCTTGGCGGTCGCTTGAAGGGCATCCCGTGCGCCCTCGCGCACGGACCGAGATGCGGCGAGCGCTCCGGACCCTGCTCGCGGGCTCCGTATTCGTCCGGAATCCACAACTTGCAGTTATTGCTCTAGCCAAAAGCAAGGATTGACGGATACGGTGGTCGCCAAGAGAGTGCGCTTTTGGGCCATCGTCCATCGATAAGACGAGACAATCCGAGCCTTGAGGCCTGAAAATGCCGAAACTTTAGGCATCTTTCTTTCTCCGTTCCCCGGGGCTAATCTCGGCTCATTACTCGCAGTTATTTTTCCGGTAGGCTCGGATGCTGATCGTCCTGACGATTTTGACTATTTGGGTCCTGCTCAACATCCTGTTCGTGTTGATCGTGGTCCCTCCACGCAAGCCGCTCCGCCACCCCATGGCGACGACGCTCTCACCCGCGCCCATCGACCCGAGCCGGCGCCAGATCGAGCAGGACGAGCCTTTCTCGATCCGCCATGTCATCGTCTCCGTCGCAATGGGAGCCTTCTTCGTGCTCGTGCCGCCGCTGCTCGCGCTGCGCGATGCGATCATGCGGCTCTTCCGCAGGCCGCCGCGAAATGGAACCTGAGCCCCGGGACGGAGGTTTCCGGCGATTGAGAGATCGAGCGGCTAATAGGCCTCCTGGAACATCACGGCGGACGCGGTGCGGGCCATGATCTTCAGGTCGAGCCAGATGCTCCAATTGCTGACGTACCAGACGTCGTACTCGACCCGCTTTTCCATCAGATCGATCGTTGGCGTTTCGCCCCTGAATCCGTTCACCTGAGCCCAGCCCGTCAGGCCCGGCTTCATGTGATGGCGGTAGACATACTTGCTGATCAGCTCGTCGTAGTAATTGTCATGGGCGAGCGCGTGTGGACGCGGTCCCACCAGCGACATGTCCCCACGGAGCACGTTCCAGAGCTGCGGCAGCTCGTCGATGCTGGTCATGCGCAGGAAGCGCCCGATCTTGGTGACCCGGGCATCCCCCTTGGTCGCCTGGGTCACCGTCTCGCCGTTCTCGGACACCGTCATGGTGCGGAACTTCCAGATCTCGAACGGCTTGCCGTTGAAGCCGCGGCGCGACTGCCGGAATATGACGCTTCCCGGCGAATCCAGCTTGATCAGCACGGCTACCGTCAGCAGCAGCGGCGTCAGCAGCACGAGCGCGAACAGAGCGACGCCGACGTCGAGACAGCGCTTCTGCAGCCGCTCGAGAATGGTGAGCGGCGGCCGCTGGATCTCGACCGCGACGGTTCCGCTGACCGGCAGGAACGGACGGGTCACGAGGTCGGCAACGGAATCGTCCGGCAGCAGGCGAATGGGCTGCGGAACGGCGCGCAAATATGGCCCGAGCTTGCGCAGCATCGGCAATTCGTTCCAGTCGATCGCGAGCAGATATTCGTCGACATTGGCCGCGCGCGACTGACGGATGACGTCGCGAATCTGCCGCTCCCATTGGCCGTCATCCCGATCCTCTCCGAGCACGAAATGGCGCATGACGTCGAAGCCGTTCCTGCGCAAATCCTTGAAGCGGCTCGAGGTGAAGTCGAGCGGCTTCAGGCTGAGCAGGATCACCTTGCGGTCGACCAGGCGGCTTCTGGCAAAGCTCGTGCCGAACACGGCCTGCCAGACGAAGCGCAGGCTGATCAGGCCGAGCCCGCCGATCACGGCGAAGACGATGACGGTGCCGCGCGACAGATTATCCGTCGATTTCAGCAGGAAGGCCGCAACGGCGAGGATCGTGAGCGACGTCAACCAGATAAACGCCGCCATTCGAAGCTGCCAAACCAGATTGAGCAGGCGGTGCGTGGAATAGACGTCCCGGAAATAGGCGATCCCGACGAACACCACACCGACGAACAATCCGGCTCCCACCGATGCACCCTCGGGCGGCGACGCGACCGCCACGCCATACAGCGAAGCCCCCGCCGCGTAACTCAGCAGGATCAACAGAAAATCAGCAGCGATGACGACGACCTGAAAGGGCCTCTGAAGCGCACTGCCGCGCGCAGATGACAGCGCATGAGCGCTTTCAGAACCGTAAGTTGCAACAGCCATTCGAACCTCTGCGTATCGAGAGAGTGCCTGACGCTCATCGTGATGCTGAAGACTCGTCAATTCCCCGCACGGAAAGTGTTGGTCGATCGCAGCGACATTGTGGCGCTGCACGCGAAACTTTTGCGGCGCACGGACGATGTGTCGCGTTGAGATGCGCGGCGAAATTCGGTGCGCTGAAAATGTCGTCACAGTGCTGACATACGAGCGAGCGAACTGCCCTATTTTGAATCAAGTTCCGCATCCAATGCGACGCCATCGTTGCACGGGCCGCTGTTCGCTGAAGTTTGAGGCGCTGCTTGCTGCCGACGAACGCAAACATCGGATCACTTGCGAGAGTTTCCAGGGATTTCTATCTGCGGATGTATGCGAGAATCTGCAACGAGTCATGCAGACTTGCTGCATGCTTCGAGCCAGCGATGCAATTCCTGCGGACCCCTCTCGTTCCTGAAGTCCATGAAACAAGTCGGCAAAACATGCCGTGCCCTTCTTTTGGCGTGATCGGCACCGACAACGAGCTGCGGCCCCACGGAACTCGCGTTGTTCGCGTTGGATGGACGCTCTCCGGTGCCGGTGACTTGGGGATATTTTTCCGACCACCCGATCGATGAGCGCCATGAAATCTTTCGCGCGATCCCACCCGTCGCTTCCCAAACCGCAATTGCCGGACGGCGTCCGCATCTATGCGATCTCGGATATTCACGGCTGCGCGCATCTGCTCGAGCCCATGCTGCGGGTGATCGACGCCGACGTTGCGCGGAGCCGGCCGCGCTATGCCATCGAAGTCTTTATGGGCGATTACATCGATCGCGGCCCGGATACGCGGTCAACCCTCGACATCCTGGTCGAGCGGAGCCGGCGGGGGAATGCGGTCTTCCTCAAGGGCAACCACGAGGCCTTTCTGGTGAGGGTGTTCGAAGATCCTTCCCTATTCGAGGACTGGATTGCCTTCGGCGGGACCCAGACATTGATGTCCTACGGGCTTGCTCCCCCCGATCTCAAGCGCGACGAGCCAGCATCGATCCTGCGCGACTTGATTCGCGCCATGCCGACCGAACATCTGGAATTCCTGGACAATCTGCGGTTGAGCTTCAGCTGCGGAGACTTCTTCTTCGTCCACGCCGGCGTTCGCCCGGGCGTGCCGCTCGCCCAGCAGACCGAGCGCGATCTGCTCTGGATTCGCGAGGAATTCCTGCGCAGTGAGG
Source organism: Bradyrhizobium sp. BRP19 (assembly GCF_020194195.1). Lineage (NCBI taxonomy): Bacteria > Pseudomonadati > Pseudomonadota > Alphaproteobacteria > Hyphomicrobiales > Nitrobacteraceae > Bradyrhizobium > Bradyrhizobium sp. BRP19. The sequence goes on along the minus strand of NZ_JADYVZ010000024.1, from coordinate 3,051 downwards.
AGCAGTTCGGCAAATATATCGTCCACGGCCATACGCCGGTCCGCAGCGCCGAATTGCTGGCCAACCGCGCCAATATCGACACCGGCGCCTATGCGACCGGCAACCTCACCCTGATGAGCATCCAGGGGAGTCGCATGCTCGCGGTGTGATGAGCTTCAGCCTCTTGCCACCGATGCGCGAGACGGTCTCGGGGAGGGAATGGACGTTCACCATTTTCAGTTGAGACACGGCAGCGGCGACTGCGCACGCGTCTGGGCCATCCAGTCACTCCACGCTCGCTCGTGCTTGACGTAGAGCTCCACCCAACGTTCGCCAAGCCTGGCCTCTCGGACGCGCGCCGCCTCCCCGAGCAGCTCGGCGCCGGGACGGGCGTCCGGCTTGTCCAGCGCTTCGAACTCGATCGTTTCCGAGATCGTCAGACCGACAAGCACGCGCTGTCCGGCGCCGTCCACGATGTAGCGTCGCGGCGCATCCTTCTTGGGCTCACTCATGTCGTCATGTCCGATCGGGTTCAGTGTGAAGCTGGATACCGTCATCGAATGGGATGATGCCTAAAAGGCTCGCCGGGCGTGGCCGAACGTCGAGGTCGGAGCGGGCCGCGAGGCCCGGCGCGAGGCGCTGCTGGATGAGCTCACGGCTCTTCGTTGGACGCGCCAGGCGCGTAGCGCGTATCCGAGAATGAGACCAGCGCCGAAAATGGAAGCAGAGACAAACGCAGAAGTCATGAGAGTCGTCCTGGGAGTCGTCCTGGATCGTGCGCGTCCTATCAAGAGTGAGCAGTGTGTCGACATCATGGTTCTCGAGGATACACGAGCGCCGAAAAAATGTTCAAGGTTCGGTCTCCTTTGCATGCATGCCGCGCACGCGGCAACGCTGCAAGCCTCTGCCTGATCTCGTCTCGGCCGGAGGTGATCATCGAACACTCTCTATATATGACGACCACATATCTAAGAGACGTTCTCGCAGTCCGATGCATCAAGGCCCGTCACGGTCGATCCGACGCGCCTCGGCGAGACCATGCGCCCCTGCAACCGGAAATTCGGCGTCAGCCGGCCTGCCCGTACCCTTGCAACCATCCGGAACCCGTCGCATTATCACCCATCGCATTTGATGAGGGATTCAATCCAATGAACTTCCGCGCCGTTGCTTCATCCATTGCCCTGGCCGCTCTCGGCCTCACTTTGGCGACATCCATGGCGCCGGCCGCCGAGCTCGCACTTGCTCCGTCACAGCGGGCGGCCGCCGTCCAGGGCGGACTTGTGTTCTGGGACGACGTCTACCCGCCCGCGATCTACGGCCCGCAGCTTCGCCCGGTTGCGGACGTCGCGGCCATGAAGGCGCAGGCCCGGCCGGTGTCCCAGCGCTGGTGGGGATATTGGTACGTGCGGTAAGGCACCGGAGCGACTGGCCGGGAGTCGAGCTTCGCTCAACCGTGAACCGCCGCCATGTGGGCAACCGCTGGCGGCGGTTTTCGCTTGTCCAGAAACTCCGCAAACCGCAATCTTTCGTAGCCAAGTACGAAGGTGGCGATCGGCGCCTTGACGTCATCGAGCATTGCCGAGGCACTCGGAGCTGATCCGCTGAAGCTGCTTCCGCGCTTCATGCGTGAAAGAAAACAATTGGAGCTTCCATTTGCGCCTGTGATGCCATCAACCTCGACTGCACTGACTAATCCGCGATTTCTGGATGTCCGAGAATGCTCGGCTGAAATTGGTCAGCCGACCGTGTCGAAGCGGAGTCTTTGAGGTAGAAAATCAATCTCCAGGCCCCCAACGCCGATACGGAGGGCCCGGCATCACCGGCGCCCTAGTGCTGATTAGTTTTGGTCGGCACTCAGAACACTGCCGAACTGCTCCCAGGAACTTCCGGTCCAGCGTTGCAGCTGAAGCTGCGTGTACGCCATACTGTTGCTCGGGCCGGTGTTGATCGCAATACCAGGCATCAGCGTCGGAAGCACGAGTCCTTTGATGCTGCGCGCCTGCTTCAGAATGTTCTCGCGCGACAGATCGTTGCCGCATTGCTTGAGCACCTGCTCCAGGATTTGACCTTGCTGGGTCCCGAACAGGTAATTGTTGTCGCCAATGTCGGAGCCGGAAAGATATTTCTCGAAGTGTTCACGATACCACTTCATACCCGGGTCGTCGGCCCACCGCTTGTCGTTCGGATCCTTTGTGACAGTCGCTGCAATAACCCCGACCGCCTTGTCCGCTCCGGCAGGCACAATGGTAGCGGAGACCGAGCTCGAGACATAGTTGATGATGGTCAGCGGCGACCAGCCGATCTCGTTCGCCTTCTTGATTGCCTGAGCGGTGAATTTCGGCGTGCCCGCGATCACGAAGGCCTGGGCCCCCGAGGCCTTGAGCGACACCACATGAGATTCGATGGTGGGTTCGGTAACTTCGTAGGGCGAGGCGACCACCTTCCGGTCGAAATCGGCTTTCAGCGCCTCCTTGAACGCCGCGACGAAATCCCGGCCGAGGTCATCGTTCTGGTACAGGATCGCAATCTTTGCGTCGGGCTTGGTCTCGCTAATGTACTTCGCGTAGATCTTGCCTTCGGTGTTGTAGCTCGGCAGTCCCGTGGTCGTCATCGGAAAGTCGGTGAAATTGGCAAACTTGGTCGCCCCGCTGACGACGAAAAGGTGTGGCACCTTCTTCCCGTTCACATATTTCACGGTCGCACTGAGACCGGGTGTCCCGAGCGGGCTGAACAGCAATGCCACCTCGTCACCCTCGATCAGCTTCCTGGTCTGCTCGACGGCCTTCGGCGGGCTGTAGGCGTCATCATAGGTCATGAGGTTGATCTTGCGGCCATTGACGCCGCCACGGTCGTTGATCGAGCGAACGTAGGCGATGAGGCCCTTGCCGGTGTTGCTGAGCGGAGACGCGGGACCGCTGAATGGGAAAGTCGCCCCGACCTTGATTTCCGATTCCGTCACACCGGGCGTGTCGGCATGAACCGGCATCGCGACAAATGCCGCAAGCGCGGCCATGGAAAGCGCGAGTTTCCTCATCAACATCTAAATTCCCTCCTGAGCTTGTTATGATTTGA
>NZ_JADYVZ010000237.1:0-390 GCF_020194195.1 Bradyrhizobium sp. BRP19 | reverse complement strand
TCGTGATTGCGAGCAGCGTCGGCACCATCATCGAATGGTATGATTTCCTGATCTATGCGACCGCTGCGGCGCTCGTTTTCAACAAGGCGTTCTTTCCGACCATTGATCCGCTGACGGGAACGCTTGCCGCGCTCGGCACTTACGCCGTCGGCTTTGTGGCCCGCCCGCTCGGCGGCGCGCTGTTCGGCCATTTCGGCGACCGGATGGGACGCAAGTCGATGCTGGTGCTGACGATGTTCATCATGGGCCTGAGCACGTTCTGCATCGGGCTACTGCCGAACTACGCCTCCATCGGTGTGCTCGCGCCCGTCCTCCTGATCCTGCTCCGCATCGTCCAGGGCATCGGCCTCGGCGGCGAGTGGGGCGGCGCCTCGCTGATGGTCATCGAGC
>NZ_JADYVZ010000236.1:0-390 GCF_020194195.1 Bradyrhizobium sp. BRP19 | reverse complement strand
GTCAGATTGCTTGGCCGCCTGGCTGCACCGGGTTGCTGGTGTCCCAGTTGCTGCTTGATCGCAGCGCCCACGGCGCAACCAGGTCGAGCGTGGTCAGCGTGCCGCTGTTGCGGTCCTGGGCAAACGTGGCGGTCCTGATCTTCAGCCCCATGTCCAGCATCGCCATCGGCGAATAGACGTGCACCTCGTCACCCGGCTCCCACAAGCTGACACCGTCGCGCAGCCAGCCCTGCACCACGATGGTGCATTCGATCAGGGTGCCATTGGTCCAGATGCTTTCGTAGCGCGCCCGGTTGACGATCTCGGCCTGCGTCTTCACGGGCTGTTCGGCTGGCGTCAGCCGCATGCTGCGCATGGACTGCGCCATCCCGGTCACGGTTGCCGTCAGCT
>NZ_JADYVZ010000235.1:0-391 GCF_020194195.1 Bradyrhizobium sp. BRP19 | reverse complement strand
GAATACGAATCTCTGGTCCACGTTAGGCGGAGGGGCCATCGGTGTTACGTTCAGTACCGCCGCTGCGCCTTCGCCAAGGGTTGCGAATTCGCTCACTCCTGTCAGCGGGTCGCGGCGCTTCGCGAGATTGGCATCGCGCGCTCTGCGCGTAGCTGTGATCTTCGCCTGAAGCGTTCCCTGCTGGAGAGCCGCAAAGATGCCGCCCGCATTTTCAGTCTCTTGGAAACTCTTCCAGGACGCGTCGCAAAGCTCCGTTGTTAGCGCCTCAATGCCGCCAGCACCTGCGGCAGGATCGCTAACCTTGGCAAGATTGCTTTCCTCCAGCAGCAGAAGCTGCGTGTTGCGAGCCACGCGCCGGGCAAACGAGTCTGGGAGGCCCAGCGCCAACGTG
>NZ_JADYVZ010000234.1:0-391 GCF_020194195.1 Bradyrhizobium sp. BRP19 | reverse complement strand
CCTCTGCACCGCAGCGGGCGGCGTTGGTGGCCGCAAGCCGCATCAGCGTCATCGTCTTTTGCGTCGGCGCGCCTGCGAGCACTTCGCTCCACAGCGCGTCGGTTGCGTCATAGAAGAAGCTGCGCGCCGAACGCAGCATCGCCTCGGCTCGTGCAACTTCGAGCTGGACATAGCCGCGATCGGCCATCACGGGCGCGCCGGTGATCGAGGCGCGGCTGCCGGCCATCGCGATCACGTCGTCCAGCGCCGAACGCGCCACGCCGATGCCGACGATCGCCAGCACCTGCGCTGCGAAACAAAGCGAGGGATAGCGGTAGATCGGCGCATCGAGGCTCGCCGGACCACCGCGGATCAGGGTCCATTCTTCCGGCACCACCACGTCCTTGACGAT
>NZ_JADYVZ010000233.1:0-392 GCF_020194195.1 Bradyrhizobium sp. BRP19 | reverse complement strand
GCCGGAGACGCCGCTGCTGCTGCTCGAGTTCCACGGCAGCGAGGCCGAGGTCGCCGAGCAATCGAAGAACTTCAAGGAGATCGCCTCCGAATGCGGTGGCCTCGGCTTCACCTGGACCACCAGGCCCGAGGACCGCACCAAGCTCTGGCAGGCGCGGCATGACGCTTATTGGTCGGTGAAGGCGCTGCGGCCCGGCTCCGGCGTGGTCGCGACCGACGTCTGCGTGCCGATCTCGCGATTGGCCGATTGCGTCACCGAAACCGAAGAGGATCTGAAGCGGCTCAATCTGCTGTCGCCGATCGTCGGCCATGTCGGCGACGGCAATTTCCATTGCTCGCTGGTCTGCGACGTCGACGATGCCGAGGAGATGGCGCGCGGCGAGGACTTCATGC
>NZ_JADYVZ010000232.1:0-392 GCF_020194195.1 Bradyrhizobium sp. BRP19 | reverse complement strand
GTTTAGGATGACATAGGCGTTGCCGAGAGAGGCCGCGCCGAGCTGGCGCGGCAGCCAGCGCCAGCGCTCCATGTTGACGATGACGGTGTCGATCTGCTTGTCGCGCTTCGGGCTGTTGATCGCCTTCACGGTGCGATCGTCGAGCACGCCGGTGGGCTTCAGCTCGGCGCTCTGCTGGAATTTGCGCACGGCTTCGGCGACCTTGGCGTCGTAGCGCGTGTCGTCCGGATTGTCGCTGACGCCGAGCTTGGCACGGAGCTGCGGCACGCGCGGATCTTCCGGCGCCACCGCCGGCTGTTTCTTGCTGCCCGCCTTGTAAGCCAGCACCGGCCCTTCCGCGATCTGGATCACCGGTCCCTCGCCCTGGCCGCGCAGCTCGGCGAGCTTGGCCT
>NZ_JADYVZ010000231.1:0-393 GCF_020194195.1 Bradyrhizobium sp. BRP19 | reverse complement strand
ACGTGATCCCGAGCTCCTCGAGAGCCTGCTCGAACGCGTCGCGCAGCGCCTGAATCTCCTTTGGAGGGACGTTTCCTCCTTCGGTTTCAGCAATTCGCCGCCCTCCCGCGCCGCGTCCGTCGCGGCCTTCTTGGCGGCGTCACCAGTTTCCTTTCCGATGCCTTCGGTCCAGACCTTCCTGCCGAGCTCGAAGATCTCGCCGACAGCCCCGACCGGGGGTACCCCGAAGTAGATCGAGGCGGCCGAGGTCGCTGCGAGCTTCGCCGCCCGGAGCCATTTCACACGCCTGGCGAGGGACGCGACCTTGTCGACGGCCGTCTGTCGGCTGTCCGCTTCCTTCGCGAGCTTGTCAGCGATCACGTCCATCAAAGCGGCGCGCGCATCGTCGTACCC
>NZ_JADYVZ010000230.1:0-393 GCF_020194195.1 Bradyrhizobium sp. BRP19 | reverse complement strand
CCTGGCATCTGTATCTGAGCATCGGCGTTCTCGTCGGCGCCGGCAGTGTCTGCCTCGGCTATTCCGGTCAATCGTTTTTCCTGCCGAACTGGTTTATCCGCCGCCGCGGTCTGGCGATCGTGATCGCCTTCGCCGGCGTCGGCATCGGCTCGGTCACTCTGCTGCCGTGGGCGCAGCACATGATCGAGCAGACCGGCTGGCGCACCGCCTGCACCGCGATCGGCATCCTGGTGCTGGTCGTGCTCGCGCCGATCAATCTGCTGCTGCGCAAGCGCCCTGAAGATATCGGCCTGCTGCCGGACGGCGATGCCGCTCCGACCGCCGCCTCGGCAAAGCCGGTGTCGAACATCGTCGATCCGGTCTGGGCCGGCACCGACTGGACGCTGTCTCTGG
>NZ_JADYVZ010000229.1:0-394 GCF_020194195.1 Bradyrhizobium sp. BRP19 | reverse complement strand
GTCCCCTGTGCGAGCGGCCATCGCCCATGGTGACCAACGCCTTGCAAAGATCGTGCATCGCAATGCCGACTTCAAGGCCGCCAGCCACATCTCAGGTTCCCGGTGTGAAACCTTCGAAGATCATCTGATCGGCATAGCGCGCCGCTTTCGCGCGCTGCTCCGGCGTGCGCACGGTCCAGGCCAGAAGCGGGCAGCCGAACAGGTTGCGGGCGATCCACGGTGCCGCCGCCGGCAACTGGTTGACCCAGTAGGCGACGAAGTGCGGCTCGGTGCGAAAGCCGTGGCGCAGATACAGCATGCTGTCGCGCTGCGCCGGCGTCAGCTTGGCCCAATACTGATCGTCATAGGTGCGCTGGGCGGTGATGCCGCGATGAAGTCTTGGGATGACCTCGCG
>NZ_JADYVZ010000228.1:0-394 GCF_020194195.1 Bradyrhizobium sp. BRP19 | reverse complement strand
GCTGCAGATGACGCCGGAGGAGGGCGAGGCCAGCGACGAGCAGCTTCGCCGCGCCGTGGTGACGCTGTGGCAGACCAATCTGTTGCGCCGGACCAAGCTCACGGTGCTGGACGAAGTCACCAACGGGCTGTCGTTCTACGATTACACCTTCCTCCACGAGGTGCCGCGCCTGCATTGCGCGCTGGAGGACCGGCTCAACAAGGAGGGCGGCGAGCCGGGCGAGCTCGCGTCGTTCCTGAAGATGGGAAGCTGGATCGGCGGCGACCGCGACGGCAACCCGTTCGTCACCGCCGACGTCATGCGCGGCACGCTGCGGCTGCAGTCGAGCCGGATATTGAGCTTCTATCTGGAAGAGCTGCACGTCCTCGGCGCCGAACTGTCGCTGGCCAGGAAC